>JAEEOJ010000147.1 GCA_016284175.1 Lachnospiraceae bacterium | reverse complement strand
TGGCACTCATAGATGATACGCATGAGATTACACTCGAGACGAAGTCTTATGCAAAGGAACTCATAAAAGAAGAGCTCCCCTATATTCTTCTTGGACACAGCATGGGTTCGATGGTTGTCAGGTGTTACTTAAGAAAATATGATGCGGACATCGACAAACTCGTTGTCATCGGCTGTCCGTCAAAGAAACCCGGAATGAAGCCCGGACTCGCACTTATAAAAATGGTAACCAATATTAAGGGCGAGAAAACGAGATCGAAATTTATATCGGATCTTGTAGTGGGAGATTACGAGAAAAGATTCAAAAAAGAAGGAGTGCCGCATATGTGGGTCAATTCCGATCCCGAAAAGGTCAAGAAGTATAACGAAGACCCGCTTTGCAACTATATGTTCACCTTAAACGGTTATTTAAACCTCGTAAAACTCACGATGTTAACATATACCGACGGCGGATATGTGATGAATAACCCCAATCTTCCCATCAGATTTTTCTCGGGCGCGGACGATCCCTGCGCAGTAAACGAAAAAGCTTTCAACGCAGCAATGGAACTTTTAAAAAAGCAGGGTTATACGGATGTTGACGGAAAAATGTATCCGAACCTTCGCCATGAGATTTTAAATGAAGACGCGAAGGATATGGTATATGAGGATATCCTGAATTTTATTAAGTAAAACAGTTTTTCTTTTCAAAAAAAGCCGGCTTTATCTGCCGGCTTTTCTGTTTCTGTATTTCCATAAAAGAGAATAATAATTGTAAAAAATGAATGGCGATTTCATGCACAGATTAACCATTTTCTCTTCTTCCTTATCAGGGATTGAGTAGTATTTGTTCTGCCTGAAATTCGGGAATTTTTGGGCGAAATTCGTTTTGAGTTTTTTAACGAACTTTAAGTTTTTCTCTTTGCAACCGAGCATATAGGAAAAGAGCGTAATCCTGAACCCGAGCTGTGTATACACGTCCTCGATTTCATCCTTATACTCATCGTAGAGTCCGCGTTTTTTAAACTCGTCAACCATAATATCCATGGCCGATATTCTGTCTAAGCATCTTTGCTCGGTGATGGTGTGAACCGTCGAAGTATTGTGCTGAAGGTAATAGTAATTGTCTTCGTTTATGTATTCGAAATGCTTAAAATACGTCGCCCAGACTCTGGCTGCACAGTTATCCTCATAAAAGATACCTTCGGGGAAGTCCAAGTTATTTTCTTTTATGATGTCGTGTTTGTAGATTTTGATTACCATGCTTCCGAAAGATCTGAACAGACTGCTCATTCTTTCTTTGGTCAGTTCTCCGGACTGATCGAAGCTGTTGGAGGAAACGTGGTTTCCGCGTTCAAATGTATGTGAGGATACGATGTTGTAATCGCAGCCGACGATATCCGCGCCTGTTTCTTCGGCCTTTTTTATGAGCTTTTCGTAATAGTCTTTTGTGATCCAGTCGTCACTGTCGATAAAGCCAATCCACTTGCCTTCGGCGATTTTCAAGCCCTCGTTTTTGGCTCCGCCCTGATGTTTATTTTCGGCGTAAGTTATGATTTTAAAAAGCCCGGGGTATTTTTTTTCGTAATCGTATAAAACATCCAGCGAATCGTCTGTGGAAGCATCGTTTACGGCGATTATTTCAAAGTCTTTTACGGTCTGAGCGACAAGCGAATCCAGACAGAAATTTAGATTTCCGTCGTGATTCATATTGTACACGGGTACTATAATGCTCAGTTTCTTTGTAAAATCCATCTGATATTCCTTATTTATGATGCTTTCTGTGAATCTCGGGGTCTTCGTATTTATCCATAAAATCGTGTCCGAGGTAGACTTTCTCTTTGGCAAACTTAACCGAATCAAGCTGAGTGTATACCGATACGACTTTATCAAAACTGATATCCTCGAAGAAATTGAGGATTTCCATGGGTACGGTTCGGTCAAACTGTTTTACGTCGGAAAAGACCGTCGGATAATCGAGTTCGTCCCTCGGATGAGGCTTTAAGAAAACTTCACCTTCTTTCGAATAATCTTCCACAAGGTCTCTGAAAAGTTTCTCTCTCTGCTTTAAATCAGTTGTCAGAGGCTCGGTCAAAATGATGATGTTTTTTCTGTTTGAATCCACGTTTGAGAGCTGCTCTTTTAAGGTGTCAAAGTCTTTTACGAACACTCTCATCATGAGTTCTTTATCGTCTTTGTTGAGTCTGCTTAAAAGTTCTGCACGCGGCACTTCGACATACTTCTTAAAAGAATCCTTCACCACTGACAAATCGTTTACTTCCATATCGATGCAGTACTTGCTGTATCCGTCGCGGATGAAGATTAAATTAAGCCCCATGCTGAAAAATTTCTTAAGCCCCCAAAAGCCCTTATTGTCGGACTTTGCGGGAACTGGATCGTAGAATTTAAGATAGTTGAAGCCGTCTTCTATGGCGTGGTATTTAATCTTTTTCTGATTCAGGTAAAGTCCTATCGGATCGACGTCGCAGAAGACGTATACGTCTTTGTATTTGGAAAAATCCACAGGTACAAAAGGTTCCTGGGCCTTAGCAAATGCTTTGGTAAATTTGATGCGGTTGATCATATTCGAAACGACGTTGCCCGCATCATTTTTAAGCACGGCAACTTCGGGGAAGTATGTTTCTCTTTTTTCGTCGAAAAGAAATACGTTTTCGAAAACTTTTGTTTCTTTGACCCTTTCTGCAAAGGTTTCGAAGTCATTGGACATAAGACTTAAGACAAGGTCTGCCTTAAATCGTTCTTCTTTTGGTAGATTGAATTCTTTTAAAAGTGCCACATATACGTGATAGTAGGTGTGACAGACGTATATTCTGCCTTTTTTATCCATAATGACTTCTCTTTTACTCTTATCAATACTCTAAAAATGATAGCATACATTCGCCGATATCTCAAGGATGAGGGCGCTGTGACGTTGAGTTTTAAGGCAAAAAATGATATTATTGAAATGTTGAGATTATGATGGAAAAAAGAAGAGAATTATACAAAAAAATATGTGTTGTCGCACTTCCGATAGTGTTTCAGAATATCATCGACGCCGCGGTATCAAGCGCCGATGTTCTGATGCTTAATTACGTCGGACAGTCAGCGATAGGTGCCGTTTCTCTCGCCAACAGCATGGTGGGAATTCTTTTCATGTTCCTGTACGGAATCGGTACCGGTATTGCCATGCTCGCCGCGCAGTATTACGGCAAGGGCGATATGAAGACCATCGAAAAGGTCGAAGGCATAGGTCATAAATTCGCGCTGTCGGTGGCAGCTCTCGGAGCGCTTTTATGTCTTTTAATTCCGCGAACGCTGATGCGGATTTACACAAATGACGAAACTTTAATCGAAATCGGTTCAAAGTACCTTATGTTTATAGCGCCCGGCCTTTTATTCTGGGCGGTAAGCGCGGTTTATATGTCGATTTTAAGATGTATCGACAAGGTAACCGTAAGCACGGTGCTCGAAGCGGTTGCGTTAGTCTGCAATGTGACTTTGAATGCGGTATTTATTTTTGGACTTTTCGGTGCACCCAAGCTCGGTGTCATCGGTGTTGCGATTGCGACCACGACGAGCCGACTCATTCAGTTAATCGGATGTATTTTAGTATCGGTATTCATGAAGCCCGGCGTGGCGCTCACATTAAAAACCATGTTTCAAAGGCATAAAACTCTTGAGCATGACTTTTTTTCGATGGCGATGCCCGCTATAGGCAACGATCTTGCATGGTCGCTTGCATTCAGCGCATATTCGGCCATTATCGGACATCTCGGAGAGGATGCGGTTGCCGCGTATTCGATTATCAACGTGGTCAGAAATTTAGGATGCGTAATGTGCTACGGTATCGGAATGGCTTCGGGAATTATAGTCGGTCAGATCTTGGGCGAAGGAAATGTGGAGGACGGAATAAAAGCAGGTCATATCTGCTTAAGACTGGCGGTTGTGACGGGTATTATCGGGGGACTCTTTGTAGTTGCGATAATGCCACTTGTATTCATGTTCACCGATTTAACGCCCCTGGCTGACGAATATCTTAAATTCATGCTTTTAATCAATTCGTATTATATTACAGGTACGGCTGTCAACACGTGTCTTATAGCCGGTATATTCAGAGCCGGAGGCGACTCGAAATTCGGTTTCTGGTGTGACCTTATAGATATGTGGGCTTATGCGGTACCGCTCGGACTGCTTGCGGCGTTTGTGCTTAAACTCCCCGTAAAATGGGTATATTTCCTGCTTTGTACGGACGAGTTCGTAAAATGGCCGTGGGTATTTAAGCATTTTTACAGCCACAAATGGGCGCAGAATATCACGAGAGATAATGTTGACTGACGAAACATTCGGTTAAAATACAGTGTAAAAAAGGAAAGAGGATATGAAGAAAATTCTTAAAAGAATTGCATCGGGTTTAATAGCTTTAAATATGCTTGTATTTCTGTTCGCCTGCACTCCGACGGGTGTTAATACGAGCAAAGACGACAACTTGTCTCAGGCTCAGCTTAACACGGCAAGCACAAATGCCAATAATAACGATACTTCGGGAAACGGCGAGTCAAATACCGTAAGTCCCGCAGACAACACTAATTACGAAGTGCCCGAGTTTAGCGAGAATGCTTTTGCATCAAAAATCGAAGGCACTTATTTTGCAATTGACGAAGGCGGAGCTCCTTTTGCGCTTTCAATTTATAACTATTACGGAAATGTATACGCCTACGGCGGATATGTTGAATCCGAGGAAGAACTCGATATTTACTCATTCTGGATGATGGAATTTATCCCCGAGGATCCGAGGGATTTTTATTACGAGAATACTAACGAGGCAAGAATCGGCGTTCTGACATTTTCCATCATGTCCAATTTCGGAAGATACTGGAGCGCTCCCGTTGAAGGCGTAATCAGCCTAACGGATGACGGCATCAAGATTGAGGGTGACGAGGCATTATGTCCTATAGGAACCAACGGAAGAATGATTGAACTTTCAAGAAGTGAAAAAGTTGAAGACTTCTTTATGGGTGATATCGATTCATATGCTTCCGAAAATTTCGCGACAAACTGTGCGGACGAAAATCTTTACGGTATATGGAAACAGAAGGACAGTGATAATCCCTGGTTTATTACTTTTGAAAAAGGAGAAGAATTCGCCGAGGCAAGTGTTTATCAGAAAACAGGCGGAATTGAGGCAAATCTTTGCACAGGCTATTGTGATTTAAGCGAGGCAGGAAGCGGAGAAATGATTGTAAATCAGTTCAGAAGCGGATCTCCCGAAATATATCAGTTTTCATATGAATTAAACGGCGATGAACTTGAGTTTGCTGAAAGTTTTTATTTCATTGAAGAAGGCAAAACAGTTTTTGAACGTGTGGATATTAATGATATTCCGATTGTTGCTTTGTATGATCCGGACAACCTGGACGCAATAAAAGGAGAAGCAGTCCTCGATGTGGGCGGTGAAATGAGAGAAATCTGTGCTCATTTCAGGGCCACTCAGGATGTTGAAAATAACGGAACCGATTTTGTCAGAGTCGGAAACCTTGTATTTTTCAGATATTATGACTTAACTGACATGTCGTCGTTTTATTCCGACTGGGGAGAGTTTACCAATGCATATCAGTTAAACGACGAAGGCTGTGTATGCTATTACGATTTAAATACAAAAGAATGCGGACTGGCTTACAGGGATTACTGCGCGGGGCCTCTTTACTATGTGAACGGTAAGTTTTATTCCGAAAGATATGATGTGAAAGAGGTTTATTCGGTTGAGTATCTGATGAGCTGCTATCCTGACGGTTCTGCTTTGGAAGAATGGTCAGACACGGACACATTTACCGAGATAGAGGCTGTTTCGGATGAAGGCAACAGTTTTGCGGTATATCAGTTCCTGGCAGGAAATCTTTATATAGATTACGGTAATGCGTATCGAGTGGATCTTAATCTGATTCCCGAGGATTACGTTTATGCAGTAAAAATCTCCGGAGACAGCATTTATGTAGTTACAGCCAACGACAGTGATAAGATACGTCTTACGGAGTATCAGAGATACTACGGAGGAGAAGGGATCGTACTGGCTGAATATGATGCAAAAGATATCTGGAAGGATGGTTATGCCGGAATCTATCAGATTGAAGTGCTTGCTGACAGCGTACATGTGGGAATAAACCATGTTGTCGGAAAATACGGGCAGATAAAGGAAATTATTGTTTTGGAAGCAGAGCCCGGAGTTGAAAATTCCGGAAAAGTCGAATACAAGGGATTGCCGGATCTTATAGATATTTATGGCAGACCGTATTTTTACCATGACTATAACTTTGATCTTGTATTTGCTGATGTTAATCCTGATGGCGATATATATTTATCCGAGGATACTTACGGTAATTTGTGTTACTACAATTTATTTGACGGCGCGGAACTGATAAAAACCGACTTCATTGAGGAAAATCCTCACGCCGTTTACGACGGTATGACCGCCGAAATATTCCAGGAAGGTGAGAATATAGACGGATTAATTTTTGCCGTAACCGCAACAAGCTCTTATGCAGCCGATAAGGATTTAGGCGAAACCAGATGTTATCTTTTCAGAAACTTTAATTATACAGTAATCAATTCAAGGGGAGACGAGCCGGATATCGAGCTTAATCCCGTGCTCACAGATTGACATTTGTACGTAAATTTTATATACTCAAATTCGCCCTCAATGCAATTTGAGTCTGGCGTATGTTTCAGATAAGCGGTCTGGGTTTGGGTCTTGCGCGACGGAAATCCACGAACCGTGTCAGGTCGGGAACGAAGCAGCACTAAGAGGAATCTTCCGGGTGCCGCAAGGGTGCCTGGGTCCGGCCGCTTTTCTGAGATATATGCCTCAAGCTTGCATTGAGGGTATTTTTGTACAGGAAAGGGTTTACATGAAAGAAAACTACAACAACGAAGTAATGTATTATACGTTCCCCGATTTTGAACAGTTTGATTTTCTTGTTCATGCGTTTTCTTCGAGAGAAGGAGGCGTAAGCGAAGGATATTATTCTTCGATGAATCTCGGAATCAAAACAGATGATTCAAAAGAAAACATCCTAAAAAACTATGAGCTTTTCACGGATGCTGTCGGAATCAAACTTGAAGATGTTGTAATAGGCAATTTAAACCACGGAAGCAATGTCCGCGTGGCAACAAGAAACGATGCGGGATGCGGAATTTTAAAACCGTTTAATTATATGAACGTGGATGCGCTTGTAACCAACGAGCCTAATCTCGCAATCACAGTTACCTGTGCTGACTGCGTTCCCGTTTTCTTTGTAGACCCCGTAAAAAAAGCAATCGGTATTGCGCATTCGGGCTGGAAAGGAACTGCTCAGGAAATCTCCGCAAGAGTGGTTGAAAAGATGGTTGAAGAATACGGATGCAAACCCGAAGACATCTATGCCGGAGTAGGTCCATGCATAGGAATGTGCTGCTATGAAGTAAGCCGTGATGTTTTTGAGGAATTTATTGAATTCGATTATCTGGACGATGCCTGGTATTTTGAAAAAGACGATGATAAATTCGATCTGGATTTAAGCAGAATTATTTTCGGAACGCTCGCATATTCGGGCATTTTACCCGAGCATATCAGCATCTCCGGACTCTGCACATGCTGCAACAACGATGTATTGTTCTCGCACCGCGCGCAGAAAGGCAAACGCGGCACGATGGCAGGAATGATAATGCTTAAAGGCGAATAATTACTGCTGATTGTACTGAAGCTTGCGGTATTCTCTCGGAGAACAGCCGACTGATTCAAGGAATACTTTGTTGAAAGTGGTCGTGGACTGAAAGCCCGCCATATAAGCGCACTCGGTAATCGAAAGAGAATCCTCTGTTAAAAGAGTGATTGCATTCTGAAGTCTTATGCGTGTTAAATACTGCGGGAAAGAAGTCTGCAGATATTCCTTAAAAAGCTTGGAGAAATAGTAGGGGCTTAAGCCTATTTTTGCAGCCACCTCGGCCTGGGAAATATCTTCCATACTGTGCTCTGCGATGTAATTACAGGCGGAACGAATGTAGTTTCTGGATGTGGTTGAAAATGTGGCAGGACCGTTCTGCTCGTGCTGTTCACGCATAACATAGTCTCCAATTACAAGGAGAAGCCTGTATATTAATATTTTACATTTAGTCTCGCTAAAAGACGGTTTTTTGCTATAAATATCTCCGATTTCATATATAAGATCACGCAGGATCTGAGCCGTTTCAGGCTCTTTTTTTGCGCTTATTACATGGCATGCACTCATGAATTTGGAAGCTGACACAAGGTCGAGATTGTTTTCAATGATATCTGCCGAAAACTGTATGAAAACAGAGCCTTCCTTGGGAGAAGACAGGATTTCGTGGAGCTCTCTGGGCCATATTAAAAGTATGTCTCCGGAGTTTAAATGATATACCTCGTCTTTTATTTTATAGACACAGTTATCCTTTAATATCAGCGTAAACTCGGAGGCATTGTGCCAGTGAGGGGGAAAGTATTCGGGAGTCTTTCTGTCGATAACACTGACGCCCTGAACAGATGGGAATTTTATGATCTCTTTTTCCATTTAGTTGCCCTTTCCGTAAAATTCATATCTGATTTCATAATAGCAAAAAATGGGCAAAATACAATAAATATCTTCTATTTTTGTGTGTAAGAGCGTTTTATGATTATCATGTCACCTATAAAACTATTCAAACGGAGGGTTACATTATGCAGAATTTTTACTTTTATTCGCCGACAGCATTTGCTTTCGGAAAAGACACAGAAAATGAAGCAGGAGCTTTGGTTAAAAAGTTCGGCGGAACAAAAGTTTTGATACATTACGGCGGCGGAAGCGTTGTAAGAAGCGGTCTTTTAGACAGAGTAAAGGCTTCACTTGAAAAGGAAGGCATTCCCTTTGCGGAGCTTGGCGGAGTTAAACCCAATCCCAGAAGCGGCCTTGTATACGAAGGCATTGATTTATGCCGTAAGGAAAACATTGATTTTATTCTTGCGGTCGGCGGCGGAAGTACCATCGACTCATCAAAGGCTATCGCAGCAGGTGTGGTTTACGACGGAGACTTCTGGGACTTTTATGAGGGTAAAAGAGTTGAAAAGGCTCTTCCCATCGGAACAGTTCTTACAATCGCGGCAGCAGGTAGTGAAGGAAGCCCCGATTCGGTTATCACAAAAGAAGAGGGCATGCTTAAAAGAGGCGCGAGCGGAGATGCCATAAGACCTAAATTCAGTATCTTAAATCCCGCTCTTACGGAAACACTTCCTCCTTACCAGTCGGCAGCAGGCATTACGGATATCATGGCTCACCTTTATGAGAGATATCTTACAAATACAAAAGAAGTTGAAGTTACAGACAGACTGATTGAGGCACTTTTGCTTACCATGAAGCACGAGGGAATCAGAGTAATCGAAGATCCCCATAACTATGAGGCAAGAGCAAACATTATGTGGGCAGGAATGATGGCACACAACAATTCCTGCGGCGTCGGAAGAAGCCAGGACTGGAACAGCCACACAATCGAACACGAATTATCAGCTCTTTATGACTGTGCACACGGTGCAGGACTTGCTGTTACAATGCCCGCAGTTTTCAGATATGTTTACAAGCATGACGTAATGCGTTTCGCTCAGGTTGCTGTAAGAGTATGGGGCTGCCAGATGGATTTTGCAAATCCCGAAAAGACAGCACTTGAAGGAATCGATGCACTTCAGAATTATCTTTGCTCACTCGGTATGCCCAAGAATTTTGAAGAGCTCGGCGCAAAGAAAGAGGATATTCCCAAGCTCGTAAATGTGCTTTGCAGAACATCCGGAAGAAACGGAAGTATCTCAGGTTTCGTTACATTAAACGAAGAAGACTGTACAAAGATTTATGAAATGATGGTATAAGGGGTGAATATATGAAGGCATTATTTATTGGCGGAACAGGCACAATCAGTGCCGCAATAGTAAGAAAACTTGCTGCAGATCCCTCGTGGGAGGTCTGGCTGATTAACCGCGGCAACAGAAGCGATGCAATTCCCGAAAACGTTCATCTTATCAAAGCGGATATGTCCGATGAAGAAGACGTTCGTAAAAAAATCGAAGGAATGCACTTTGACGTAGTCAGCGAATTTATCGGTTTTACGGTTGATCAGGTAGAAAGGGACTACAGACTTTTTAAGGAGAAAACGAATCAGTATATATACATAAGTTCCGCTTCGGCTTATAATAAGCCTGCAGCCGATTACAGAATCACTGAAGGTACGACACTTTCAAATCCTCACTGGGAATACTCAAGAAACAAAATTGCTTCTGAAGAATTCCTTATGAAGAAGTATCGCGAGGAAGGTTTCCCGGTTACTATTGTAAGACCGAGTCATACCTACGATGAGAGAAATGTACCCTTAGGCGTTCACGGTAAAAAGGGCTTTTATCAGGTTATTAAGAGAATGCAGGAAGGTAAGCCCGTTATCATTCAGGGAGACGGAACATCTCTCTGGACCCTGACATTCAATGCTGATTTTGCAGTCGGATTTATCGGTCTTATGGGCAACCGCCATGCTATCGGCGAAGCATTCCAGATTACAGGCGACGAAACTCTTACCTGGAATCAGATTTATGCTACAATAGCTGAAGCACTCGGTGTAAAATTAAATGCATATCATGTTTCTTCGGAATATTTAAGCGCTGTAGGGGATAAATACGGCTTTGATTTTGAAGGAAGCCTGATAGGCGATAAGGCTGTGTCGGTTGTATTTGATAACAGCAAATTAAAAAGAATCGTACCCGAAATGAGAACGAACATAAGCTTTAACAAGGGTGTGAGAATTGCACTTGATTATGTTTTGTCTCATCCGGAATGCCAGGTGGAGGATCCTGAATTTGATGCCTGGTGCGATAAAGTAATAGACGCCCTTGAGCAGTCTAAGAAAGTAATCTAGTTTAAAATGAGTAAAGAAAAGAAGAGTCCTGTAATAAATGAAAAAACACCGCTTCTTGTAATAGCGGGACCGATGTTCTTTGAACTGTTTCTCGGAGTAATGGTTAATAATGTCGATACTCTGATGTTAAGCCATTATGACGAATATGCGGTTGGTGCGGTCGGAAATGCGAACCAGATAATGTTTATGATTATCATTCTTTTTAACATTATCGCTACCGCCACATCGGTTGTTGTTGCACAGTACCTCGGCGCAAAACAGTACGACAAGATGAATATGATTTATTCACTTGCAGTAGTGTTTAATGCGACCTTCGGCGTAATACTCAGTATCGGAATCGTACTGGCAAACCCGCTTTTTATGATGCTCCTAAAAGTATCGCCCGAGATGAAGCCCTACGCAATGACTTACATCTACATCGTGGGCGGTGGCGGATTCTTAATGGCAATTTACAATGTAATGATTCAGATACTCCGTTGTAACGGATATCCGAAAGTCGGTATGTATATTTCCATCGCAATCAATGTAATCAATATCGGTGGAAACTATCTTTTCTTATACGGACCATTGAAAGGTTTAAACATGGGGGTTGCGGGGGTTGCAATTTCCACATTTGTTGCCAGAACAATAGCGGTTATTGCCGCAATTGCTTTCTTTTATGTAGCTAAAATTGGAAAGATTTCCATACGCTACATAAGGCCTTTCCCGTTCGATCTTTTATGGAAGATGATTAAAATCGGTCTTCCTTCGGCGGGTGAAAATCTTTCATACACAATGTACCAGATGTGCCTTCTTTCGTTTGTAAACGGAATGGGCAACGATTCGGTAAATGCGAGAGTATACTGTAATTCGCTGATATCATTTGCGATAATTTTCTCGAACGCATCGGCAATGGCTACTCAGATTATAACGGGCCACCTGGTTGGCGCCGGCAAAGAAGATCTGGCGTATAAAAGAGTGTTTAAAACCCTCCTTGTTTCTATGCCTATAACAGTTGCGCTGGCGGCAGTCAACTGGGCATTAAGTCCGTTTACATTAAGGATTTTCACGCAGAACAAAACAGTCATCGCTCTGGGCAGCATGATACTGTTAGTGGATATTTTCCTTGAAATCGGTCGATGCCTTAACATGACTTTCATCTGCTCGCTAAAGGCAGCAGGCGCATACATATTCCCGCTTATAGTCGGTCTTATAACCATGTGGGGACTCGGCTTGACCTTCGGCTACGGCCTCGGCGTTCTCGCCGGAATCGGCGTCGCAGGCGTCTACATGGGCACGGCCACAGACGAATGTATCCGAGGACTGATAGTAATGTACTACTGGTATAAAAAGAAGTGGTTCGGAAAAGCGATTGTTGATAAGAAAGCAGAATAAAAAAAGGGACTGCATAGGCAGTCCTTTTTTAGTATTATATATTACTTTTCAGCAAGCAGTTTTTTGAGTTTTGCAATTTCTTTTTCAGCCTTATCTGCGCGTCTTTTTTCAGCATTTGCGAGTTTTCTTGCAGCTTTTTCACGTTCTGTAGCGGCATTAGCACGTTTTGTTTCTGAATCAGCACGCATTCTTTCCTTTTCTGTATTAGCTCTTTCCATTTGAATACCTTTTTGGATTCCACGGCCTTCTATCTTATCGTATACTTCACACATACTTATTTTTCCTTCCTTTAACTTGTCTCTTTCTTTATTCAGTTCAACCAATACCTGCGAATATCTCTTGTCCCCGACCATGATTTCCATCATTTTCAGGAATTCATCCTCATGTTTAATCGGATCGTCTAAAGGAACATAATCTTCGTATTTTCTTTTTTGAACAAAAAAATCTGCAATTATTTTGAAGTCACTTTGAAACATATCTATCTGTTTCTGATTAAGGAATGCGACTTCGATAACATTTATTTTATAATCGCTTACATAATCTTTAATATCTGCAGGAATATCAAGTACTTCGTGTAATGATTTGCCATACCTCCAGTGCGTGGTTCCGAAATATAAAACAAGTGTTATTACCGGATATGGCTTTTTCTTACCTTCGTTTTTTAAGAGTTGTGATCTGTAGGAACTGCCGTCATAAGAAATTACTCTCAACGGCATATATTCCTCTGCTTTGTTCTGATGTTCTATACCAAGAAATGCTATTCGTATCTCTTTGTCATTATAGAATTTGGATACATCTCTTTCCTGTTGATGGAGTTCTCCGTCAGCTTTATACTGACTTCGGTCCTTGGAATTCTCCAGTTGATCTTCCTTAATCACCTGTTTTCCGCCAAAAAGAAAAACATTCATGATATCGGCGAAAACATCATTGTAATCGGCAAGAATTTTTTCGTTAGCATCTAACCCCATGCATATATCCTTTCCGCAGGAATTACTTCCTGCATTTATATAATTCTTTTAGCAGGAAAATTTCCGGGAAAGTTGTATTAACAAATCCGATGTCGGGAATCCGACGATAGAAAATCCTGAATTTGATTGTATCGTAACATTGGGATTTGGTTTAATCAATATAAAAACTACAAATAAAAAAAGTTTGTGAAATATAACGAAAACCAAAAAAAATCGACCTTCAAAAACACCTTCAAACGCTTTGTTTATCGGCGTTTTCTACTTGTCAAAAGGCCCCAAAAATCGGAAGTAAATATGAGTCATTTAACTAAATTTTGTGCCCCTTTTTTCTTAAGTTTGTCTAATACAATATATCTATATATTTTTTTATAATATAAATTGAGTCTATATGTTTAACAAATTATAAATTCTAGTTATAGCAAAAACGGAGGTTTTAGAATGTTAAGAAAAGTCATGACTGAAAATGGCGAAGTTCGCGGTTTGGCGGGAAACAACACGAGAATTACGGTTTTTAAAGGAATTCCTTTTGCAGCACCGCCCGTGGGAGATTTAAGATGGAAAGCTCCCCAACCGGCTAAGAACTGGGAAGGCGTGCTTGATGCATACAAGTTCGGTCCCATTTCAATGCAGGATGTACCGGGTCTTTCGGATGACATTTATGTTCGTGACTGGCATGTTGATCCCGAAATCGATATGGATGAAGACTGCCTTTACCTTAACGTTTGGACTAACGCAAAGAGCGCAGACGAAAAACTTCCTGTACTTATATGGTTCTTTGGCGGCGGTTTCCAGTGGGGATATCCGCCTGAAATGGAATTCAACGGTGAAAACATTGCTAAAAGAGGCGTAGTTTTCGTATCAGTTAACTATCGTCTTGGCGCGTTCGGTTTCCTTGCTCACGAAGAACTTTCCAAAGAAAGCCCTGATGCACCTACTAACTTCGGTCTTTTAGACCAGCAGGCCGGTATCAAATGGGTTAAAAGAAATATCGCTGCATTCGGCGGAGATCCTGACAATATTACAATTATGGGTCAGTCTGCAGGCGGCGGCAGCGTATTTTCACATCTTACAGGCTCTTCACAGGGACTTTTCCAGAAGGCCGTAATCATGAGCGGAATCATCGGATTCCCTTACTTCAATGACTTTATAATTGTTCCCCGTGATTTTGAAGCAGTTCAGAAAAAGGGCGACGAATTCATCAAATCACTCGGTGTAAATACCATCGAAGAAGCAAGAAAACTTGATGCTTCGTTTGTTCGTGACAAAGCAAGCGAGTTCAGAAACAAGAACAATTTCTTCTTCTGTCCTTCGATTGACGGATGCTTCTTAAAAGAGAATCAGACCAAGGCATTCCTTGAGGGAAGACATGCTCATGTGCCTATGATGTCAGGTAATACAAGCGATGAATTTAAGAGCTTTATAGTGGCTGAAAACGATGAAGATTTCGAAAAGAAAGCAAGAGAAATCTTTGGTGACAAGGCAGACGAATTCCTTTCATTCAAGGAAGCTCACGTTAAGAACGGCAATCAGTATGCTTTTGCAAACGGCATTGAATGTGCGGTTAAAGGCGTATTTGAACATAACGATAAAGATTGTTATTACTATCTTTTCAATCCCGACATTCCCGGCTGGGACAACCCCGGCACTTTCCATTCGGTAGACCTCTGGTTCTTCTTTGAGACCTTAGGACTCTGCTGGAGACCTTTTGTCGGAAGACATTTCGATCTTGCAAGACAAATCTGCAACTATCTTACAAACTTTGTTAAAACAGGCGATCCTAACGGAAACGATGCAGACGGAACACCTATGCCTACATGGGCTCCTTACACAGCAGAGAACAAAGCAGGCATGGAATTTACTTCAAACGGTCCCGTTCCCGGAGCACGCGATTCCGAGTTTGACGAGTTTATCAAAGAATGGCTTAACAAAAAAGGCCTTGAAATGTAGTGAAAGGTTTATTTTATGAAACAGTGTTTTAATCCGTATTTACCTTCATACGAATATGTTCCCGACGGTGAACCCCATGTCTTCGGTGACAGGGTTTATGTATACGGCTCACATGACAGATTCGGCGGACATTTCTTCTGCCAGAATGACTATGTGTGCTATTCTGCGCCCGTCGACAACCTAAAAGACTGGAAATACGAAGGCGTTATATATACAAGAAAAGACGATCCCTTAAATGTAAAAGACAATATGTGCCTCTACGCACCCGATGTAACAAAGGGTCCGGACGGCAGATATTATCTTTACTATGCGCTCGACAAGGTATCCAATATTTCTGTTGCGGTCTGCGACACACCTGCGGGCAAATATGAATTTTACGGATATGTTCATTACGAGGACGGCTCGAAGCTTGGAGAAAACGGCGAAGAGCATCAGTTCGATCCCGCAGTAATCACAGAGGGTGACACCACATATCTTTATACAGGCGGCGTATGCGCATTCGGCGATGCATCCGTACACGGTTCTATGTGTACCGTGCTTGACAAGGATATGCTCACCATAAAAGAAGCACCCAAATTTGTAGTTCCTTCACCCGTATGTGCACTTGGAACAGACTTCGAAAAACATGGATTTTTCGAGGCTTCTTCAATTCGTAAGTTCGACGGAAAATACTATTTTGTATACTCTTCGGAAGTTATGCATGAGCTTTGCTATGCAACCAGTGACTATCCTGACAGAGATTTTAAATACGGCGGAGTTATCGTATCAAACTGTGATATCGGTATTTCCACATACAAAAAAGCAGAAGAACCCGCAGCGTACGGTGCCAACAACCACGGCGGTTTGTGCGAGATAAACGGTAAAAGATATATCTTTTATCATCGTCAGACCAACAACGACTGGTACGCACGTCAGGGCTGCGCGGAAGAGGTTAAATTCCTTCCTGACGGAAGTATTCCCCAGGTTGAGATCACATCCTGCGGTTTAAACGGCGGACCTCTTTCAGATACAGAGGAATATCCTTCTTACATTGTCTGCAACATGTACACTGACAAGGAAAGAATCCCTTATGTCGGCGGACATCACGTTCCCAGAGTAACTCAGGACGGAAAAGACGGAGAAGAATGTGTAGGTTATATTTATAACATCGTAGAAAACACAACTCTTGGATTTAAATATTTTGATTTTAAAGGCGTAAAAGGAATTGAGCTTGACGTTTGCGGATACGGAAAAGGCGACTTCGAGGTCCGCACAACCCCGGACGGTCCTGTTTATGCCAAATTAGGCGTTGATTTTGAAACCGTTTGGGTAACGTACAAATCAGAATGTAATATTCCCGACGGAGTTTCGGCTTTGTACCTTAAGTACACCGGCTTCGGAAATATGGGATTAAAGTCCTTCAGATTTCTTCATTAAATTTTTTATACATACCTTCGAAAAAGGACTGCTGAAAAGTGGTCCTTTTTTATTTTTTCTTCAAAAAAATAAAAAAAGTGAAAATGCTTGAAAGCGCCTAAACAAAAGGGTTTGTCCTACTTTTGTATGTGTACTATCACAAAAAATCTGAAAAATTTTAAATTTCTACTTTACAAACTGTCCGAAATATTTTATAATCGATTTCACCACTAAAAAAATGAGACTCCTCAAATTGGGATAAATTCTCCCCAAATTTTCCTGATTTAAAAATTGACAACTGAATATTTGAAAAAAATATTATGAAAGGAATAAAAAACATATTTTATTGATACTATTATTAATCGGCGCAACAGTGCTTGATTTCAGTACCGATAAAATCCCTAACTGGTATATTCTTTTAGCTTCATCGATTCTTCTTACTAATAAAATCATTCAAGACAACGGGATTGATTTATTCGGTACACTTTTCTCGATTTTATTTCCCATTTTGGTTTTGTTTCCGCTTTTCGCACTCGGATTCTTCGGTGCAGCGGATGTAAAACTCTTTGGAATGCTTGGAATTTGTTTTTCTTTCAAAGAGGTAATGCTAGTTTTTATAATTTCACTTTTTGCAGGTCTTGTTACAGGAATCATAAAATCCGTTAAAAACAAGTCTTTTGGAGAAAGATTCAAATATTTATTCAACTTTTCAAGAAACCTGCTAAGAAAAGTTTTAATGAAAGAAGAAGGTATTTTTGACGAATCATACATGGATACTCTCGACAAAGAAATGTTAAAAAAGGGAAAGATCCATTATTCGTTACCAATTCTTCTGGGAGTTACAGTAATAACGATATGTTAGGAGGCTTTGTATGAAGAAAAAAGTACTCGGACTATACGACTCTAACATTACATATATGGAAAAACTCTACAAGTATTTAGAGGATGACCAAAAAATTGGATTTTCACTTTGTGCTTTTACGAGCGAAGAAAAACTGACAGACTTTTTAGAGAAGGAAAAGATTGATTATTTAATCGCCTCGGAAGACAAAGACAAGAAAATAAAAGGGGTTGGCAAAACAATTTATATTTATGAAGATGCTCAAAATGACGGCATTTTCAGATACAGCCCGGGAGACGAAGTGGTCGACAGACTGATAGATATTATCGGAGCGGGCGAAATGGAAATCTGCAACCCGACAGCAAGTAAAACAAAGTTTATAGGTGTATTTTCACCTGTTGCAAGATCAATGAAAACATCGTTTTGTACTGTACTTGGGCAAATGCTTGCTAAAAAATACAGAGTATTGTATTTGAATTTCGAAAGTTTTTCGGGAATGTCGGTAAGCGAACAGTTCGGAAGACGAGGAGATCTGTCTGATGTTCTTTATTACTTTAAAAACATCAGACAGGAATTCATATCGAAATTCAAAAACAGTATCGTAAGTTACAGTGGATTGGATATGATAAAACCTGCATATTATTATCTGGATTTGTCATATATTACACCGGATATATGGGATGAATTCCTTTCAGAACTGTCAGATATGAAAGAGTACGACTATATCATCATGGATTTATCGGACTATCTTCAGGGACTATTCGATTCTTTTCTTTCCAGATGTTCCATAGTTTACACCATGACGGCAAACGATTCTCGGGCGCAAAGTAAGATCTTTCATTATGAGCAGATTCTGAATGAATATAACCATGAAGATATCCTGAAAAAGACAAAAAAATGTGTAATTCCGACAATCAAAAATCTTCCGGGTGAAATTGACAGGCTGCTGTATACGGAACTGACGGATTATGTGAGAAAGGAAACCGCTTCGGAGTTTAAATGGTAAAAGACGGAGGTAAAAATGATAGATGAAAAAGAGACTGAAAGGCTTATTGCCATCGTACGAAGCGAGATAGATCTTTCATCAGATCCTAACGAAGAGGAAGTAAAAGTCCTCATAGCACAAACCGTATATAGGGAAACTATTGAAAATAATTATTCTTATAAAGACAGAGATGATCTGGTAAAAATCATATTCGATTCCATCAGAAAACTGGATGTTTTACAGGAACTCATAGAAGATGAGGAAATTTCAGAAATAATGGTAAACGGGTATGACAGAATATTTGTCGAAAAGAGAGGAAGTATTTTCGAGTGGCCCAAAAAATTTGCATCAAAAGAAAAACTTGATGATGTAATACAGCAAATAGTATCCTCCTGCAACCGGGCCGTAAATGAAAGCGAGCCCATTGTAGATGCCAGACTGCCGGACGGGGAGAGAGTGAATATTGTGCTTTCTCCGCCGGCAGTTATAGGCCCAATAATGACTATCAGACGTTTTCCCAAAGAAATATTCACGATGGAGAAACTTGTAGACAGCGAAAGTATTACAGAGGAAGCTGCCGAGTTTTTAAAAGTTGCAGTCAGAGCGGGATATAACTGCTTTGTATCAGGCGGAACATCGAGCGGAAAAACAACTCTGTTAAATGTTTTATCCGAGTTTATCCCCAAAGGGGAAAGAGTGATAACCATTGAAGATTCCGCAGAACTTCAGATTAATTCGGTGGAAAACCTTGTAAGACTGGAAACCCGAAATTCAAATTCTTCGGGTTGCGAAGCTATTACGATTAAAGACTTGATAAAAACAGCTTTAAGAATGAGACCTGACTGGGTAATTGTAGGTGAAGTCAGAGGAGCAGAAGTTGCAGACATGCTTCAGGCTATGAATACAGGACATTTCAGTATGTCGACAGGACACGCCAACAGCTCCAAAGACATGATCACAAGACTTGAAGCTATGTATCTTCAGAATGCGGAAATACCTCTTGAATCCATCAGGAGACAGATTGCTTCGGGGATAGATATTATGATTCATCTTGAAAGGGAAGCGAACGGATTAAGAAGAGTTACGGAAATAAGTGAGGTAACGTCAGAAGAAGACAAAAGTATTGTTTTAAGAAAACTGTTTGATACGGAAATGGTTGGATCAAAGTATGTATTAAAAAAGGTGGGGGACCTGAAAGATACTTACAAAATGGAAAAAAAGAAATGAGATATGACAAATACAAACTGAATATAAAAGAAATATTTATCAGTGTTTTTATCTGGGCAGCGGCATCTGCCCTACTATCTTATTTTTTTTACAGATCTTTAATTGCGGGTGTCATAATTTTCTTTTTCTTTCCGGTGTTTCTGATATTTGTAAAAAAATATCTTTTGGAACAACGGAAGTGGAAGATGACTCTCGAGTTTAAGGAAATGATACGAATAATAGCAGTGAATCTTCAGGCAGGCAGTTCTGCGGAAAATGCCTTTAGAAGCGCTTATCGGGAAATAAGATACATGTTTGGCGAAAAATCTTTTATGACAAAAGAATGTGAATTCATTGTCAGGGGACTAGAGAATAACCTCGTTTTAGAAAATCTTGTTGCATCGTTTGGGGAACGAAGCTGTATCGAAGAGATAAGGGATTTTTCCGAGGTTTTCTCTGTCGCCAAACGAAGCGGTGGAAATTTAAAGGAGATTATAGCTGATACTACAGATGTGATTGATACAAAAATTGAGATGAAAAGAGAGTTCAGGACCTTAATATCTTCCAAGAGATTTGAGCACAGACTTATGTGTATTATTCCGTTTGTAATTATTGGATATATCGGCGCGACAAGCCCGGGGTATTTTGACATGCTTTATGGAAATATGCGCGGAATTGTGATTATGACAATCTGCCTTTTAGTATATTTGGGAGCTTTCTTATGGGGAGAAAAAATAGCGGACATAAAAGCATAAAGAATTTTAAAACAGCAGGAATTATTATTCTCCTGGGGAGTTTTTTATCAATACTTCTTTTGTATAAAAGCAGAGGTGAAACATCCGATGCGGATGTTCTTATCAGAGAAGAAAACGGTAAAAAGCAGAGTATTAAGCTTGTGGCTGAGAGCGAATACGGAGAAGAAGATATTGAAATAGAACTGTTCTCGAGAACTTATTCGGAAGAAGAGATTGTGAATATGAAAGAAAATTTTCTGGATGAACTGAAACTTACCGTTTTGTCTGGAAACAGTTCTTTTGAGGAAATATATGATGATCTTGCCTTCCCTGAAGCATTAGAGGGATATCCGTTTACATTAGGGTACAGGGTCAGACCGAGAGGGATAGTGGATTCGTCTGGAGCGATTATGAACGACATTGATGAAGAAACTCCGATAGAACTGGAGATAACTTATTCGCTGGAAGATTTTGAAGAAAAAGAAACGATAGAGGGATTTATATTACCGCAAACAAAGAGTGAGGAAGAGGAATTTACGAAAAAACTAAAAAAATATCTTGATAATGAAAATGAAAACAACCGATCCAGCAAGACCTTAATTCTTCCGACTCAGATAAACGGTGTAAATATTAAATGGAGTAAAAAGAAAAGTACCAAAGTCCCGGCAATTATTGTATTAACAGTAGTTTGTGCCGGCTTTGTTTTTTTTAAGGACAGAATTTTATCCGGAGAAAACGAGAAAAAAAGAAGAGAAAAAATAATTATTGAATATCCGGATTTTGCCGTTAAGTATGCGTTATTAAACGAAGCCGGGCTTATGCACAGGCAGATTGTTGACAGGCTGGCTTCTGAATTTGAAAAGAAGAAAGACAGTCCGATTTATGAAGAGATTTATAAAGTCAGTTTGGATGTAAAAGGCGGAGTGCCTTTAACGGATGCTTTGGATAGCATGTCAAAAAACTGCGGGGTAAGAGAAATTACTTTTTTTGTCGGACTGATAAACAGAAATATTAAAAAGGGTGGCAGAGAAATCTCTGCCGAATTAAGAAAAGCGGCGGATGAGAGCAGCAGCGAAAAGAGAGAGAAGATACGAAGAAAGGCCGAAACTGCCGGAACAAGACTTTTAATACCGATGGTTTTTCTTTTAATTATAGTATTTGCATTGATAATGATTCCGGCATTCGATAGTTTTTCGTTCTAAAAAATGCGAAAGGAGGAAAAACAATGAAATCTGCGCTTGGACTTATAAAGAGATTTGCACTTGATGAGACCGGTTTAAGCACGGTCGAAGTAATTCTGATTTTAGTTGTGCTGGTAACACTGGTGATTATTTTCAGAGAAGAGATGATTGAGATTGTTGAAAATGTTTTTGAAGCGATTACAAATAAGATTAAAAAAATTACATAGTAAAAACGGAGAAATATCAATATATCTCAGTCTTGTATTTACGCTGATAATATCGTTATTGTTAACGATTATTTCAGCTTCGAGAGGAGCGGCTCTTCAGGTGGTTTATGAATGTGCCGTGGAGAGCGCACTTCTCTCGGTTTTTGGGGAATATAACAAAGAACTGCTCGACAGATACGATGTGTTTTTTATTGATTTATCATATCTTTCGAATACTCCGGATCCTCAAAATCTTGAGATAAGGCTGAATGAATATTTTGAAGATAATTTTCATCCTGAAAACGGAACTTCCTTTTTATTTTATTCCGATTTTCTGGATGTAACGGATACGAATGTCTCGCTGACTGAATATGAACTTGCAACAGACAGGTTTGGAGAACCTTTTAAGAAACAGGTCGTTGAATATATGTCAAATCTGGTTGGAGTAAATGATGTTAAAGAACTGACAAACCTGGTAAGCGTATGGGATTCATACAGTCTTGATTCTGAAAAGTTTTCCAAAATGCAGGAAAGTGTTGCGGAAAGTTTTGTTTCTACGGAAGAAGACAGCTGGCAGCAGACGGTTATTAAGGATGAAATCAGATCCTTTATTCGGCTTGATGAAAATGCGTTCATCTTGATGGGGATGGATTATCTTAAGCTTTCTCTGGAGACAATATCTGTATCGGATACTCTTCTTTTCCGTGATAAAGAACATGGCATCAAAGACATGCAGGAGTTTGATTTTGATCCGACCGAGAATGTATATTTTGTTGAATACATAATGAGTAAAATGGGCAATTATCTTGACCAGAGAGAAGAGACAAAACTCAAATACGAAGCGGAATATATAGTTTTTGGCCTGGGGTCGGATATTATGAACATGCAGAGCATGATTCAGAATCTGTTTTGGTTAAGAGCATTGGAAGATTATATTTCTTTGAATCTTGCAACTGATAAAGTTGAAAAAATACGACCAATAGGTGAAGCACTTGAGGCGCTGATTAAAGTTCCGGAACCTGTAACAACTCAGGCAATTCTGCTTGGCTGGGCGGCTGCGGAAGGAGTAACGGATGTAAGAGACTTAATACATGGTGAGAGAGTTCCTTTAATCAAAACTTCCGAACAGATTAATGTAAGCATAGAAGGACTGATAAATCTTCTCGGTAAAAATGTTGAAATTGAGGATAAAGAAGCGGAAGTTCCCGTCAGTGAAAGCGGCGTACCCAATATAACCGTGGGATACTCGGATTATTTAAGAGTGTTTCTGTATCTTCTTCCGTCAATTTTTAAAGTATACCGAACAATGGATATGATTGAGCAGGATTTGAGAATATCCGGTAACGGAAATGAGTTTTTCAGATTTGATGCCTGTACAGATAAAGTAAAAGCTGTTTTTACGGTTGAAACAGGATTTGATTTTCGGTTTGTAGGAGAAAAAAAGTATTCATATTTCTGAGAATAAAAGATATTTGGGAGGGATGGACGAATGAAAAAGGCAAAAGGCAGTCTGACGCTTGAAGCAGCAATTGTTTTACCGATTTTTCTGAGTCTGATTATTTCTCTGATTTCTGTTTTGGAAATGATGAATCTTTATGCGAAGGTTGAATTCGCCTTGCATGAGACTGCAAGGGAAATGGCTCTAATGATGTATCCGGCAACTTATGCGAAAACTATGGGAGAGGAACTCTTTGATGAAGAATTTGATTGGGAACTGCCGGATGAAAACATCTTAAATCCTCTTTTATCCGAAACACTTGCAAGAGCATTGTTTACTGAAAACTTCGGATATAAAAATCTTAACAATTCACTGATAAAAAACGGAGAAGCAGGAATCTTCTTTTTCAGAAGTGATGTTGTGAACGAAAAAGGCAACATCGATCTGATTGTAACCTATAAAGTCGAGCCGCTTTTTAATATGTTCGGTCTGGGTAAAATGACTTTTTCGAACAGGGTGAAAGTGCATTCGTGGACCGGATATGTCAGGGAAGAATATGAGGAAGATGAATATGTTTATATTACGGATAATGCGAGTGTTTATCATACAAGGCGTGATTGTACTCATCTTTGCCTGACCATTAATTCGGTCAGGATTTCGGATTTGGATAAGTGCAGAAACAAAGACGGAAAAATTTATAAGGTCTGTAAAAAATGCGGAAATGAAGATAATGAATCAGGATATGTTTACATCACTCCGTACGGTGAAGTATATCATACCAGTCTTTCGTGCAGCGGATTAAAAAGGACCATATATAAAGTAACACTGTCTGAAGTTTCAGGTCTAAATGAATGTGAAAGATGCAGAAACTATAAAGAAGGGGAAATAAAAGAAAAAGAAGAGGATGGATCAGATTAAGAATATCCGTTTCACTTTTGTACTTATTGTACTGGTAATTGAAGCGGTTACGGATTTTAAGAAAAAAGAAGTGAATATTGTTTTTCCTGTTCTTCTGGCGGCAGCAGCCACGTTAATGCTCTTTTTTACGAAGGATATTTCTTTGATAAACTCCATAATCGGAATAGCCGAGGGAGTATTGCTGATTTTGATTTCTTTTTTAACCAAAGGGGAGATTGGCATGGGGGACGGAATACTTCTTGCTGCTTGCGGACTGATGCTTGGAGGGAAGGACAATCTGATAATGTTCTTTTTTGCATGTTTAAGCAGTGCGATTGTTTCAGCATTGATAATGCTCATAAAAAAAGCAGATAAAAAGACTAAGATTCCGTTTGTTCCTTTTATGATTCCGGGGTTTCTCATTATGGTGTTGTTGTCGCTTGGATAAAAGAGGGCGGGATAAGTATGCAGAAAAATATATATAAAAACGGAAGTTTTACAATTGAGTGCGCACTGATAATGCCGGTGATTCTTTTAAGTGTTGTATCGATAATTTGGCTGATGATTTATATGTATGATGCGAATGTCATATACAGGTCGTTGGTTCATGCTGTTCTGGCAGCGGACTATCATGAGTCAGATTCAAACAGTGAACTAAAGAATGAAATTGAAGAAAGAGTTTATGAGGATTTGAAAGGACAACTTGTCGGAGTAACCGATGCGGAAGTATTCGTAAAAGTCGGAAAGAACAATGTTACCGCAAGAGTGGAAGCGAAACTTGCAATGTCACAGGATCTTCCCGGATTGTCGGAACTCGGAGAAATAAAGACAGAAGTTAAAGAAAAAAGAATGTCCGGAGCGGATATTATTCTGGACGTAAGAAGAATTAAGGCGATTTATGATGTAGCTGAAAAAATAGTCGGGAGTGTAACGGATGAGAAAAAACCCGAGATGGAGGAAGAATGAAAGCGGAATGTATACGAGATTTAAACAGAAAATATCTGGTAATGACGGACGAATCGGATGGTTATCAGACAGAGATGCTTATAAGAAACAGGGCAGAAGGATTTATTCCGGTCAAAAAGATTGCCTGGGACAATGAAATCAGGCTTTACTACGATATAACAGGGAAGCAGTCACTGGACAAAGGCTTTGTGAAAAGAAAGATTTCATATGAAGAACTTTCGGAACTTTTGTACTCGATAAGCAGTCAGGTCAAAGAATGCAAGAGATTGTTTCTGGATGTGTCGGGAATAGTGCTTTCGCCGGAATACATTTACATGGATTTAAGCAATGACAGGTTTTACTGGATTTTTTACCCGTGCAACAGGGATCCGCATGAGGTTATGGAACTGGCAGAATATCTTCTGGAACACATAGATAACGGTAATCATGCGGCAGTGAGAACAGTGTACGAGCTGTACCGCAGGGCAAAGGAAGGTAGCATTGATGCGGAAAATCTTTATGAAATCCTTAAAGCCGAGAAGGAGGAAGAGGAAATAACCAATACAGAAGTCAGCGAGAGCATTCAGAATGATAAAAAGGAAATTCTCAGAGAAAAAGAACTGCGTAAAAGCAGATTCGAAAAAAAGATTGACAGTTTGTTTGATTTAATGAAGTCCAAAATATCGGAAAAGAAAAACGCTGAAAAAGGCTTCGAAAATGAAAACTTTGATTTAGATTTGGACGAAGGAGATGATTCGGGAGATACGGAATTTGGCACGGTACTGATTTCTCTTCCGGAAGGAAATTCCAGGAAGCTCATCAGCAGAGACAATTCAATTCCTGATGCAAAACTGGAATTCTTTCCATGCGTTTTGGGTTCCAGACAGGATTGTGTGGATATTCTTTTAAACGACCGGAGTGTTTCGAGGATGCACGCACAGATAGACGAGGCTCAGGGAAAACTTTTCCTATATGATTTAAATTCCACCAATGGCACTTTTGTTAACGGCCAGCGTATTATAGCGGAAGAACGGGAGATAATGGAAGGAGATGAAATTCAAATCGGAAATATCAGATTTGTGCTGGCGTAAATAAAAACAATTACAGCCGTCTTAAATATGCTTGCTTATAAAAATAGACGATATTATAATTGAATATGCCGAGTAGTAAAGTAAAACGGGCATAGAAAAATACTTAATCAGGAGAAAACAAATGAAAGACGACTGCATCTTTTGCAAGCTTGCAAACGGAGTATTTCCCACCAATTCTATATACGAGGACGAGGATTTTAACGTTATTCTCGATGTAGGTCCCGCTACCAAGGGTCATGCACTTATTTTACCGAAGGAGCACTATGCAAATCTTTTTGAACTTCCTGAAGAAAAGGCTGCAAAGGTTATGATTCTTGCGAAGAAACTTGCAACCAAGATGACCGACAGACTTGGTGCTGACGGATTTAATCTGGTTCAGAACAACGGAACCTGTGCAGGACAGACTGTTTTTCATTTCCATTTTCATCTGATTCCCAGATATGAAAACGACGGTCAGAATATGCTTTGGAATCCGACCTCGCCTTCAGCTGAAGAACTCGCAGAAATAAAGGATATTCTTACAAAATAATTTTTGACAATATCGGAGGTCTTTATGGCTGAAACAACCGAAAAAGTTACGGAGAAAGTAGTTTCTCCCGAAGAGAGCGTTAACGCATTAAGAATTAAATATCTTCAGGCAGATTTGATATGGAAACTGGTTTCACTGCTTGTTTTCATTGCGACAGGAGCGTATGTTGTTCTTGTTTTTAAGAAAATCATCAACCTTAATCTCTGGGGCAACTCAGTGGTTGTACTTATTCTTTTAATAGCAATCTTTGTCTGTGTTTATATGCTTCCCCACTTCCTTAAGATGGGTTCGAAGCACAAAGCGTATTCGTCAAAATACAAAGAAGCTTTCTTAAAGCCCACGCTTGAAGAAGCTTTTTCAAAGGGTGAATACAATGAAACCGAAAAGATTTCCACAAGAGATTTAACCAGAAATTCGATGATTAAAAAAGCCAAGAGCGCGGTGGCAAACGACTGTATCAGCGGCGTTTACAAGAAGATTCCGTTCTTAAGATACGATCTTGCGCTTCGTTACGGTAAGAAAAAAGCCGGTTCGGACTGCGTTATGATAGTGGCACAGTACAATAATCATCTTAAATCCGAAGTTCAGATAATCGGAAACGATTTTAAAATCGGCGGAATGGATTACGAACAGCCTGAATCTTTCTGCAAGATTTTAAGCTCACATGAGAAATTCGATTCGAAGTTCTCCGTATATGCCAAGGATCAGGACGACGGACAGAAGTTCCTAAAAGAATCGCTTGCTGGTAAGATTGTTAAATTCAAGGCCGGCGGACCGATTGCCCTCTTCTTTGATAAAGATGAAGTAAGTTTAATCATCAGAAGAAGTAAGGATGCGATGGAAGCACCCGTATACAAAAAGGTTACAAAGAGCGCTGCCGTAAAAGAGGCAAACGAAGAAGTAGAAATCATAAAAGAGTGGATTGATATTCTCGAAGATTTATAAATTAAAGCAAAAGAGAGTCTGTGAAAAAATCTCTGTAAAAACGGAATAACACTGTATGAACGAGGTCTCCTAAGATAAAATAACTATTTAGGAGGCCTTTTATTATGGCAAAAGAAAAGAAACCCGTACACAAAGTCCAGATGACAGACGGTAAGCGTCAGATCATCCAACAGCTCCTTCAGGAGTATGACATCGAGACCGCAGAGGACATACAGGATGCTCTTAAGGATCTCTTAGGTGGTACCATCAAAGAAATGATGGAAGCCGAAATGGACGATCATCTTGGATATCAGAAGTCAGAACGTTATGACAGCGACGATTACCGTAATGGCTACAAGACAAAACGCGTCAACTCCAGCTTCGGCAGTCTCGACATCCAGGTTCCACAGGACCGAAAATCATCCTTTGAGCCTCAGGTTGTTAAAAAGAGGCAGAAGGATATTTCAAACATTGACCAAAAGATCATTTCTATGTATGCCAAGGGAATGACCACCCGCCAGATTTCCGATACCCTTGAAGACATCTATGGTTTTGAGGCATCAGAAGGCTTTATTTCCGACGTGACGGATAAAATACTGCCTCAAATCGAGGAATGGCAGCATAGGCCTTTGGAAGATGTTTATCCGGTCATTTTCATTGATGCCATCCACTATTCCGTAAGGGATAATGGTATCATCAGAAAACTGGCTGCATATATCATCTTGGGCATCACATGTAGCGGTCATAAGGAAGTGCTTTCAATTCAGATCGGTGAAAATGAAAGTGCAAAGTATTGGCTTTCCGTCCTTAATGAAATGAAAAATCGTGGCGTAAAGGATATCCTCATCGTATGTGCCGATGGTCTTTCGGGCATCAAGGAAGCCATTTCAACTGCCTTCCCGAATACAGAGTATCAGAGATGCCTAGTCCATCAGGTACGTAACACCCTCAAATATGTGCCTGACAAGGACAGAAAAGCCTTTGCCAAGGATCTGAAGACGATTTACAACGCTCCCTCCGAAGAAGATGGCAGGAAAGCTCTGGATCGTGTGAAATCGACTTGGGAAGAAAAATACCCTCGAGCCATGAACCGATGGTACGACAACTGGGATGCGCTTACCCCCATCTTCAAATTCTCTGCCGATGTGAGAACTATGATTTATACTACAAACAGCATTGAATCCCTGAATGCTATATACCGTAAGCTCAACCGTCAGCGGAGTGTATTTCCAAGTGATCAGGCCCTTTTAAAAGCGCTATACCTTTCAACATTTGAAGCCACAAAAAAATGGACCATGCCGATCCGAAACTGGGGTAAGGTCTATGGTGAACTTCAAATCATGTATGAAGGAAGACTTCCTGAATAATAAAAAATCTCTCTGACTTTGTTCTTATGGACAGAGCCAGAGAGCCTTAGTGCGATTATCTTCCGGGATAACATCTGATTATTCACCTCAGCAAACACATTTTCCAAATCCTAAAAACTATATTTTAAGTAATTGTTTGGCATTGTTACTAAATATATTATTTCGATCTTGCTCTAGTTCAGTCGCTCGTAAAACTGACACAATAGAAAATGCCTGTGAAACAAATGGGTAATCTGTACCAAACAGAAGTCTACTGCTTCCAACACAATCAATAAGCTTCCTAATATTCTTTGAAGGCTGAACACTTATATCAGTGTATGTGTTTGGAAACTCTTTTAAAATACTTGTCATATAATCAAAGTCAAAGCATCCACTGTGAGCTAAGATAAATGTTGCATTTGGAATACACGCTAGTACTTTTTTGAATTTCTCCAGTGACTGGGTAGTCACTTCCTTTTTAGTTTGTTTTGTTGGTATCGATGAATCAAGCATTTCTTTGGGTAATCCCTTACCGCTGCAGCTCAAAATAGGAAGTCCAGTTTTTTCTAACTCTTTAAGAAGTTCAATTGTTTTATCGCAATCGATTGGTACATTCCAAATATGAGGATTCAGTTTCCACCCCTTAATATCTAGCTTCATATAGTCATCAATTTTGGATAGAATATTTTCATCAAAAGGGTGAATTGACGCAAATGTAAGCAGGCGATTATTACGCGCTACCATCTCGTTCATAGTTGATGCACAACTTTTATTTGCCGGATTGATTTGTTGAACAACCGATTTAGAAATATGATTAGAATTCATATCCATTATAATTCGTTCTTCGGTTGCATAATTCAAAACCAAAGCACCTGAAAAAAGTTTTATCCGAGCCTTAATTCCATCTGAAGATAATAATGTAGTCGGACATTTTGTGAAATATATTTCATCTAAATCAAACAGTTTCATGGAAAATGGAAAGCAACTCATATCCATTAATGATTTTTCTTTATTCCATTTTTCTTTCTGTAAAAAAGAAGGAAAAAGCTGAGATAGGCCTGCAAATAAATGACAATGCATATCAATAATTTCATAGTTATCAACTAAATCAACATTTATCTTAAAATCACCATTGTCGCACAATTGCAATTCTGGATTCTCTTCTAGTATTTTTATTTTTTCTCTACAGTATTTCATCTCCACAAGTCCCGTTTGGTTTTCTCAATTAAACTGTAATATAGTATGCATTCATTCTAACATAACTCTTGACGAAATTCACGGAATTATATATAGTCAAAACGAGCTGGACAACGGTAATCTTACCGCCATACAGCTCGTCAATTATCTTAGGATATCTTATTTACAGAAAAACTTTCACACACTCGCAAAAGAAAAACACGACCGAGGTCGTGTTTTTTTGATTCTTATATTTCTTTTACGGGCGATTAATAACTGCATCCTCAATCAGCGTGATAATCTTGTCTATTGCATTTATCTGATTGCTTGCTTCCATGGCAGCCACGTATTTTTCCTTGTTTTCGTCCAGCTCTTTTACCTTGTTAACCAGTGAAATCTCATCGAGATCTTCTTCCTGAAGTACCAGTGAAAAGCCCTGGGACTCGAAGGAGTTTGCATTTAAAATCTGGTCTCCTCTGCTGGCTGCTTTTGAAAGAGGTATCAAAAGATTGGGTTTTCTCAAGGATAAGAGTTCGCAGATGGCGTTTGCGCCGGCACGTGAAATTACGAGGTCGCTTAAAGCCATTACATCTTTTAATTCGCTCTTTAAATATTCGTACTGCTTGTAGCCTTCGGTGGTTAAAAGCAGATTGTCGATTCTTCCGTTACCGCAGAGATGAACCACCTGGTAGTTTTTAAGAAGTTCGGGAAGTGCTTTTCTGACTGCTTTGTTGATTGCAACAGAGCCGGTACTTCCGCCGATAACCATGATGACGGGTTTTTCTTTGTTAAAGCCGCACATTTCTCTTGCAGCTTCTGCGTTTCCTTCAAAAAGCTCGGCTCTTACGGGTGAACCTGTAAGTTCAGCCTTATTTGCGGGAAGTTTTTCAACCGTCTCGGGGAAATTACAGCAGACCTTTAATGCCTTAGGAATACAAAGCTTGTTGGCAAGGCCCGGAGTTAAATCCGATTCGTGGATAATGCAGGGGATTTTTAAGCTTGCAGCCGCACGAACAATAGGAACAGCCACATATCCGCCCTTTGAAAATACCACGTCGGGCTTTATTTCTTTTAGGTATTTTTTTGCTTCGTGATAACCTTTGATAACCTTGAACGGATCCGTCAGATTCTTCGGATCGAGGTATCTTCTTAATTTTCCTACGGGAACTCCGAAGTAGGGAATGTCAAAATCCGCAATCAGCTTCTTTTCGATTCCGTCGAGCGAACCCATGTAGGTTACGTCATATCCGAGCTCTTTTAACTTGGGAAGCAGTGCGAGATTGGGAGTAACATGACCGGCCGTACCGCCACCGGTAAGTACTATTTTTTTCATAATAAAACCTCTGAAACGATTATTTCTTTCCGATTTTCAAGTATTATCAATGTGCTGCGGGGAAAGACTTTTTATCAAAAAGTAATTATAGCAAAAAGAGTTTTGCTTTTCCATAGATACTTGAATAAAGGCGGTCTTTAAAGTATAATCCGTTAAGACGAGATAAGTTTTACGATTCATAAAAGAATATTTTAAATACATGATCTACGGAGGAACAAATTATGGCAGAGTGGAAAAACCTCGACACACTTGAGGCTTTTAAAGAGCTTCAGAATAAGGAAAAGGTCAGCGTAAAAGAAGTCATGAGCGGTGAAAACGGCGCTAAGAGAGTTAAGACTTACAGCGTGCCCATGGCAGCAGGCCTTTCATATAATTATGCAGCAAAGGCAGTTAACGACGACATTCTTGACTGCTTTGAGAAACTTGCTAAGGAAGCTGAGCTTACAGAAAAGTTCGAAGAGCTTTTCAACGGCGCAGTTATCAATACAGGTGAAAAGAGACTCGTTCTTCATCATCTTACACGTTCACAGCTTGGCAACGACGTTGTTAAGGACGGCGTAAACAAGAGAGAATTCTATCTTGCACAGCAGAAGAAAATCGAAGAATTTGCAAACGATGTTCACGCAGGCAAGATTACAAACGCTGCAGGTGAGAAATTCACCACAGTAGTACAGATTGGTATCGGCGGCTCAGATTTAGGTCCCCGTGCAATCTATATCGCCCTTGAAAACTGGGCAAAGAAAACCGGCAACTTCAATATGGAAGCCAAGTTCATCAGTAACGTTGACCCCGATGACGCAGCAGGCGTACTCGCAGGAATCGATGTTGCTCATTCACTTTTCGTACTTGTTTCCAAGTCCGGTACAACACTTGAGACATTAACAAACGAATCCTTCGTAAAAGATGCGCTTGCAAAGGCAGGCCTCGATGCTTCAAAGCACATGGTAGCAGTTACCAGCGAGACTTCACCCCTTGCTTCAAACGCAGGATACCTCAGAGCATTCTTCATGGATGACTTTATCGGCGGACGTTTCTCATCATGCTCTGCTGTAGGCGGTGCAGTTTTATCACTTGCATTCACACCCGATGTATTCGCTCGTTTCTTAAACGGTGCGGCTGAGGAAGACAAGCTTGCAACAAACAAGAGCATCAAGGAAAACCCTGCAATGCTCGATGCTTTAATCGGTGTTTACGAAAGAAATGTTTTAGGATTCCCTTCAACAGCACTTCTTCCTTATTCACAGGCATTAAGCCGTTTCCCTGCACACCTTCAGCAGGCTGATATGGAATCAAACGGCAAGTCCGTTAACAGATTCGGCGAGTTCGTAAGCTATCCCACAGGTCCCGTTCTTTTCGGCGAGCCCGGTACAAACGGACAGCATTCGTTCTATCAGCTCTTACATCAGGGAACAGATATCATTCCTTTACAGTTCATCGGATTTAACGACAGCCAGTTAGGTGTTGACGTAGATATCCAGGGCAGCACCAGCCAGAAGAAACTCTGCGCAAATGTTGCGGCTCAGATTATCGCATTTGCATGCGGCAAAGATGACGAAAACAACAACAAGAAGTTCGCAGGCAACCGTCCTTCGAGCATCATCATCGGCAAGCAGCTCACACCCGAATCAATGGGCGCACTTCTTTCACACTTCGAAAACAAGATTATGTTCCAGGGCTTCTTATGGAACGTAAACAGCTTCGATCAGGAAGGCGTTCAGCTCGGCAAAGTCCTTGCAAAGAAGGTTCTTGCGCATGATACAGACGGCGCATTAAAAGAATTCAGCGACCTTTTCGAAATCTAAACTTATATATCTTTTATGATTTTTGCCGGATACCCGCGGGTGTCCGGCATATTTTTTTATCCGTATAATGTTTTCTTTTTACGTGCCGATATATAAATATAGGGTTTAGAAATATAAGGAGTTTAGCATTGATTGATCCGTTATCAATACAAAAAACATTTCTTCTTTTTGAAGCAAGCTTCTGCGTATTTGTTTCACTTTTTACGGTACTGCTTGTGATAAACGACAAAAAGAATTACAAAAACCAGCTGATTATGTTTGGCAATTTCTTTGCCGGCTTACTTCTTTTCTCCGATTTTTTTACATATGTCTATGACGGTGTAGAAGGCAGAACGGCGTTTGTAATGATCAGAGTGGCGAATTTTGTTCTCTTTTTTACCACGTTTTTAATCGTAATAACGATCACCATGTATGTCGCCGTGCAGCTCTTCGGAACAGCGGGAGTAAAGGTGAAAATTCCCGGGCAGAAAAGATTCCGCACGGTTTACTGGATTGCGGTTTTCTGTATGATAGTGCTGATTGTATCGCAGTTTACCGACATTTTATATTACTTCGACGAAAGCAATGCGTATCATCGAAATCCCTTCTTCTTTGTGACTATGGGATTAATCGGAATATGCCTTCTTTTAAACATTTCCGTTCTGATTGAAAATCGTAAAAAAACAGATCCGGTGACATTTTTGTCGATGCTCGCATACATCATAATTCCGGGAATTGCAACAATCATTCAGAGTATCTTTTACGGTTATTCCTTCGTAAATATCTCGATAGGTTTTGTGCTTATCATTATGTTCATTCAAAACAGTTACTCGCAGAGCCAGGAGGTTTTGCGAATCTCCAAGCTCGAGGTCAGAACCGGGCTTTTAAACGAGCACGGCTGTATCGGAGAACTTGAAACGCTTCGAAGCAAAGGCAAAGTCTGCAATTACTGCGCCGTTTATTTCGACATTTCGAAGTTTTCGTATTTTAACAGAAAATACGGAATGGTTGCGGGAAACTTGCTCCTAAAAAAATACTCCGAAAATCTCCGCGATATTTTAAAATCTGACGAGTTTCTCGCAAGAGAGGGAAGCGACCATTTTATAGCCGTTGTCAAAAAAGAAAATCTCGAAAAAATACTTGATTTCCTAAAAGAAACGGAAGTGGAAATCACCTATGGACCGGGAGAGGGAAAAAACATAGTCGTAAAAGTGTCTTCGGTTGCGGGCGTCTATGAGATAAACGAAGAATACATGAAGGCGGAGGATATTTTATCCAATGCATACACGGCTCTTTTATATGCCAAAACAGTCAGCAAAAAGAGCGTGGATTATATGAGCGAGGAGCTTAAGGAAAAGCTAGAAAACGAAAGAAAATTAAAAGGAATTCTTTTCGAAGGACTCGAAAAGGAAGAATTTCAGGTTTATTACCAGCCCAAGATCGACATGCAGAGCAATACACTCTGCGGCGGAGAAGCGCTTGTCAGATGGATGCATGATGACAATGTCATTGCGCCCGAGGAATTTATTCCCATCATGGAAAAGAACGATTCCGTCTGCACGCTGGATTTTTATGTTTTGAGAAAAGTCTGCGAAGACATAAAAGAGTGGCAGAAAGAGGGGCTTGAAATACCGACGATATCGGTTAATCTTTCCCGAAGAAACCTCTCGAACACTCATCTGGCAAAAGATATCGACAATGTGGTAAAAGCCTACGGAATTTCGAAAGAACTGATTGAAATCGAAATAACGGAAACAAGCGATGAATTTCCGGCGAGCGTCTTAAAAGAATTTGTAAGTTCGCTGCACGAACTCGGCTACAAAGTGGCAGTGGATGATTTCGGCTGCGGCGCGGCATCGCTTTCGCTCCTAAGAGAGACGGATTTTGATACGTTAAAGATTGACAAGGGCTTTATTCACAGCGCGTTTGACAAAAATCTTACCATCCTGACACATATCGTCAATCTTGCCAAGGCAATCGACATGAAAATCGTTGCGGAAGGCGTGGAGACGCAGAAGCAGAAAGAAATTCTGATGGGGCTTGGCGTAAATGTCGTTCAGGGATATTTTTACGACAGACCTCTGCCTAAAGAGGAAATGTCAAGCCGAATAACGGGCAAAGTTTATAACGCCTGAAGAATCAGTATTTAACGACGCTAACTTCTTTTCCCGTAAGCGCGGCAGTTTTTTTATCATCATAAGTAACCAAAAGACGGCATTCGTCATCGATTCCGGTGACGAGTGCGTATTCTTTTTTTGAGGGCTTTTTATCGTTATGTATACGAACGTATCTGCCGATTAAATTCGAGTGCCTGCGGTAGCCGTCAAGAAAAGTTTTTCGGTCGATCTCGGATAGAAATGCGTAAAAATGTTTTATGAAATTAATGCAGAGCAGGTTTTTGAGATTGTCGGTATTATCGGCTTTTTTGATTAAAAAACCAGCTCTTTTTTTAATGTCCGAAGGAAGCTCTTCGCCGAAAGGGTAGATATTTATTCCGACTCCGACCACGACATATTCAGGAAATTCCTCTTCGAGAGAACCGAAGGTTTCGGTCAGAATACCCGCGATTTTTTTCTCTTTTAAAAAGATGTCGTTTACCCATTTGATCGAAGTCTCGATGCCGAGAGAATCCTGTATCGCCAAAACCAGTGATTCGGCAGCAATGCACGTAATATATGTGGCTTTTGAAAATGGAATCTCGGGATGTATTAAAAGGCTGAAATACAAGCCGGTGTCTTTCGGAGAAAAGAATACCCTGCCCTTACGGCCGCGCCCGTTGGTCTGGGAATTCGCGGCAATCAGTATGTCGCTTTTTTCGTATGCATGCTCTCTTGCGATATCGTTCGTCGAAGTGACTTCTTCGTACGAATAGTATTTAAGGGGAAGGCTTTCAGGCAGGCTTTTTTTGATAAAATCCACATTGATTCCGTCGTAATCGCATACGAGACGATAACCTTTGTTTGTTACGGACTCTATCGTAAAACCGCTTTCGCGCAGGCTTTTTATAGTTTTCCAGATACCCGCTCTGGTTAAAAAAAGCGTATCGGCGATTTCCTGACCGGAAACAAATGCATTGGGGTTTTGCTTTAATATATTCAGTACTTTTTCCCTGGTTGAGAACTCTGTTTCCATATTTTCTTAAATTCCTTTTTTACAGTTTTTGCCCGATTGTAAACTTTTTTGACAATCAGGTTGACGATAGGGTAATTGTATTGTAAACTCCCATCTTGAAATTGTAAACCAAAAGGAAGAATAAATATGAAAAGCAAAACAAGAATAACAACAATAACCATTACTAAGGTAGCACTTTCGACGGCAATAATATGTATTTTGGGACCTCTTTCTTTTTCAATCCCCATCAGTCCCGTTCCGATTTCCTTAGGAATTCTGGGAATATTCTTTGCGGTATATGTTAACGGATGGCTCTGGGGAACGGTCAGCTGCATTCTGTATCTTTTACTTGGATTTGTTGGAGTTCCGGTATTTACCGGCTTTACCGGCGGATTTGCCAAACTTCTCGGCCCCACGGGCGGATATATGATCGGATATATTTTCCTTTCTTTAATTGCGGGATTTTTCATCTCCAAGTTTGAGAATAAAATACCGCTTCATATCCTCGGAATGGTTTTGGGAACAATCTGCTGTTACGCGCTCGGTACCGCGTGGCTTGCGATATCGCTTAAAATGAGCTTTGGCGCCGCTCTTATGGCAGGAGTGATTCCGTTTATCCCTGCGGATGCGGTCAAAATGGCGATAGCGGTAGCGATAGGAATACCGGTTCGAAAGGCGATAAAAAAGATGAGCGCTGGTTCGGAATCGGAACATTAAAAGGTCTTTAAACTCATAAAAGATATCCCGAAAGGGGTATCTTTTTTTATGATGTTTTTAGCCCTTTTTAAGTGACATTTAAGGGCGAAACGTGGTATAATAAGAAGTCGGATTTTGCGACCAAACAGAAAATGAAAAATTAATCGGAGGGGTTATATGACACCGTTTGAAAAATACGGCAAATTGCATGTTGAGGGGAAAAATCTTGTTGACGCAAACGGCAATACCGTGCAGCTTAAAGGAATCAGTACTCACAACTTAAACGAGTATCCTCAGTATGTAAACGAGGAGGCTTTTAAGCAGTTTCGCGATGAATATAAAGTCAGTATTATGCGTCTGGCTATGTATTCCGGTTTTGCGGACAATCATGAGGGCTATGCGGACTCAAACGATGAGCACAGAGCAAAGCTTGAAAAGATCATTTTAGACGGAGCGGAAATTTGTAAAAAGCTCGGCCTTTACTGCATGATCGACTGGCATATTCTTTTAGACTACGATCCGAATATGCATACGGACATGGCCATCAGATTTTTCAAAAACATCTGTCCGAAGCTTACTGCATACGACAATGTGATTTACGAAATCTGCAACGAGCCCAATATGAACCTTGAAACCAAGGAAGAGGTTACCTGGGACGACATCAAGCGTTATGCAAATCAGGTAATCCCTATCATAAAAGAAATAGACGATTCAAAGATAATCATAGTCGGAACCACCATCTGGTCACAGGGTGTGGATGAGGCTGCGGATGCACCTCTCGATTATGAGAACATAATGTATACTCTGCACTTTTATGCAGACACACATCGCGACAAACTCCGCGACAAATTCACTTACGCAAGAAGCAAAAACCTTCCTGTATTCGTTACCGAATTCGGCGTAGGCAGAGCGGACGGCGACGGAGACATTAACGAAGAACAGTCCGAAATCTGGATTAACCTTCTCAACGAAGAAAAGGTAAGCCACATAATCTGGAACCTTTCCAACAAGGACGAAACTTCTTCGATAATCGCAGCAAAATGTGAGAAGACTTACGGCTTCACGGACGAAGACTTATCACCCTGCGGACTTATGATGAAAAAGATAATGGCGAAGTAATAAACGAGGATTTGGTATGTCATATCTGGCACTGTATCGTAAGTTCAGACCACAGACATTTGATGAGGTCAGAGGTCAGGACGCGATAGTAACCACGCTGAAAAATCAAATAATACAGAACCGAATCGGGCATGCGTATCTTTTCTGCGGTACCAGAGGAACGGGTAAAACCACAATTGCCAAAATTATGGCAAGAGCGGTTAACTGCGAACATCCCGTGGACGGAAATCCCTGCGGAGAATGTGAAATCTGCAAGGCGATTGCGAACGGAACCGCTCTTAACATGATTGAAATGGATGCGGCTTCAAACAGAGGTATCGATAAAATCCGTGAACTTATCAACGAAGTTGATTACAAACCGGTCAGCGGAAAATATAAGGTTTACATTATCGACGAGGCGCACAATCTGACTAACGAAGCTTTCAATGCTTTGTTAAAGACGATAGAAGAACCGCCCGAACATGTAATCTTTATTCTGGCAACAACGGAAGCGCATCAGATTATTCCGACGATTATGTCGCGATGCCAGAGATATGATTTTAAGAGGATTCCTCTTGAAACCATCGCAGGCAGAATGCGTGAGCTGACGGACAAAGAAAATGTTTCCGCGACGGATGAAGCATTAAGATATGTTGCCAAGGCAGCAGACGGTTCGATGCGTGACGGCTTGTCACTCCTCGACCAGTGCATAGCCTTTTATCCGAAGGAAGAGCTAACACTTGATAAAGTTTTGGTAGCTCTAGGAGCGGTAAAGACCGATATCTACTCAAAGGTTTTCAACCATGTTATAGCTGAAAATGTGACAGCGGTTATCAGAGACCTTGAGGAAGTGGTTGTCGCAGGTACGGAAATCAGCAGATTTGTTGCAGATTTTACGTGGTATTTAAGAAACCTGATGATTATAAAAAGTTCCGATGCTCCTGCGGAGATACTGGATGTAACGACCGAAAGTTTTGCCGAAATGAAGGCAGACAGCGAAAAGGCCGAGTTACAGACGATAATGCGTTTTATAAGAATTCTTTCAGAACTGACGGGTACGCTTAAGACGACTACTCAGGCGAGAGTTATGACAGAGATGACGCTTATCAAACTCTGCACACCTCAGATGGATAAAAAGCCTGATGCCCTTATGGACAGAATCAGAAGCATCGAAAAGAAACTCGAAACGGGCGCATTTGTGGTTGCGGGAACTTCAAACGAAGGCAGCAGTACACCTTCATTGCCACAGGAAAAAAAGATTGAACTTCCTGCCGCTATCCCTGCGGACATTCAGCAGATAGCAGATGAATGGAGTTCGATTACGGATAATGCACAGGCTCTCGTAAAGGGCTTCATGGAAAAAATAAAATGCTCTATGGATGCTTCGAAGCCGGAAATTCTTATTCTGGCATGCTCTACAACAATGAGTTACGAAGGCTTAAAAGATCCGGAGAGAGCAAAGGTATTACAGGGATTATTAAACGAGCGCGTCAGAAAAGAAGTTTCCTATGAACTGGTGCTTGACGAAAACGGTTCGAAATACGATTCGATACCGAATTCAAAGAAGCCCAACATGGATATAGACGAATCGGACGACGATTTTCCCAAAGAAGATTTTTAAAACGATTTAACTTAGGAGGAATAAAGAAATGGCAAAAAGAGGCGGATACCCCGGCGGAATGATGCCCGGTAACATGAACAACCTGATGAAGCAGGCACAGAGAATGCAGCGTCAGATGGAAGAAAACCAGAAGGCTATGGAAACCAGGGAATTCACTGCAACTGCAGGCGGTAATGCAATCAGCATCACAATGACCGGCAAGAGAGAAGTGAAGAAGGTAACCATCGATCCCGATGTTCTTGATCCCGAGGATGTAGAGGATCTTGAGGACTTAATCATGGCCTGCATGAACGATATTTTAACTCAGATTGAAGATGCCAACAACGAAGCGGTTAACTCAATGACCGGCGGTATGAATTTCGGCGGACTCAACTTCTAAAAGATGGAAATAAACAGCGGATACATAAATAAATTAATAGAAGAACTCGAGAGACTTCCGGGAATCGGCAACAAATCGGCTCAGCGTATGGCGTACTATATTGTCAGCCTTCCGAACGAACGTGTGGATAAACTGACGGCAGCCATTGACAATGCGAAAAAGCACACGCATTACTGCAAGGAATGCCTTACAATGACCGATTCTGAACTCTGCGCAGTCTGCGCGGACAAGCAGAGAGATCATAAAACAATCATGGTGGTCGAGAATCCCAGAGACCTTGCGGCATACGAGAAAACAGGCAAGTACAGAGGCGTTTACCATGTGCTTCACGGCGCGATTTCTCCGATGCTCGGCATTGGACCGGCAGATATCAGATTAAAAGAATTAATCACCAGACTGCAGGACGATGTTGAGGAAGTTATCATCGCAACAAACGCTTCGCTTGAAGGCGAGACCACGGCGATGTATATCAGCAAGCTCATAAAACCGACAGGCATTAAAGTTACAAGAATAGCTTCGGGTGTTCCCGTCGGCGGCGATATCGAGTATATTGACGAAGTCACTCTTCTTCGTGCGCTCGAAGGCAGAGTGGAATTATAAAAGAAAAAAATTATCTCAGGGGGGTAAAAATGGGCGTTACAGTTAAAGAAATCGGAAAAGGACCTAACGGTGAGGATTTATTCAAATACACTATGAAAAATGAGAACGGAACAGAACTTTCCGTTATCAATTTCGGATGTATTATCACAAATTTTCTTTTTGCGGGAAAAGACGGAAAAGTAAGAGACGTAATCCTTGGTTACGAAGATGTTAAGGATTACTTTACAGATGACAAGTGCTTCGGCGCTGTTGTAGGACCCGTTGCAAACAGAACTGCAGATGCAAGTTTTGAAATCGACGGCACAGAGTACAAGCTCGAGGTTAACGACAACGGAAGAAACAATCTTCATACAGCAAGACTCGGCTCTTTGCAGAAGAGAGTATGGAACGCAGAAACAGGTGAATCAAGCGTTACTTTTACGATTGATAAGAAAGACATGGATCTGGGACTTCCCGGAAATCTTAAGGCAAAGGTTGTTTACACACTTACCGAAGAAGATGAAATCAAGATTGATTATGATGTAACCACAGATAAAAAGACCATCATCAATATGACCAATCATACATATTTCAATCTCAACGGACATGATTCAGGCAGCATTTTAAACGAGTCCATCGTTTTCAATGCAGACAGCTTCCTTCCCGTTGATGACGAAAGCATTCCTTCAGGCGAAATCAAAAAGGTTGCAGGAACACCCATGGATTTCACCGAAGCTAAGAAGATTGGCGAAATGCTTGATATGAATTACGAGCAGCTTAAATTCACAAACGGATTTGACCACAACTACTGCATCAATGACTGGGACGGCAGTTTAAAGGTTGCTGCAACTGTATTTGACGATGAGTCCGGAATCGTAATGGAAACATTAACAGATCTTCCCGGCGTACAGCTTTATATCGGCAACTACGTTGGCGGTGAAAAGGGAAAGAACGGCGCGGTATATGCACAGCGTCAGGGACTCTGCCTCGAGAGCCAGTATTATCCCAACAGTGCAAAAGAGCCTAATTTTGAAAGACCTTTATTTGATGAAAACAAGGGCTTCAAATCAACTACAATTTACAGATTCAGCACAATTGCTGATTAATTGACTGATAACGATGAAAAAAGAGAACGGAAACATTAAACAATTTAAAAAGAGCGATACGAAAAAGAACGACGCAAAAAAGGGCGGGGCAAAGAAGGATAATCTGTTTGCCGATTTTAACAAAAAGCGTGCGGGACATCAGGTTAGCAAAATGATGTGGGTTTTCATCATCGTTTTGGCTTTGTTCTTAATTGCCGCAGCAGGTTTTGTTGTAGCGAAAGTATTTTTCATTAATAAGGAATACACGAGCGTAAGCGAAGTTTCTTCAACTGAGTTCTTTATTTCCACGGGCTCGAAAGTCGAGAGATTCGGCAACAATTTCATCGTTTACAATTCTGACGGTATTAAATGCGTTAACTACAAGGGTGAGCAGATTTGGAACGAAGCTTTTCAGATGCAGAAACCCCTGGTTGATGTTTCAAACGGTATCGTTGCGGTGGCCGATTATAACGGCGGCAGCATTTTCCTGATGGATGAGAAAAACGTCCTCGGAAAAATAGATACAGGAATGCCTATTCGTAAGTTCAAAGCCGCAGGCAGCGGTTATGTCATGGCGGTTTTGGACGGCGATGACAATACACCAATCTACGTTTACAATACGGCCGGTGAGGAAATGATTTTCTTTAACACGACCATGAAAGGATACGGATATCCTCTTGAAATAGCAATTTCCAACAACGGTGTTCTTGGCGCGGTTTCGTATCTTAATGTAGACAAGGGATCGTTTTACACATCAGTCGGATTTTACAATTTCGGCGAAGTCGGACAGAATTCGCAGGACAGCCTGATGTCGAGTTATATTTATCAGAGCGCGCTTGTTCCTGAAATCAGATTTGCGGGCAACAGCAAAGCAGTTGCAGTAGCCGACAACAGACTTATGTTCTACAGCGGAGATCAGAAGCCCCAGAGTTCGGGCGAGATTCTTTTATCAGAAAAGATTCTGTCGGTTTATGAGGACGACAAGTATGTGGCACTTTTCACCGACAGCGATACAAGTGACCACAAATACAAAGCCGAGATTTATGATTATGATGCAAAATTAAAAGACAAAATGTATTTTGACATCGATTTTTCGGATGTTTTCTTCGATGACAACCGAATCGTTTTGTATAACGGCGAAGAAGTTTTAATTCACATGATCGGCGGAAAAGACAAGTTTGTCGGAAGTTTTGAAGATCCGATTTTAGCTCTAATTCCGACATCTTCACCCAAGAGATTTATTCAGGTTACGCCTGACGAAATAAAGACTATCGAGTTCAATTAATATGGAAAACAAAGAAAAAGGAATCCTTCCTCCCAAAGGGACGGACGGTCGTTACAAAGACATAATGCATCTTCATATCCAGGGCCTGGTGCTGGTTCTGGTTTTGATTATTGCGCTCGCTTCTTCGTTTTCCATTCTCGGAAGAACAATTCTCTCCATGATGATGGATTCGTTTGGCAATTCTGTTAATCCCGAGGATCTGACGATGGTGCTCGATGTTTACGGCTTCGGTAACATGGCTGCAAACGGCATAAAAATATTCAGCGCCGTAACAAGTGCGCTCGGTGTAATAAGCTATGTTGCGGCTTTTGTATCGCTTGCGGCTGCCATATTTATCATTGTCCGTATGAAAGAGAGAATCTCTGAAATCGTCGACGATCCCGCACCGTATGAAAATCCCATCCGCGTTAAAAAAGCGCCTTTCGTGTGGCTTGGCTTTTTACTCGGTGCATACGGCGGACATCTTTTTTTATTAAAAAAGAAGAAGGCGTGGATATTCCTTCTTCTCGGTGTTCTCGGAATGGAAATCATTCCTCTTTTCCTTTATACATCAGGCATCAGTTTCGCAGATGCTTTTATGGCCTGCTTTATCGAAAAAGATGAAGACGGTTATATTGAAATGGAAGATTATCCTTACTGGCTTTAATCTTTCTTTTCTTCCTCTGTTTCAGCTTCTTTCTTTTCACCTGCCATAAATCTTATAATCGAATCACTCATCAGGTAGATTCCGTCGAAGTTCGGGTGAACTTCGTCTAAAAGATACGTTTCGTAGTTTTCTTCATTTATTTCAATAAGTTCAAGTGAATCAAGCCATTCGGTGTTAAGTTTTTCAGATATGAATTTGCCCATATCCCTGTAGGTCTGAAGCGGTGCTCCGACATCCGACATTATGCGTTCTCCGGCCTCAAAGTAATTGGTGTAAATCGGAGAAAGAATGATAATCTTTGCGGCAGGATAGGATGACTTAAGTTTTATGATTCCGTCGGTCATTGCGGCTTCGTACGAATCGTAGTCATAATCGCCGTAAGGAAATCCGGTATTGACATGAGCGGGAACGCCCATAAAATAGTCGTTTACTCCGTAATTAACTATAAAGTAAAGTTCTTTGTTTTCATCGTGTTCATTTTCGAAACGTTTAAGCTCGCTTAAATAGTCCTCATCTTCAATTCCCGATAAGGAACCGCTTCCTAAGAAAGCATCGACAAGCTTGTTAAAATCGGCAATGGCACTTGTTCCGCCTATACCGAGATTGAATGCATCGGCGTTAGAAAGGCTTGCAGATTCACCCGGAATCGAGAGAGGTCCGTGATAATTGCCCATAATACTGTCGCCGAAGAAAACGATTTCTTTTCCGGACAAGTCGGGATATTTTACATCTTCTTTTACGATGTCCAAAAGAATTTCGCTTTCGTCGTTAAATGAATTTTTATCTACCGAATATTTTAAATTACAAGTTGTTAAAATAAGAAGGTTTAATGCCACGGACGAATCGGGAACTCCGTTTGAGTAGTTGTCCGGACTTTCGATGAGCCACTTGTTGTTTCCGGGCCAGTACATACGAAGGTTGTCGTTATGAGTCAGTGTTTTGATACATTCTTCATATTTCTCGAGACATTTTTTGGCCTCGTCTTCGCTTAAATTCTTCCAGTAAGAAACCGAAGGATAGGAAAGAATCGCATAGAAAGAAATATCCGAATACTTTTCTATCATTTTGTTTAAGTATTCGAACTCGGCTTTTCCGTCACCCTCCGAGAAGGTTACGGGATCGATTTCAAAGAATGCGTATTTTAATCCGTCTTTTGCGACTGCGGCATCAAGCAGTACGTTTGTATCTTCGTATTCGATGTCCGAAGGAGTTATGAAAATAGGCGTGGTTCCGAAGAACGTAGGGAACTTGCCTGCATCTTCTATCGACGAACCCAAGAAACTGTAATAAAAACTGTCAAACTTCTCTGATGCAAGGCGGACCATGTTGTTCTGGAAAATACGGTCATCAAAGTAATCGAAGTTCTTATAGGAATAAACGGTATACTTTGCATCACTGTAAATGGTTTCGCCGAATCTGAGTGACAGTGAAGAAGAGTACTTTTTCACGGTTTCACTATCATAAATCATATAAAAAGGTCTCGTCTCTCTCGATACTTTTTCGTAAGGAGTAGGAAGAGTATCTTCTTTTATTTCTACACTCGTCAGATCTTCGGGCGATACAACCGGCGCGATTTCAACCTTTTCGTTTCCTACAACGGCCACTTCATTAATGATTGTATCCGTGCAGTATGCCAGTTTTATGTTGTTTGAATCCAGAAAATCTATGAGCGGTTTGTAATCTTTTGTGATGTCAACAGCTTCTTTTTTAGCAGAAAGATTAACTGATAAAAGCTCGGAATTGTCGAACAGATACTCTTTTTTCATATCATGCATGTAAACCCCGATAACAATAACCGGAATAACTGCGAGAAGCGAAATAACAACCTTAAAAGGAACGGGCACCTTAAATCTGATGCCGTGAACTATAAGTCCGATACAGATAAGTACAGGAATAAAAATAGTCAGAATGTAATTTACGTCGTAAACAGCCTTTAGGCCGATGATTGCAAGAGGGATTGCAGGAAGCGACGCAATTATATATGTATAGAATTTCTTTGCGTGAAGGGAAGTTACAAAGAAAATATATGCAGCAGAAAAAATAGCATACACGGCGGTAACGGATTTCAAAAGAGCATCCTGCCATGTTGCGTAATCATTTAAATAATATGTAAGAAAATATCTGGTGGATAAAGGAATAAAAGGTTTTGTGGAAATCCAGCCGTCCGCGAAGGTATGGGAATCGTGCGCAATCAGATATTTAACGAATGCGAGTTCATCAACGAAATCCTTTGTGAGAACGGGTGAAAAATTGATCCTGAAAACCAGGTAGGGAATAAAAAGCGCCACAATCGGGAATAAATAAAAAAGAAGAATAAAAAAGGGATTAATGCCCTTCTTTGAGTCTTTTTTTCCGCGCTTTCTTTTGGAAGACGAGGACTTTCTTCTTATATTATATGTGTCTGACCTTTTTTCCATATGTATATAATATCTTTTTTCCTATTTCTTTTCAATAATGCATTTGACTTCTAATTGACACTTTGGAGCAAATGATGATAAACTTTATAGGTATTATTCTTTTAGATACGAATATAAAACTGAAAGGGGATATATTAAATGGATAACAATAATTTAGAAAACGTAACCAATGCTGCAGAAGAAGCAGTTGCACAGGCAGCAGAACCTGTAGTTGAAGCAGCAGAAACAGTTGCACAGGCAGCAGAACCCGTAGTTGAAGCAGCTACAACAGCAGCCGGTGCAGAAGCAGGCACAATGCCCGTTTACACAGATTACAGCTCATATGACAACGGCGAAGAGAAGAAGGGTATCAACGTTCTCGGCCTTGTTGCTATGATTCTTGGCATTCTTTCCGTAGTTTTATTAATCTGCGGATGCTGCCTTCTTGGAGGAGGAGTCGTAACATCCATCTTTAGATATCTTATAATCGTTGTAAGAATCGTTATGGCTATCGTTGCAATCATTCTCGGTGCTATCGGAATAAAGAAGAGACCGGATCAGAAGGGTATGGCTATTGCAGGTCTTATTCTTGGTATTTTCGGTGTTTTACTCGGAATTTTAAGCCTCGTTTTTGCTATCATCGGTTCGGTAGCAGGAGCAGTTCTCGGCGGTGTTTCCGGTTCACCCGACTTCCAGCAGTTTCTTGAGGAATTACAGGATTCACTGGAATCAACATATTAATATACCGAATCAAAGTTAAGATAATCATCAGAAATTCTTCATTTATATAATGAAGAATTTCTGTTTATAAAGGAGAGAAAATGGATAATAATAATCAGAATCAGAACTACAATTATTATTATGGAGCAGTGAATAATTACGAAGTTGTGGCACCTAAGAAAAATATTCCCGGTCTTTTATCTTTCATCTTTGGACTTGTGGCACTTGTGGGAATTCTGTTCGCGTGCTGCTCTTCCATGTTTTTAATTATTCCTTGGGTTAACGTTGTAGTCGGATTCCTTATCGGTTTCATAGACGTCATTTCACCGCTTCTTGTTTTGGTAGGATTTATTCTCGGTATAGTCGGTGTTACAAGAAAGAATTGCCCTAAGGGCCTTGCTATAGCAGGACTTATTATTAATGCTTTGTTACTGCTTTACTATCTAATGCTTATTGTGCTTGCGATTCTTACTGCACTCGGATTGATTACCACCGGAATTTTTGCCGGACTGGCAGAGTATTTGCAGTACAACAATCTTCAGGATATGATTAATTAATAAGATTTGAGCAAATATAAATAGAAAAGGGGTTTCGGTTTAAAAACCGAAACTCTTTTTATGCTAAAAGATCACACACTATATATAGAAGCTTTACAACTAAAAGTTGTGGCCTGACTGTGTGTGTAGAAATTTCTTAAAAATTTTTGTAAAAAATGCTTGAAATCAAATAAATATTTTGATAATATAGCATTTGCTGTGACATTGATAGCAATGAAGTGTAAGGTTGCCGCTTATAAAGCGGGTTTTTACACGGAGCGAATGTCAAGTCGAGATACTGACGACAAGTCACTGTACAAACATTATAGTCTGCTTTAAGCAGAAACGACGTGTGGTCGTTTATTTTTTAGAAAAAGACACGACACACACGGGAGAGTGTACAGTCGCCGCTTGTTGTACTTGAATCTTAAAGTACAAAATATGAGAGGAGACTTTTTTTATGGCAAATCAAGTAATGAGAATCACACTTAAGGCTTACGAGCATCAGACAGTAGATGCTTCAGCAGCAAAGATTATCGACACTTGTAAGAAAAATGGAGCAAAGGTTAGCGGACCCGTTCCCCTTCCTACTAAGAAGGAAATCATCACAATCATCCGCGCCGTACACAAGTACAAAGACTCCAGAGAGCAGTTTGAACAGAGAACTCATAAGAGACTTATCGATGTTCATGAGCCCAACCAGAAAGTTATAGACGCCATGCAGAAGTTAGAGATGCCTGCAGGTGTTTATATCAATATCAAAATGATCTAATAAGTTATAACCCAAACTTGTTAAATCAATCGTTACATTATTAATAAGAAAAAACAAATGACTTCTACAGACTAGTATGCATCCTATATGGATACCGCTGTAGTGGAATCAAAAGGAGGTCAAAAATGAAAAAGGCTATTTTAGCTACAAAAGTCGGAATGACTCAGATCTTCGCTGAAGACGGCACACTCATTCCGGTAACAGTTCTCCAGGCAGGTCCTTGCGTAGTTACTCAGGTAAAGACCATCGAGAACGACGGATACGAAGCAGTTCAGGTAGGTTTCGTAGACAAGAAAGACAAGATTATCAATAAGGACGCTAAAGGCAAGAAGGAAATCATCCATGCTAACGGCACAACAAAGGCTATGCAGGGTCATTTCAAGAAAGCCGGCACAACAAGCAAGCGTTTTGTCAGAGAGTTTAAGTTCGAGAATGCTTCCGAATACGCTCTTGCTCAGGAAATCAAAGCAGACATCTTCGCTGAAGGCGACAAGATCGACGCAACAGCAATTACCAAAGGTAAAGGTTTCCAGGGTGCTATCAAGAGACTCGGTCAGCACAGAGGACCCATGAAGCACGGTTCAAAGTTCCATCGTCATCAGGGTTCAAACGGCGCATGTTCTTCACCCAGCCGTGTATTTAAGGGCAAAGGTATGCCCGGTCAGATGGGTGGCAAGAAGGCTACAGTAAGAAATCTTGAAGTTGTCAGAGTTGACGCTGAGAAGAACTTACTTTTAATCAAGGGCGCTGTACCCGGACCCAAGAAAGCCATGGTTACTATTAAAGAAACAACCAAGGCTGAAGCTTAATCGGACGAAAGGAGGAACACACAGATGGCTCAGGTATCTGTTTACAATATGGAAGGCAAGGAAGTCGGAAAGATGGATTTGCTCGATGATATTTTCGGTATCGAAGTAAATGAACATTTAGTACACATGGCTGTAGTTCAGCACCTTGCAAATATGCGCCAGGGAACACAGAAAGCCAAAACTCGTTCGGAGGTATCCGGCGGTGGTGCAAAACCCTGGAGACAGAAAGGAACCGGTCACGCTAGACAGGGTTCAACAAGATCTCCTCAGTGGAGACACGGCGGCGTAGTATTCGCACCCGTACCCAGAGATTACTCATTCAAACTTAATAAGAAGGAAAAGAGAATTGCTCTTAAGTCCGCTCTTACTAATAAGGTAACCGAAGGAAAGCTCATGGTTATCGACGAAATCAAGTTTGATGAAATCAAGACAAAGAAGTTCGCAGAGTTCTTAAACAACATCAAAGCTGAGAAGGCTTTAGTTGTTATCAAAGAGAACGACGCCAATACGATTTTATCCGCAAGAAACATCGCTGATGCAAATACAACTGTAGCAGACAACATCAATGTTTATGACATTATGAATGCTAAGACACTTGTACTTGCCAAGGATGCGGTAGAAAAGATTCAGGAGGTATACGCATAATGGCAGATCTTAAATATTATGACGTTATTTTAAAGCCGGTTGTTACTGAAAAGAGTATGTCCGGTATGGGCGACAAGAAGTATACCTTCTTAGTAAATCCCGATGCTACCAAGAATCAGATTAAAGATGCTGTTGAGAAAATGTTTCCCGGCACAGAGGTAGCAAGTGTAAACACAATGAATTGCAACGGCAAAAACAAGAGACGTGGCAATGTATACGGCAAGACTGCTGAAACAAAGAAAGCTATTGTTAAGCTTACAGAAGGCAGCAAGGATATCGAGATCTTCTCAGGTATCTAATAGCCGAATCTATATGCAATGAAGCATGATAATAAATAACAGTAAAGGAGAACAAAGAAATGGGAATTAAGACATACAATCCCTATACACCCTCCAGAAGAAATATGACTGGCTCTGACTTCTCTGAAATTACCAAGAAGACACCCGAGAAATCACTCTGTGTCGCAATGGAGAAGACAGCAGGACGTAACAATCAGGGTAAGATAACAGTTAGACATCATGGCGGCGGAGCCAAGAAGAAATACAGAATCGTAGACTTCAAGAGAAATAAAGACGGTATTCCCGCTAAAGTAATCGGTATCGAATACGATCCCAACAGAACAGCAAACATCGCTCTTATCTGCTACGCAGACGGCGAGAAAGCTTATATAATCGCACCCGAAGGCTTAAAGGACGGCATGAAAGTTATGAACGGTCCCGACGCCGAAGTCCGCATTGGTAACTGTTTACCTTTGGACAAGATTCCTGTAGGTACTCAGGTACACAACATCGAGCTTTTACCCGGTAAAGGCGGTCAGATGGTAAGAAGTGCAGGAAACAGTGCACAGCTCATGGCTAAGGAAGGTAAGTACGCAACACTTCGTCTTCCTTCAGGCGAAATGAGAATGGTACCTATCATGTGCAGAGCAACAGTAGGTATCGTAGGTAACGTAGATCACAACCTTATCAATATCGGTAAGGCAGGACGTAAACGTCACATGGGCATCCGCCCTACAGTACGTGGTTCTGTAATGAACCCCAACGACCATCCTCATGGTGGTGGTGAAGGTAAGTGTAGTATCGGTCGTCCCGGTCCTTGCACACCTTGGGGCAAACCGGCTTTGGGCTTAAAGACAAGAAAGAAAAACAAGCAGTCTAACAAGCTCATCGTAAGAAGAAGAGACGGACGCGCATTAAAGTAAGCGCATATTGATAAGGAGGAAAATAATGGCAAGATCATTAAAAAAAGGACCCTTTGCTGATGCAAGCCTTTTAAAGAAGGTTGACGCAATGAATGCAGCGGGTAATAAACAAGTAATCAAGACCTGGTCACGTCGTTCCACAATCTTTCCCTCATTCGTAGGACATACATTTGCGGTTCATGACGGCAGAAAGCATGTTCCCGTATATGTAACGGAAGATATGGTTGGCCACAAGCTCGGTGAGTTCGTAGCTACAAGAACATACAGAGGCCACGGTAAAGACGAAAAGAAATCTAAATCTAAGTAAGGAAGGAGGTTTTAATCCATGGAAGAAACAAAGAGCAGATCACAATACAAGAGAGAGCGTAATAAAGAGAACAGGGAGACAAGACCTTCGGCAAAGTTATCTTACGCAAGAGTATCGGTACAGAAGGCTTGCTTCGTACTTGACGCCATCAGAGGCAAAGATGTTAATACGGCTTTGGCTATTCTGGAGTACAATCCCAGATACGCATCAAGCATTATCAAAAAGCTTTTACTTAGTGCTATCGCCAATGCCGAGAACAACAACGGCATGAATCCCGAGAAGCTTTACATTGAAGAATGTTATGCAAATAAGGGACCCACAATGAAGAGAATCAGACCCAGAGCACAGGGCAGAGCTTACAGAATCGAAAAGAGAATGAGCCACATTACCATCGTGCTCAATGAAAGATAGGAGGAACAGTATGGGACAGAAAGTTAATCCTCATGGTATAAGAGTAGGCGTTATCAAGGACTGGGGTTCTATGTGGTACGCAGATGCTGATTTCGCTGATTGCCTTGTTGAAGATTACAACATCAGAAAATATTTAAAGAAGAAACTCTATACATCCGGTATCAGCAAAATCGATATCGAAAGAGCTTCAAATAAAGTTAAAGTTACCGTTTATACTTCTAAGCCCGGTCTTGTTATCGGTAAAGGCGGCGCTGATATCGAAAACACAAAGAAAGAGTTAAAGAAACTCACAGGCAAGAACGTAAACGTTGACATTAAAGAGATTAAGAGACCCGAGAAGGAGTCACAGCTTGTTGCTGAAAACATCGCTAAGCAGCTCGAAGACCGTGTTGCTTACAGAAGAGCAATGAAGCAGGCTATGACAAGAACCATGAAATCGGGAGTTTACGGTATCAAAGTTCAGCTTTCCGGCCGTTTAGGCGGTGCTGATATGGCTCGTACTGAGACAATTAGTGATGGTACTATTCCTCTTCAGACATTACGTGCCGATATCGATTACGGTTTCGCTGAGGCAGATACAACCTACGGCAAAGTTGGCGTTAAGGTTTGGATCTACAAGGGCGAAGTTCTCCCCGTAAAAGAAAATAAAGAAGGGAGTGCAAAATAATGTTATTACCTAAGAGAGTTAAACATCGTAAGCAGTTCCGTGGAAGTATGAAGGGTAAAGCTCTTTCGGGCAACCAGATTACTTACGGTGAATATGGTATTGTGGCAACAGAGCCCTGCTGGATCAAGTCAAACCAGATCGAAGCAGCCCGTATTGCCATGACACGTTACATTAAGCGTGGCGGACAGGTTTGGATTAAGATTTTCCCTGACAAGCCCGTTACAGCAAAACCTGCTGAAACTCGTATGGGTTCAGGTAAAGGTACTTTGGAATACTGGGTAGCAGTTGTTAAGCCCGGCAGAGTAATGTTCGAAATCTCCGGTGTATCCGAAGAGGTTGCTAAAGAAGCTCTCCGTCTTGCAACTCACAAGCTCCCTTGTAAATGTAAAATTGTTTCTAAAGCAGACTTGGAAGGAGGGGCTAATTAATGAAGACAACTACATATGTAAATGATTTAATGAAAAAGACCCCCGCAGACTTAGAGCAGGCTTTAGTTGATGCCAAGAAGGAACTTTTCAATTTGAGATTCCAGAATGCGACAAATCAGCTTGACAACACGGCAAGAATCAGAGAGGTTCGTAAGAACATCGCTCGTATTCAGACCGTACTTACAGTTAAGAAGAACGAAGTAAACGCATAGGAAACAGATTGAGAAAGGAGATAAGCTGTGGAAAGAAATTTAAGAAAAGTGCGTATAGGTAAGGTTGTCAGCAACAAAATGGATAAAACCATCGTTGTAGCTGTAGAAAACCATGTAAAGCACCCTCTTTACGGCAAGATCGTTAAGAGAACATATAAGCTTAAGGCACATGATGAGAACAATGTGTGCCAGATTGGTGACAAAGTAAAGGTTGCAGAGACAAGACCCCTGTCAAAGGACAAGAGATGGAGACTTGTTGAGGTTGTAGAAAAGGTTAAATAAGGAGATAAGAGCATGGTTCAACAGGAAACTAGATTGAAAGTTGCCGACAATACAGGTGCTAAGGAACTCCTTTGCATTCGCGTAGTAGGCGGCTCAACAAGAAGATATGCCAACATTGGCGACGTCATCATTGCCAGCGTTAAGGATGCTACTCCCGGCGGCGTTGTAAAAAAAGGTGATGTTGTTAAGGCCGTTGTTGTTCGTACCGTAAAAGGTGCAAGACGTAAAGACGGTTCTTACATTAGATTTGACGAAAATGCTGCAGTTATCATAAAAGACGACAAGACTCCCAGAGGAACTCGTATTTTTGGACCTGTAGCCAGAGAGCTTCGTGAGAAACAGTACATGAAGATTGTTTCCCTTGCTCCCGAAGTATTATAAGGAGGTGCCCGACTATGATGAAGATTAAGAAGGGTGATACAGTTAAAGTTATCGCCGGTAGCTCAAAGGGCAAAGAAGCTAAGGTTTTAAGTGTAGATATTGACAAGAAGAAAGTAGTTGTTGAAGGCGTTAACGTTATTACAAAGCATTCAAAACCCTCAGCAGGAAATCCCAACGGCGGTATCATCACAAAGGAAGCCCCCATTGACATCTCAAACGTAATGCTTGTAGAAGGCGGCAAGGCAACCAGAGTCGGCTTCAAAGTTACAAAGGATGAAAACGGCAAAGTGGTTAAGAAGGAACGTTTCGCGAAGAAGACCGGAAACGTAATTAAATAATAATTAATGAAAGGAGGTCTAGATTCGTGAGTAGACTTAAAGATCAGTATAAGAATGAAATTATAGATGCAATGCAGAAGAAATTCGGCTACAAGAACATCATGGAAGTTCCCAAGCTTGACAAGATCGTAATCAACATGGGTGTAGGCGAAGCTAAAGAAAACGCTAAGGCACTCGAGTCTGCTGTCAGAGATTTGGAAATCATTTCCGGACAGAAGGCAGTTCTTACAAAGGCTAAGAATTCGATCGCTAACTTCAAGATCAGAGAAGGTCAGAACATCGGTTGCAAGGTTACCCTTCGCGGTGACAAGATGTATGAGTTCCTTGATCGTCTCGTAAATCTTGCATTGCCCCGTGTACGTGACTTCAGAGGTGTAAATCCTAATGCTTTTGACGGCAGAGGAAATTATGCTCTTGGTATTAAAGAGCAGCTCATCTTCCCTGAAATCGAGTATGATAAGGTAGATAAAGTAAGAGGTATGGATGTTATCTTCGTAACAACAGCTAAAACTGACGAAGAAGCAAGAGAGTTATTAAGACTCTTCAACATGCCCTTCGCTAAATAGTATCGTTGTCTTTTATTTAAGGAGGTATATTTCATGGCTAAAACAGCAATGAAGATTAAGCAATCACGCCAGCAGAAATTCGGTGTAAGAGAATACAACCGTTGCAGAATCTGCGGACGTCCTCATGCATACTTGAGAAAATACGGTATCTGCCGTATCTGCTTCAGAGAGTTGGCATACAAGGGCGAAATTCCCGGCGTTAAGAAAGCAAGCTGGTAAGATAAAAATATATAAGGAGGCACAACAATGACAATGAGCGATCCTATTGCAGATATGCTTACAAGAATCCGTAACGCAAACTCTGCAAAACATGATACGGTAGAAGTTTCCTCTTCAAAGATGAAATTGGCGATTGCTAAGATTTTATTAGATGAAGGATACATCAGATCCTACGAATTAGTTGATGATGGCAATTTCAAGAATATAAAGATTACTTTAAAATACGGTGCAGACAAAAACGACAAAGTTATCTCCGGTATTAAGAGAATCTCCAAACCCGGTCTTCGCGTTTACGCAAGCAAGGATGAGTTACCCAGAGTACTCGGTGGTTTGGGCGTAGCTATCATTTCAACAAACCAGGGCGTTATCACAGATAAGGAAGCCAGAAAATTACAGGTTGGCGGCGAAGTATTAGCATTTGTATGGTAGTCGCATTGAAAATATTTAAGGAGGTACGGGCATGTCACGTATAGGAAGAATGCCAATCGCAATACCTGCAGGCGTTACTGTAGATGTTGCAGAAAATAATAAAGTGACTGTAAAAGGTCCCAAGGGTGAATTAACAAGAGTTTTACCCTCTGAGATGGAAATCAAGGTTGAAGGTGCTGAAGTTTTAGTATCAAGACCTAACGATTTAAAGAAAATGAAATCCCTTCACGGATTAACAAGAACACTTATCAACAACATGGTTGTAGGTGTTACTGAAGGTTATGTTAAGAAACTTGAAGTTAACGGTGTAGGTTACAAGGCTGCTAAGGCAGGCAAGAAGCTTACATTGTCTCTCGGATATTCACATCCGGTTGAAATGGAAGATCCCGAAGGTATCGAGACATCGGTTGAGCAGGCAGGTAGTGCCACTGTAATCCTTGTTAAAGGTATCGATAAAGAAAAAGTCGGACAATTCGCCGCAGAGATCAGGGATAAGAGAAGACCTGAGCCTTACAAGGGCAAGGGTATCAAGTATGCTGACGAAGTAATCAGACGTAAAGTCGGTAAGACCGGTAAGAAATAAGAGATAAGGAGAGTATAAAAATGGTTAGTAAGACATCCAGACAGGAAGTACGTGCTGAGAAGCACAGAAGAATTCGTAGCCGTTTAAGCGGAACTGCTGACAGACCCCGTTTGGCAGTATTCAGAAGCAATGATCATATGTATGCTCAAATTATCGACGATACGGTTGGAAATACTATTGTAGCAGCTTCTACACTTGATAAGGACATCAAGGCAGAGCTTACAAAGACCAACAACGTTGAAGCAGCAGCATATTTAGGAACAGTAATTGCTAAGAAAGCATTAGACAAAGGTATTAAAGAAGTTGTCTTTGATCGTGGCGGTTATATATATCAAGGTAAAGTCGCAGCTCTCGCTGAAGCAGCAAGAGAAGCCGGCTTGGAATTTTAGGAAGGGGAGGATTTGCAATGGTACGCAATATTATTAACCCTGCTGAGTTAGGTGAATTATTTAGTGATACAATCGCTATTAAAAGAGTCAGCAAGACTACAAAGGGTGGTCGTGTAATGAGCATCGCAGCACTTGTAGTTGTTGGTGATAAGAACGGTCATGTAGGTGTTGGCACAGGTAAGGCCAAAGAAAACGGCGAAGCAATCCGTAAGGCAACTGATGATGCTAAGAAGCATCTCGTATCAATTTGTCTTGATGAGAACGCATCCGTAACACATGATTATATCGGCAAATACTCTTCGGCCAGCATTCTTTTAAAGAGAGCTCCCGAAGGTACTGGTATCATTGCCGGAGGTCCCGCACGTAAGGTGTGTGAACTCGCAGGCATCAGAAACATCCGTACAAAGTCATTGGGTTCAAACAATAAAACAAATGTAGCACTTGCAACTATCGAAGGCTTAAGCAAACTTAAGAGTCCCGAAGATGTTGCCAGAAATCGTGGTAAGTCGGTAGAAGGCATTCGTGCTTAAACCGCGGTTATGAAAGGAGACCAAAATGGCAGACAAAATGTTAAAAATTACATTAGTTAAGTCCCCTATAGGTGCTGTTCCCAAACACAGAAAGACCGTAGAAGCAATGGGTTTAAGAAAGCTTAACAAGACTGTTCTTTTACCTGACAATGCAGCAACTAGAGGACAGATTCAGCAGATCGGATACCTTCTTAAGGTTGAAGAGGCATAGAAAGGAGAGTCGCAATGGAATTATCTAATTTAAGACCTGCGGAAGGCTCAAAGCACAGTGATAATTTTAGAAGAGGACGCGGCCACGGTTCAGGAAACGGCAAGACTGCCGGCAAGGGACACAAGGGACAGAAAGCTCGTTCAGGTGCACCCAGAATCGGTTTCGAAGGTGGTCAGATGCCTTTATACAGACGTATTCCTAAAAGAGGATTTACGAACAGAAATACAAAGGAGATCATTTCAATCAATGTATCGGCACTCGAGAGATTCGAAGACGGTACTGTTGTAACAGTTGAAAAGCTTCTTGAAGAAGGTGTAATCAGCAAAGCAGCAGACGGTGTAAAGATTCTCGGAAACGGTGAAATTTCCAAGAAATTAACGGTACAGGTAAACGCTTTCAGCGAAACAGCTAAAGCAAAGATTGAAGCAGCAGGCGGCAGCGCAGAGGTGATCTAGTGTTTAAAACATTTATCAACGCTTTTAAGGTAAAAGATATCAGAAAAAAACTGTTATTTACCCTTTTAATGCTTGTTATAGTGCGTCTCGGATGCCAGATAGCTTCTCCCGGTATCAACCAGGAGTTCGTTAAGCAGATGATGGAAAGCCTCTTCGGCACAGACGGAAACGGCGGTCTCGGAATCCTCGGTGCATTCACCGGCGGTTCATTCGAAAGAATGTCAATCTTCGCACTTAACATTACTCCGTACATCACTTCATCCATTATTATGCAGCTTATGACAATAGCTATTCCCAAGTTGGAAGAAATGCAGAACGAGGGTGAAGACGGACGTAAAAAGATCGCTGCCATCACAAGATATGTGACGGTTGGACTTGCATTAATCGAATCAGGTGCCATGGCAATCGGATTCGGTTCACAGGGGTTACTTACAGAGTACAACGCATTAAACGTAATTACCGTAATTGCAGCAATGACAGCAGGTTCCGCATTCCTTATGTGGGCAGGTGAAAGAATTACAGAACATGGTGTAGGAAACGGTATATCCATTATCCTTATCATTAACATCATTTCATCCTTCCCTTCGGATGCAAAGACACTGTTCGAACAGTTCATCAAGAACAAATCAATTGCAATCGGTGTACTTAATGCAGTAATTATTCTTGCCGTAGTAATTGTACTTATCTTAATGGTTATTTTCTTAAGTGACGGTACAAGAAAGATACCTCTTCAGTATGCGAAGAAGGTTCAGGGCAATAAGATGATGGGCGGCAACACAAGTTCAATTCCCATCAAAATAAATACGGCCGGAGTTATCCCCGTAATCTTTGCTTCATCAATTATGCAGACCCCGATTATCATTTCCAATATGGTCGGATTCAACGGAACCGCCAAAGCCGAGACAGGCTTCTGGGGATGGGGCTATATCTGGGGCGAGCTCTTAAAATTCATGAATGCGAGATACTGGTTTAACAAGAACGACATGATCTATACAATCGGAATAATCGCTTATGTATTCTTAGTAATATTCTTTGCTTACTTCTATACATCGATTACTTTCAATCCTATGGAGATTGCCAACAACTTAAAGAAAGCCGGCGGATTCGTTCCGGGTATCAGACCCGGCAAACCTACAAGCGATTATCTTAACACAGTACTCAACTATGTTATCTTCATCGGTGCCGTAGGACTTACAATCGTAGCGGTTTATCCCTACATCTTCTCAGGTCTCTTCGGAGCCAGCGTAAGTTTCGGCGGAACGAGTATCATCATCGTTGTCGGTGTTATCATCGAGACGGTTAAGCAGGTTGAGTCACAGATGCTTGTTCGTAATTACAAAGGATTTTTAAACGACTAAAAATATAAGGACGAGGACACTCCATACCGGAGTGTCTTATCGTGCCTTAAAACGAAAAGGAAAACTAAGATGAAAATTGTTATGCTTGGCGCACCCGGTGCGGGCAAAGGAACTCAGGCAAAAATGATTGCCGAGAAATATACCATCCCTCATATTTCCACAGGAGATATCTTCAGGGCAAATATTAAGGAAGGAACACCGCTCGGACTTGAAGCTAAGTCTTATATGGATCAGGGAAAACTCGTTCCCGACGAACTCACGGTTAAGATTCTTCTTGACAGAGTATCAAAGGACGACTGCAAGAACGGATACGTTCTCGACGGATTCCCCAGAACGATTCCTCAGGCAAATGTTTTAAAGGAAGCGCTTGCAAAACAAAACGACAAGATTGACTATGCAATCAACGTTGATGTTCCCGATGAAAACATCGTAAGAAGAATGTCGGGAAGAAGAGCCTGTGTTACATGCGGAGCAACATATCACATCGAGCATGTACCTCCCAAGACCGAGGGTGTATGCGATAAGTGCGGAAGCGCTCTTATTTTACGAGATGATGATAAGCCCGATACTGTTTTAAACAGATTAAAAGTTTATCACGATCAGACACAGCCCTTGATTGACTTCTATAATAATGAAGGAATCTTAAAAGAAGTAGACGGAACAATAGATGTTAAAGACGTCTTCGAAAATATTGTAAAAATCCTCGGATAATACAAATCGAAGACAGAGTCAGGTTTCCGCCGAAGAAGATTCTTTAGCGGAAAAGAAGAGAGGAAAAAATGGCAGTATCAGTAAAATCTGAGAGAGAAATTGAATTGATGCGAGAATCCTGCAGGATTTTAGGAGAGGTTCATGACAAGCTTAAAGAGATTATAGCACCCGGTATATCCACACTTGAGATTGATATCGAGGCCGAAAAACTCATAAGAAGCTACGACTGCATTCCGAACTTCCTTCACTACAACGGTTTCCCCGGATCGGTTTGTGTATCGATTAATGAGGAAGTCGTACACGGAATTCCTAAGAAAAGCCGCAAGTTAAAAGAAGGCGACATCGTAAGCCTCGACTGCGGATGCATTTACAAAGGGTATCATTCGGATGCCGCCAGAACCTATCCGGTCGGCGAAGTTGATCCCGAATTATTAAAACTCATAAAAGAAACAGAAAACTGCTTTTTCGAAGGCATCAAGTTCGCGAAGGAAGGCAATCATTTACATGATATATC
>JAEEOJ010000146.1 GCA_016284175.1 Lachnospiraceae bacterium | reverse complement strand
CGGTTTCTTTTTCAAAAGCATTTGCACAATATGAATCAAGCATCTGAACCTGGCCCGGCTCAAATGCCTGATATTTTTTTATGCTTTCCATACACTCTTGCATATTTCATATACTCCGTCGTGATATTCGCCTTCTCCTGTAAAGAAGGTTTCAAATCCGCATTTCTCAAGTACTCGTCCCGAAGCTGCATTTTCTTTTAAGCGGATGCCGAAAACTTCATTCGTACCGACCTTTTCAGACATCACGGGAAGAAAGGCTTTGACCGCTTCCGTTGCATAACCTTTTCCTGTAAATGCTTTCGCAATATGATATCCGATTTCCCATTTACCTTCACCGATGGGTACCAGCTGAACATAGCCTATGTTTTTGTTTTCATCTTTTATGATAACAGCGTAAACCAGCGGTCCTTCCAAAGATCCGTACTGAGACATCAGGAATTCTATCGTCTCTTTCGCATCATCAAGCGTTTCAAAAACTTCGTCGGGAACGAATCTTCTTGTGTCTTCGTCCAATGAATTTTTATGAACATCCGGTGCCATATCCATGGTCATTTCGGTTATTATCAGTCTGTCTGTTTCCAACAATTTATTCATTCTTTATTACCTCAAACGCTCCTAAAAGACTCGTTATGCTTTCGACACCTTCAGGAATTTCTTTGCCAAAGCGGTTAAGCCACAATGCTCTTATTCCCAGGCTATTGGCACCTTTCACATCACTGCTTAATGAATCACCTATGTGAATAACTTCATCCGCATTAAGTCCGGACTTTTTAAGAGCGAGCTCGAATAGTTCTTTTCGCGGTTTATAACTTTTAGCATCTTCCGATGTGAACACTCCCGCAGCCTTAAGGCCGTGGAAATCCATCGCTTCCAGAATATCCGCAGTGTCGATGTTTGATACCACATAAACAGGCAGGGGACTCTTTTCAAAAAACTCTTTTGAATCCTCAAATATCGGCGGATTCACCCAGTGCGCAAACATCATTTCGCTGAGTTCCTTTGCATCCGCGCTCGATTCAAATTGCTCTAATGTATGTTCCAGTGATTTCTCTTCCAGCGCTCTCTGAGTCTCGAATGTATCGCCGTAGGAGTTCATAAACATGGTCTGAAAATCTTTCCACCAGAATGAATCGACTTCCGAAGGGTTTTCGACTTTTCCCGTATCGCATATTATCTTTGTAATTTTCTTAATGACTTCTCCGTCCTCGTGAACTATCGTTCCGTAGAAATCCACAAAGAAAGCTTTTATACTCATTCTTTATTCCTCACACTTACAAATCGCCCTTCGCGAACAGATTGTCTTTGCCCATTCCGCTTACGTAAGGATTGCTGTCGAACTTATGGCAAAACTCAAGGAATTCCTCACGCTGCTTAGGATCATTCATAATCTTTACAAGCAGTTCATTGGGGATTGTTCTGGCATAAGCTCCGGGACCTGCAAGAGATATGTTTTTAACTCCATTTCTTTTAAGAATACCTTCAAGTTCATCGGGCATAAAATGATACGATATGCACCAGGGAGTTTCTCCGCGGTCGTAAGCTTTTTTCGTTTCTTCTATATCGTCGAGAAGTCCGTTATCGAAGGCTTTTAGGAGTTTTTCTTTGTTAAAAGAAAAGCCTTCTATCATCTGTTCGCGGTTACTTAAGCACCACTGAACCCATGCGTCCTTACTGTCTTTATCAAGGATAAACTGATTTTTCTGAATGGGATTTGCAAGATAAGGCAGAGCTCCGAGTCGGCTCGAAACGCTTATCATGATTTTTTTCTTTGCAATTCTTACAAGTTCACCGATAACCTTTTCCTGATTCGGATAAGTGTAAGAAATCGGAGAATCAAAAGACATAACAAGATCAAATGAATTATCTGCGTATGCCGAAAGATCTTCAAGCGCTCCTTTTACGAAAGTTATTTTGTCGCTGACGCCTTCTTTTTTGGCAATCTCTTTAGCCTTTTTTATCATCGACTCAGAAATATCAAAATGAGTCACATGAATTCCCTGTTTTGCCAGAAGAATAGAAAAACGACCGCATCCTGCGCCGCCGTCAAAAGCCGTCTCTATATCGTCTAAGGAATCAAGCAGTTCCCTTTCAATATATGCTTTCTGCACTATATCATCTATGAAAGTCTGCTCTCTTTCAGCCTCAAGTTCACCTTTGTCCGGCTGATTCCACATTCTTTCGGATATTTTCTTTCCGTAATCGTCCATTGTCTATACCGCCTTAATCATTATCATTTCCATAGGCTGTTCGTAACCCGGCACATCAACCGTAAATCCGCCGCAGTCCTTGTAGCCAAGCTTACGGTAGAAATGCTGTGCCTCCTCATCAACCTGTGTGGAAGTCATAAGCATTCCGTAGCCCTTTGACTTCATGTCGTTTTCCCAGTGCTCCATCAACAGTCTTCCGTATCCTTTTCTCTGATAAGCATTGTCAATATAAAGCATCGTGCAAAAAGGCGTATTATCCCAAAAAAGGTTGTAGCGTAAAACCCCTATAACCTTTTCATTTTCCGTTAAAACGTAACCCTGTTTATTTTTTACTTTTTCCTCGAATCCACTTTCGGGCAAATGGCGGTCAAGTCTGTACCATTCGCTTTTGTCTGCAGATTCTGCGTATCTTATTAACATTTGTATACCTGTTATCTTAACTTCTTAGACATAAACAAAAGCAGGTCATCGTCATTCACGCAAGGCTCATACTGGCCTAACTGCTTTCCCTGATACCAGACTCCGCTTCCGTCAAAATTGTAGCCTCTTTTAACGTAGAGTCTCTGTGCGGAACCGTAACCCGAATGTACGCCTACCGCAAGAAATACCATATCGGTAATCTTTGCGGCTTCCTCTTCGAGTACATCAAGTATCTTTGTTCCGACGCCTCTTTTATGATATTTAAAAAACACCAGAAGGTCGTTTATCTCCGGGTATCCCATGCCGCCCCAGGGACCTTCTGTAGGATTTAAAAGAAGCGTACAATATCCTGCAAACTCTCCTTCATATTCAGCAACGAAAACAAGTCTGTCTCCGCTTTCCTGCTCGGAAAAATAAGTCTCATATGTTTCCATCGAAGGATGCCAGCCGTAAGAAGACTGCGTATCAAAAATGATTTTTGCATCTTCTTTAAGCATGCTTCGAATTTTTATGGTTCCGTCATCGTAATATGTTTTCATTTCTGTTCCTATTTCTTCAGTCGTTTGGTCTTCTTGTCGGTGTATTCTGCGATATGCTTTCTAAGCGGTTTTAACTGTTTTTTATGAGCGCAAAGTTTTTCCGTACAGTTCTTGCACTGAAGATAATCGTTCGTCTTTTCGGAAAATCTTTCCGGGTGAAGATAGAATGTTAATTCCCAGCGTACGAGCAATGCTATGGATAGAACCAGTAAACTCCAGGTGTAGCTTTGTTTTACGAAGAAAAGAGGAGTAAACATCATTGCATAATCCCAGTTGTATATTCTGCATGTGCTGCAGCATTTGTTTTTCATAAACACTGTCTGGAACGGGCAGAAGAACAAAATGCAGATGATATCGCAGATGGAATATGCACTGCATAAAAGAATCATAATTCCGTCATCCAGAATACCAAGCATGTGTAATGCTCCGAAGAATGCGTTGAATACAACCCAAATCAAAGCAACAAGCATTGTAGCGTAATTGTCATGAATCACGATTTCAGTCGAGCCGCTTTTAATATAGTTTCTGGCAAACTGCTTCTGACATCCGGGACTCTCAAGTTTGGACGGAAAGAATCTGAAGATCATTTCCACTACAAAGATAGCCCAGGTTACAATCAGAATGGTCGGCATCTGCTCAATACTCTCAATAATTGATGCCTGGGAGTGAAATCTGAATCTTATATAAGTGATCAGAATCAATATAAAAAGCACCGATCTGTAGATAAGTCGGAAATAATGCCATGCCAGTACAATACTTATTCTTTTTTTAGGTTTCTGCTGCGTTTCGTTTTCCATAAAAATTCACTTACTTTCTAATTGCTCTACCGCTCACTCTGTTCATTCAATATATTCTTCGATCGAAATATATTCACTTTTTATTGTATAACTTTTATTCAATTTTTTAATCCTTCTTTTTTGAATAAAATATAAATTCTTTATCTCTTTTTACTTCTTTGTATCCAAGCTTTGTATAAAATGCGTTCGTGCGGACATTCCAGATCGGCGTATCAAGCGTAATTTCCTTCACATTCGGAAACATTGCTTCAATTTCCTGCATCATAAAAAGTCCGTAGCCCTTACGGAAATGCTCGGGAGCAACAAATATTCTTCCGACATTCAAAACGTCATCTTTTAAGAACAGAATTGCACCGCCGACAACCCATCCGTCATCGGTCAGTTTATAGAGGCAGTTAGCCCTCGCCATTTTGTTATGAAAAGGAAGAGACATATATCCGGGAGGTCCGCCTGCAGAAGGCGCACCAACTTTTACATCGCTGTCAAATGCTCTTTTCGATATTCCGTTTAATGTCAAAGCATCGGAAGTTCCTGCTTTAGATAATTTTAAGCTCATAAAAGATTCCTCTTACCTTGCCAAGTTTGCGTAAAGAGTTACCCACTTATTTTCTTCGCCTACATTACCGGCTTTGAATGCAGGAACACTCTTGGATGCCGTCAGAATATATTTTCCGTTATCCGTTTTATGCTCATCGAGTACCTTATATCCTGCCTGCATAGCTTCGGATTCTGGATCGCAGCCAAGCACCCTTAATGCATAAACAATCATATGCGCACCTATTTTTATAGGATCGGGCGGATAAAAGGTGCTAAGCATCACTTCCACCATCGGAGTTTTCATATCATCCGTACGGTAGAATATATTTCTTTTCGTAAAATAATGAACCAGCGCGTCCTCACATTCCGGCTTAAATTCCTGGAGATGTAATTCCGCAACAAGTAAAAGATACTCAACCGTCAGCCTTGCGCAGCTTTTATGAGGTTTTTTAGGATCGTTAATCTTTTTGTTGGTGCTGATGCAGCCAAATCCGCCGTCTTCTTTAACCAGTTTAAGAACGGCATCGACCTCGTTTTTTACGATATCTTCAGAGTAATATCCGAGTTTAACAAGATTTCGTAAAAGAAGCGGTTCACCGCAAAGCATCTTAAATCCGGTACTCTTTATAAGCCCAAAAACTTCATCGTCAATATCTTTTCCAATATCGTCTCTGGTAAGTCCCCATTCAGCAAATGCCATAATGGCATCATACTTATCCCAGGGTTTGTCTTTCTTTAATTTCTTAAGCCCGCGCTCATACACCTTGCTTTGCAGCAGTTCTTTTTTGCAGGCAATTACTTCTTCATCATTATCTGAAAGTTTTTTATACTCCTTCAGAGTTCTTAACTTTACTTCCGGATTATCATTTTCTGTTAACCATTTCAATACAGACTGTTCCATATTTCGTACCTCCTTATAAGACAATTATATAATTGTCTGAGGATAAAAACCTGTCACCCCTTGTTAAATTTTGTCAGCATCTCCGGATTCATTTCGAATTTGTGATTCACTGAATCACAAATCTGGGGATATTTAAGATAGAAAATACGGCACAAATTGAGCATTGTTCTATCTAAACCTTTACATTCAATTCTCTTTACTTCGTTTTTCACGAATCTCCCGCATTCTCGACCAAACATTATCCCCGTAATTACTGAGCATGACAGTGATCATCCCATTATCGGGATTGTATTCGGAAATTGCGCTTACGCCATCATCACATCCCTGCATATACACATAGTCCTGCCCTCCGGGGTTGTCAATGATCCACACTCCGAAGCCATAATACCCCTCTTCAGGATCGTTACCGTCACCACTTTGTTTGGAAAACATCTGTGATACCATTTCCTCCGAAAGCAACTCATGCCTGATCAGACCATTCCAGAACTTCACGATATCGCCTACGGTTACAAATGCTCCTCCGTCACCGGTCCCCTTTGCACCGACGGAATAAATATTTGTACGAAAGTCTTCTGTCTCAGGACAGTATATATAACTGTTGGCACATCTTGCCGGCAGTCTGTCAAACGCAAAATATCCTGTATCACGCATACCGCATTTATCAAAAACATTTTGCTTAAGATATACATCAAAATCCATCCCCGTGATCTTTTCTATAATCATCGCGAGCAATATGTATCCGGTATTGTTGTACTGAAATTTTTCTCCTTTCGGGTACATCATGGGTTTATCTATAAACAACGGAAGCATATCCTCGTTATGCCGTATCCTGTAATTGGGGAAATCCGTCCACAGGGCTTCATAATCATCCATAACCGATTCGTCAAAATAATCAGGAACTCCGGATGTATGATTCAAAAGCTGCTTAACCGTCACATCCGGGTCAATGCTTTTGAGATCAATATCAAGCAGGCTTCCGAGAGTATCCTCAAATTTCAGTTTCCGCGCTTCTATCAGCTGCAGGATTCCCACAGCGACAAACGTCTTCCCCATTGATGCAGATGCAAATCTGGTTTCAATCGTATTCGGTATCTCATTCGCCATATCTGCATATCCACCGCTGTAATTCAGTAAAACTTCATCATTTTGAATGATATAAGCATTTCCTCTAAAATCATTATCCATTTCAATTTTCATAATCGATCCTATATACCTCTACCAATAATGCCTTATAGGCTTCCTGCCATTGCTTCCTGCCACTTATTAAGCCAATAGAGTTGTCCGTCAATAAAGCCTTCATCTATGCAATCGATCCCATATATCTCAAGTATCGTGGCCTGAAGCTGAAAATGTCTGATCGCAACCCAGTACGGAAAAGAAAGAATCTCTTCACGGCTGAGCGCATGATACTTAGAATATCCCGAAAGAAATTTCTGATATACTTCCTTAGTCAGTTCAATATCTTCCGATTTCAGATTAAAATAATCCGTCATGTCGCACATGACCATGACATCAAACATGAGTGGCGCGCGGCAAACAGTGTCAAAGTCCACAAGAAAAATATTCCCATCAGCATTTTGTAACAGATTTCCTCTGTGAAGGTCTCCGTGACAATTGCCCTGAGAAAAATTCTTAACCTTATCCCAAAGGCGCTCTCCCAATTCTTCATACTCAGCAATGCGCGGGTAATTCTTCTTACGAAGAAACTCGAGGTATCGTCCGATGAAGAACTCTTTGCCCTTTGGTACAGCTCTTTCAGGATACTTCTCCATCAATCGATGAAATCTGCCGACAAGCTCTCCGACTTCGGATGCACATTTTTCAAGTTCCGGTTCATCACCATCGATGAATTCCATGAGAACTATCAGACTCTTCTCCCCTTCAGTTTCCGTTTCAAAATAAGCTTCCCCACTCTTTGTAAGCATCGTTTCAGGTACCGGGAATCCGTTTCCTTCCAGATATCTCATTATAGACACTGATTGTCTTGCCGTATCTGAAAAAGCGGAGCCTATAACCTTTAGCAGATATTTATTCTTACCGTTCACGATATATGTATGGGTGCCGCCCTCTCTTAAGAATTCCAAAGAAGAGGATTCTATTCCATAATTCAACTTCAGTATATCTTGCAAAGTCTTTTCATACATAACAGTTATCCCCTTGTCAGGTATCTTTGCGTTGTATTCTTACCACAGTCTCCACATGAACCGTGCGCGAAAACTGATCGTAGCACTGCCATGCTTTAAGCTCGTATTTTTCTTCGCATAAAATCTTTAAATCCCTTGCGAGTGTGGCCGAGTCGCAACTTACGTATACGATGCGCTTCGGATTCATCTTAAGCATTGTTTCAAGGCATTTCTCATCGCACCCTTTTCTCGGCGGATCGACTACGATAACATCGGGAGTGCGCATATCCGAATTTTCATTCTCATAAAATTCGGGAAGCACTTCCTCTGCTTTTCCCACAAAAAATTCTGCATTCGTAATGCCGTTTCTCTTAGCGTTTTCCTTTGCATCCTCAATTGCCTCGTGAACTATTTCGACACCATAAACCTTCTTTGCTTTCTTCGCCATAAAGAGTGAAATCGTACCGATTCCGCAGTAAAGATCCCAGACGGCTTCTTCACCGTGAAGGTCTGCGTATTCAAGCGCTTTGGTGTAAAGTTTTTCCGTCTGTACGGGATTGACCTGATAGAATGAAGGTGCGGAAATCTTAAAAGACAAGTCTCCAAGATAATCCATAATGGTCTCGGAACCCTTTATTACTCTGGTTGTCTTTCCCAAAATCACATTCGTATTTTCTTTGTTAATATTCAAAACCACACTCTTAATTCCCGGCATTGCAAAAAGCATTTCGCCGAGTTCTTCTTCGTGCGGAAGTTTGTCGGCGTTTGCAACTATACATACCATTACTTCGCCGGTTTTAAATCCCTCGCGAATCAGAATATGACGGATAATTCCTTTGCCGCTCTCTTCGCTGTAGGCGGAAATACCGTTCTTTTCCATAAAAGAAAGGATTGCTTCAAGAATGTCTTTATTCTTTTCTTTTCCTAGAATACAGTCGGTGTTTGAAATGATATCGTGGGTTCTTCCTGCATAAAAGCCTGTCACTAGTTTGCCCGATTTATCATATCCCACAGGGTACTGTGCTTTGTTTCTGTATCTGTAGGGATTATCCATTCCGACGATTGGTTCTTTTATGAGCTCGACAAAATCTTCCGCGAAACCGCCGATTCGAATGAGGTTGTTTTTGACCTTGTTTTCTTTAAATTTAAGTTCTGCCTCGTAGCTCATTGCCTGGAGCTGACAGCCTCCGCAGGCTTTTGCTTTTGCGCATAAAGGGGTAATACGAAAAGAGGAGGGCTCTTTTACCTCCTCAAGATGCGCAAATGCATAATTCTTTTTTGCTTTCATGATTTTGACAAGGCAGGTATCTCCAATAACGGCATCTTTAACAAACAGAGTGTAGCCCTCTGCTTTGCCGATACCTAAGCCTTCATCGCTCATATCCTCGATTCTGATTTCGAGAATATCGCCTTTTTTGTATGTTTTTTCCATAACATACCTTTCGTAAAACTAATCAAAGTCCTTTGTCATTCTGATGCTGCCGTCAAATGCCTTGGAATAACTCCAGTCATATGTGTCTGCATCTTCAATGTACTGGATGAAGGACTGCATCTTTGCATCGGTATCGTCCGCATAGCTTAATGCTACCGCTTCGATAATGCTGGGTTTCTTGGGCGAGCCGAATTCAAGTTTGCCGTGATGTGCGGCTATGCAGTGCTTAAGTTCGTTTGCAAGTTCCTTCGGAAATCCGGGAATTTCTTTAATTTTTTCGGTTATCATTTCTATTCCCATCACGATATGTCCGAGAAGGTTGCCCTCGTCGGTATAGTCGTTTTCGGGGAAAGGTGAATATTCGTAAATCTTTCCGATATCGTGGCAGAGCGCTGCGGTTAGAAGAAGATCCTTATTAAGCGCAGGGTATTGCTTTGTGTAAAACGAGCAGAGTCTTGCAACACCGAGTGTATGCTCCACAAGTCCGCCTGCGAAATTGTGATGAATGCTCTTTGCCGCGCTTGAAATCTTAAAAGCCGCGATAAATTCTTTGTCGTTTACGAAAAACTCTTCAAGAAGTGCATGAAGATAATTGTTCTCGACCATGGAAATGCATTTAAGGATTGCATCATACATTTCCTCAACATCTTTTTTGCTCGTGGGAATAAAATCCTCGAGATTGTATTCCGATGCGTCGGCTTTTCTTATCTGTCTTATATCCACCTGAAGATTGCCGTTAAAAGTCTTGGCCTCTCCGTTTACAAACACATAGTCCATCGGCTCGAAATC
>JAEEOJ010000145.1 GCA_016284175.1 Lachnospiraceae bacterium | reverse complement strand
AATGAGATTGGAAAAGATAAAAAACAGATTAATTCACATCCGGCGCATATTCTGTAACCGTCATTACATCATTGCCCTGAATGTCAGGTTTTTCTTTGGATTTTTTAAGATAAGCATCGAAAAATTCGATAAAGCACTTACAGAGGTTTTCGTGCATTAAGTCTGCGTCGAGCTTTCCGGTCAGGCTATTAATGGATATCATGTGCTTCATATCCGAGAAGCCGACATGCGCCATATCCTTAAAAATGACACTGTAAGCAGGAGCCTTGTGATCGATGAAAACTCTGGTCTCGGCTTTTAAGTTGCCCTTGCAGCTTATCTGAAGGAAGGGCTTTTCCTGAATACGTCCGTGATTATCTCCAAAGGGAGCGCCGTCTATATTGATTCCGCAGACTATCTCAGGTTCATCGAAACAGAGAGCATAGGCTGTGGCTCCGCCGAGCGAATGACCGCAGGCTGCGATTCCGGGTGCAAAATCAATCATGTCGGAAAGATTTTCCTTGGCATAATCTATGGCATTCATAGTATCTTTTTCCCATTCTGAAATTCTGCTTCGCACGAATGCGCAGTAATTCTGCTGCAGTTCCTCGAACTTTTCTGCAAGTTCCCTGTTGTCTCCGTTATATTTTATGAGCTTGAATGCGTTAAAAAATCCGCCCAGCATCGGTTCGTACTGTTTGTTCTGGATTCCTTTCATTGCAAAAACATGGGTACCGTCGTCGAATTCCGTGCAGACGGCATCGTAAGGATGGCCAACGCTTATAACCACATATCCTTGTGAAGCAAGCTCGATGCAAAGAAACGAATTTCCCTCACGGAAAGACAAAAGTCCGTGATTAAACATAATGAGAGGGAATTTCTGCCCTTCGATTTTAGGGGCATTTTCGTAACAATCCGAAATATTATCGCCTTCGGCATCGGCTTTTTTAAAATTCACCGGGACGTGCATTGACTTTTTAAGCCCCATAGCCATGTTTTCGGTCATGTATTTTGCCTTAGGAAGGCCGTTAACTGATTCTTTTAGCACGGGATAATAAACCCTGGCGGGAATATTTCTTTTATGGCCGGGGGCCAGCGCATCATCTCTGTTGGTATTAACCGTATATGTAAATGTTCCGACTGCATATTCGCCGGTGGGAGAGGGTCTTTTAGTCATTTATGGTACCTCCTAAAAGAAGAATAATTGATTTTGCCAGTGTCCTGAAAAGAACTTTCGGATCTGCATCGGTTTGAGGCCCTTCATTTCTGTAGCAGGCATTAAGGATGCAGAATTTCTCGATTCCCGTGTATGAAGAAGATATATATAATGCGAGTTCTTCGGGTGTGACTTTCATGTCATAGCCGTTTTTTGCAGCTGCACTAATTATTCCCGGAACACTTTTTTTAAGATAATCCATATTCCCCGGAGTCTTAATTCCCGACATGATTTTGGCTGCCCGCACGGGTTCGTTTATGGCTATCACTCCGAGATCGAAGTTGATTTTTTGAACATCGAGAAGATGAGCTTTCATTGCTTCTGCTAAAATATCAAAGATTTTGAAAGTGATTTCCTCAAACGAATAATCATTTTTTATCAGCTCTTCCATGGGTGTGATAATGTCGTATTCCGTCCGCATTCTTGAGACCATATCCGCAAAAATATCGTCAAGACCATTGTAATAGCGGTATATCGCACCCTGTGAAAGACCCGTTTCCGCTATAACATCGGATATTGTGACCATTTCCGCGGGCTTTCTTAAGCAGACATTATAAGCTGCATCCACTATCATTTTCTTTTTGTTTTCCGTATATTCGGGAGTGACTTTCGGCATTTGGTATCCTTTCTCTTTAAAAATGAAACAACTTTCATTTAATGAAACCGGTTTCATTTTAAATCCGATGTATTGTTTTGTCAAATATGAATTTAAAGATTAGGAAGAGTTGTAGTATAATGAATTTGCATATATTTTATGAGACAAGGTGTGTCTCATTCAGTAAATATGGGCATTTGCTCGTTTTGTGTCCTGTAAAACAATCTGTGTCCGGGATAGGATGTAATCACAGAAAGGCCGAAGACGAAAAACAAAATCGGCGAAAATAACAAATCGATTACAGGAGGACACAGTAATGAAAAAAGAAGTTATCTCAACAGTTTTAAGAATGGTATTTGCAGCAGCAGGAATAGTATTTATTATTATTTCGATGATTATGGATCAGGCACAGCCTTATCTTACGATAGGATTGGGATGTGTGGCTCTGGCAAACATTATTTGCTGGGTATTAACCGGATTTAACAAAAAGAAAGGAAACTAAAATGGATCAGCAGAAAATCGGAGCATTTCTTAAAGAATTAAGAAAAGAAAAAAATATCACTCAGGAAGAACTCGCAGAGAAAATGCTTGTATCCAGAAGAACAGTTTCCAGATGGGAAACAGGAACCAATATGCCGGATATGGACATTCTGATTGATATCTCCGAATTCTACGACGTTGATCTTAGAGAGATCTTAGACGGAGAAAGGAAAAAAGAGCAAATGGATAAAGTTATGAAAGAAACCGTACTTAAAGTGGCGGATTTTGAAAATGAAGAAAAAGCGAAGCTTATGAAAAGAATGAATCTTTTATTTGTCGGAGCACTTGTACTTATGACAGTTTTGTTTGGAACCATCTTCTTAAGCCCATGGGAAGGCCCCGTTCTTGATGTCATTCAGGGGATTGCGCTCGGTGTCGGATATGGAATGATTATCATCGGAGTAATAATGACAAGCAGATACGCTAAGCAGATCAGAGAATTCAAATTAAGACTTCTTCATAAAACAAAAGAACTTGAAGATTAAGAAAAAAACCGCTTAAGTAAAAGCGGTTTTTTTTATTTATACGACTGATTTCTTTGTTTTCCCTAAACATACATAAAGCATTATCGTGTAAACTGTCGGAATAAAAATACCTATAATGACGGTTACTGCTGGGGGTATGGATTTTATGAAAAGATTTAGAAAATCATATCTGATTTTGCTGTCGCCGACTAACCATAAAAGATAAATTAACGGCCCCAGCACAGGCAGTGAGTAAAGTGACGCATATACTGCGACTTCTATTGCCAGCCAGACATAAGCGAAACCTTTCCTGTCCTTGAATTTGACAAAAAACATAGACAGCTCATCTTTTGGAATGGTAATATACAGAAAATCCTGCAACAGAGGTATAAATCCAAAATAGGGAGTTTCGTATCCGGTTTTTTTAGCCAGAAAGAATGCTGCGACTCCGTCTATAAAGAAACGCAGAATCCCCCAAAGCATTATAACGGGGAGAAGAACAATAAATAAGATAAAAAGAATAAATCCGACAAAAAGGCAGATAACGGCCGTCAGCCAGAACATATTAAATAAACTGTCCAGTATGATACTAACATCACCGGAAAACATTCCCTGAAATATTTCGGAATATGCTTCAATTATTTGCTGTCCTATATTTATTGTTTCCATTTTTTCGCCCTATAATACACAGTTTTTTCACAACAAAAAAATTATAACATAATATGCGGATATTTGCTTTTATGATACAATGAAAAAGTATTGGAAAAATGAAAAATGGGGTACATTAAATGGAACAGTTTTTGACCAAATTCGATGATATTCTGTACACATGGTGTCTGATTTATCTCCTTGCAGGTGCAGGAATCTTCTTTACGGTGAGAACCAAGTTTGCGCAGATTCGTCTCTTAAAAGATTCAGTCAAATGGATGTTTGAGAAAAAGGACGGCAAAGGAATATCGTCATTTCAGGCGCTGATGGTTGCTACCGCATCACGTGTCGGAACCGGTAACATGGCAGGCGTTGCCACTGCGATTCTTTTAGGAGGCCCCGGAGCCGCATTCTGGATGTGGATTATGGCGATTATCGGATCTTCTTCCGCATTCGTGGAAAGTACGCTCGCACAGATTTATAAAAGAAAAGAAGGCGACACCTTTAAAGGCGGTCCGGCTTATTATATCGAAAGAGCACTTCATTCAAGAGTGCTAGGCATACTGTTTGCGATTTCACTTATTGCGACATTTGCGTTCGGCTTTAACGGACTGCAGGCTTACAATATCGTTTCTGCACTGGATTATTATTTCCCGAATATCTCATCGACGAGAGTTCCCTTAATTGTGGGCGCAATACTTTTCGGACTGGTAATGTTTTTGTTTTTTGCCGGAACCGAGAAAATCGGCTGGCTTTCATCGGTGCTCGTTCCGATTATGTCGGGACTTTATATTCTGATGGCACTCCTTGTCATAATCATGAACTTCGGCAAAATTCCTGAAGCTTTGTCACTGATTATAAAATCGGCCTTTGATTTCAAGGCGATATTCGGCGGAATGGCAGGCTCGTGTATGGTGCTTGGCATCAAGAGAGGTCTCTTCTCGAACGAAGCAGGTATGGGTTCCGCACCTAACGCTTCTGCATCTGCAGAGGTTTCACATCCCGCGAAGCAGGGACTTGCACAGATTGTGTCGGTTTATATTGATACTCTTATGATCTGTTCCGCAACGGTATTCATCGTTCTTTTAACAGGTCAGTATCAAAACGGCGCAGCAGACGGCATTCCTCTTATTCAGCAGTCCGTAAGCTCACAGTTCGGAACATTTGCGATTCATATAGTAACGATTTCGGTCTGCCTATTTGCATTTACATCGATTCTCGGTAATTTCTTTTATGCGGAAGCAAACATTTTATTCATTACGAAGAACAAAGCCGTTATGATTATCTTTAAAATTCTGGCGGCGGTTATGGTATTCGTCGGTGCGAACAACAATATCACGGTGGCGTGGTCGCTTGCGGACATTACCATGGGTATAGAAGCGATTATAAATATTATAGCAATAACCATTCTTTCGAATATAGCGGTTAAGGCCCTGAAAGATTATGAAAAGAAGAAAAAGTCTGGCGGAGAGATAACATTCCGTGAATCGGACATAGGACTTTCAAATACGGATGTATGGAAATAAAAAAAGCCCGGAGTTTTCCGGGCTTAATTTTTTTATGAGAAAAATTATTTGATTACGTCTACACCGTACTTCTCGCCGAGTTCTGCGAGCTTGCCGTTTGAAACTAGTTCGTCGATTGCCGAGTTAACAATCTTTACGGTCTGTGTATCTTCAAGTCTGAAGCCGATTGCGTATTCCTCGCTCTGAAGGCTTGCACCGTCAAGAATCATAAGGTCGCTGTAATCTGTATCTTCATTGATAACTGCTTTTGCAAGTGTTAAGTCAAGAACTGCTGCGTCGCATGTGCCTGCCTTTACTTCAAGAAGAGCATCCTTCTGAGCGGAAACTCCTAAATAATTGCCTGTTGAAAGGTGTGCATCTGCCTCGATTGCACTCTCACCTGCGGAACCGCTCTCTGCGCATACATTGATGCCGTCCATATCTGCAAGTGATTTGAACTTGTCAGCATTGCTCTTGTTGATAACAACTACCTGCTCGTTAACAACGTAGGATTTTGAGAAAGCCATGTTTTCTTTTCTTTCTTCTGTAACTGTAAGTCCGTTCCAGATACAGTCAATCTTTCTTGACTTAAGCTCAACTTCCTTCTGATCCCATTCGATTTCCTGGAATTTTACGGGAACACCAACGATTTTGGAAACTTCCTCAGCGAATTCGGTATCAAATCCGATAAGCTTTCCGCTTTCATCATAGTAGTTCATCGGCTCGTAAAGAGTCATTCCCACGACCAGTTCATTTTTGTTTTTGATATAATCCCAGTCTGTTGCGGCCTGTTTTCCGCATCCGACAAGCATGGTTCCTACCATTGCTGCCATCATTAATACAGAAATAATTTTCTTCATTTCTATCCTCCTTATAAAACCTAATAGGTAGAGATACATACTACACGCATATTGATTTTTTGTCAATTCTGAAGAAATTTTTAAAAAAGGTGTTGACATTAACTGTATATTGCTGTATATATAACACATAAACAGTTGTGAGGTAACCGATATGAAATTATTACAAAACAGCGGAATTCCTATTTATAAACAGATAAGTGAACAGTTAAAGGAAGAGATTCTTTCCGGAAAAATAAAAGAAGGAGAGTACCTTCCTTCAATAAGAGGACTGGCTCAGGATTTGCGAACCAGCGTCATTACGACTATAAAAGCTTACGAGGAGCTTGAAAGCGAAGGCCTCGTAACAGCGGTGCAGGGCAAAGGTTTCTATGTCAATGCGCAGGACAGCGAACTTTTGCGCGAGCAGCACATACGAAAGGTCGAGGAAGATCTGACGCAGGCCATCAAGGCCTCAAAGGTTGCAGGCATGACAGAAGAAGAACTGATTGAAACACTCAGAGTTCTCATAAAACTGTCGGAGCAGGAATAAAGAAAGCAGAATGGAGATTATCATGAACTACACAGACGTTATTACAGGAAACAATATAAATAAGAAATTCGGAAAATTCGAACTGAGTGTTCCCGAGATTCATATTCCCGAAGGATTTTCCACAGCTCTCGTCGGTGAGAACGGCGCAGGAAAGACCACTCTTTTAAATATTTTAAGCGGTTTAAGAAGAGACAACGATGGCGAAGTAACATATTTTGGAGAGAAGAAAATTACCGATGACGGTGTTATGGAAAGAATCGGCTTTACCGGAACCAAGAATTACCTGCTTCCTCACTGGACAGGCGATCAGGTAAGAGAATTATCTGCTCTGCTTTTCGATAACTTTGACAAGGATAAGTTTGATTCAATCTGCAAATCCTTAAACATAGATTCAGCCATCTTCGGTGCAAAAGCAAAACGAATTTCCAAACTTTCCGACGGTAATATTATGAAGCTGATGCTTGCGAGTGTATTTGCAAGAAAGACCGACCTGCTTATTTTAGACGAGCCCGCATCACCCTTAGATCCTCTGATGAGAGATATGCTCGGGGATATTTTAAGAACATATGTTGCGGAGGGCAACGGAAAAAGAAGCATTCTTTTCTCCACACACAATATCTCCGACATGGAGGATGTGACGGATTACATTATCGTCCTTGATGACGGAAAAATACTCGAGCAGGGCTTTGTAACGGACATAAAAGAAAAGTATGTCATCGTAAAAGGCGACTGCGAATTAACAGAAGAACTTAAGAAAAACATGGTTTCCGTGAATCCCGGAAAATACGGCTTCGAAGGAGTGGCTCTTTCGGAGAAAACCGAAGCTTTTACGGGTATGAATATTTCCTTCGAGACACCGGATCTTTTCCAGATTTGCGTGGCACTGCTTAAGCAGAATTCCAAACTTCAGATGCCTGTATTATAGGTTTAAAGAGGTGGCAAGATGATTAAAATGATTAAAAGCTACAATGCGTATACTTCAAAGTTAATAGTGTTTCTGGCATATGTTCTGTTTCCGGTATTCATAATTTTTGTTTTCTCGATTTTAACATTTTCTATAAGAACGAACAATTCGCAGGAATTCAATATAGTGATTACGGTCTTAACGGCGGTTGTTATGGCATATCTGATAGTGGCAAACTGTCTTGCAGACCGTTTCAGTATAGGAACAATCCTGGTGAATAATTTACAGGCAAATGAAATGGTCAAGACTTCTCCTAAGGGAGAAAAGACGATTTTAAATGTAGCCACATGGGACATATTTGTAAAATTCTTTTCCACTGTAGCAGTTTTCCTCGGGATCTTTATTGCCAGATATTATTACCGACAGGGAACGGTCTTTCAACTAATAGGAATTATGATACTTTGCGTTTTTTCGACGCATTTTATTACAAGTCTTGTTTGCTGGATATGCAGAAAAATAGAGAATACTTCAATAGCCGTAGTGATACAGAGTATCGGAACGCTACAAATTCTTCCGTATATCATTCTTTCGGTATTGCCCGTAAAAGCAGTTCCTGTCTGGATTTCCGGTCCGACGGCAGCGGTGTACTTAATCTTAGATGTGATAGTAAATGTTGTAGGAATGCTGATTTTAAGAAGATTTATCAAAAAATCATGGTATAAAGACGTAAAGTCGAAAGGACAATAAAGATGAAGCTTAAGGATACTATAAAACTATTTAAATTTACATATAACAAATCGGCTCTGATATTTTTAATGGCATTCTTTTTTATTCAGAACGTAATGTATATATTTATGCCTTTAGGAACCCTGATGCAGGGATTTATGGTAAGTCTCACAAGCACTTATTTTGTGAATTTCGTATATCAGGTTCTGGTTTCCGGAATGATCCGTTCGTCCGAGAAAATTGAGAAATCCATTATTAAAAACTTCACGATTATCCTTTTAATATCGAATGTCGGCAGCTTCATTTTGTTTATGATACCCAGATTTTTATTCATGCTGGTTATGAGTCAATATGATGAAAATGCAATAACAATACTCCTTTTAAACTATATTGTGTTCGATATTCTTGCATATGTTTCCCTTGCGGTAATTTATAAAAGGATGGCATTCGGTACGACAATTCTCGGAGTGGCAGCGTTAGCGTTTTTTATAGAGATGCCGTTTTTCATTTATAACTCAACGAAGAATGCATTAAAGCTTATGCTCGGAATGAAAGAAGGAATAAATCATTTCGAGATTATGATAAGCACTCCGACTATAGGACTGCTTGTGGCAGCATTTGCAATAAGCATAATTTCACCTTTCATTTTTTACCTTATTTCGATCTTAATGAGGAATGTCCCTGTTAGTAAATACCTGGAAGACAGACAGCCATGGGGCAAAATTTAAGATAAAAAAACTGCCTTTATAAGGGCAGTTTTTTATTTTTACAAAGTATGAATAATCGTGTAAAATATTGAACTGTAGGATATTAAATGTTGTTGGAGGAATTATGTTTCTTGAAGTAACACTGCAGCTTTTGGACGGGTTTAAATTAACCCTTTTGATTTTTTTCCTGACGTTAATCGGAGCACTTCCGCTCGGACTTTTAATTACGTTCGGAAGCATGTCAAAGATTAAGTTTATAAAGGGTCTGACCAAGGGATTTGTCTGGATTATCAGAGGTACGCCTCTCATGCTTCAGATTATCCTTGTATTTTATGGTCCCGGACTTATTTTCCACACGACCGGTGTCGGCAGACTGCCTGCGGTAATAATCGCTTTTATCATCAACTACGCCTGCTATTTTTCAGAGATTTACAGAGGCGGAATCGAGAGCATTTCCCAGGGACAGTACGAAGCCGGACAGGTGCTCGGCATGACCAAGACGCAGATCTTCTTTAAGATAATTCTTGCTCAGGTAATCAAGAGAATCATCCCTCCGATGGGCAACGAAATCATTACCCTCGTAAAAGACACCTCCCTCGCCAGAGTTGTATCCTGCGTGGAACTCCTTAAAGCAGCTCAGGATATTGTCGGACTTAAGGCAATCATCTGGCCTATCTTTTACATTGGCGCATTCTACTTACTCTTCACCGGCGTGCTTACGATTGTGTTCGGCAAAGTAGAAAAGAAACTCGACTACTACAAAGGATGACCATTTGGGGACGTGTGCGGAGCACTTGGCGAGGTTCTTTCGAGCCTAGTGCGTGCCATGGGATTCCACTTGGTGAGGTATTTTCGAACCTAGTGGAAGACCAGTGATTATAATAAAAGGAAATATATATGGAAACAGTTTTAAAAGTTGAGAACTTAAGAAAAAGATTTGATAAAGAAGAAGTTTTAAAAGGCGTATCCTTTGATTTAAACAAGGGCGAAGTCCTTGCAATTATCGGTTCTTCCGGCGGCGGAAAAACCACGCTTCTTCGCTGCCTTAACCAGCTTGTGATACCTGACAGCGGAAAAATCATAGTTAATGATGATGTTATATTTGACGATGCGCTCGGCAAAGAAAACGAAAAAAATCTTCGCACCAAGAGACTTCATTTCGGCCTTGTTTTTCAGCAGTTCAATCTCTTCCCGCAGTACAATGTGTTTAACAATTTAACACTTGCTGCCAGACTTCTTGCAAAGGAAAACAACAAAAAAAATAAAGGAAGCGCTGAAGACCTTAAAAAAGAATATGCGCGAATCGACGAGGAAGCGACAAAGCTTTTAGAGAGAGTCGGACTTAAAGATAAAATGAAAGCCTATCCCTGCGAACTTTCCGGCGGACAGCAGCAGAGAGTTGCGATAGCAAGAGCGCTTATTTTACATCCTGACATACTCTGCTTCGATGAGCCTACATCGGCTCTCGATCCCGAACTTACAGGCGAAGTTTTACGAGTAATCGAAGGTCTTAAATCCAACGACAATACAATGATTATCGTAACTCACGAAATGGAATTTGCCAGAAGAGTTGCGAGCAAAATCATGTTCATAGCCGACGGAGTAATCGAAGAAATGGGAACACCCGAGGAAGTCTTCGAAAATCCCAAGAGCGAGAAATTAAAGAACTTCTTTAATAAATCTGTGGAAGTGATAGCACAGAACTAGAGAAAAGAGAAAAGAATGACCGAGAAAAAAGCAAAGATAATCTGCCTTATTGTGGCAATTCTTGTATTGATTTCAGCATTTGTCGTAGAAATATTTATTCGCCCCGAATACCTGATAAAGTGCATCATTAAAATCAGCACTTTCGGCGGAGTGATACTTTTATATTCAGCTTTAAGTAAGAAAAAGCTCGTTGACATCATCGACCTGAAAAAGCCCGAGAAAATCGGTATTTTGATTGGCGGTATAGCATTCTTTTTTGTCGGAATGATTGTGGTGTTTTTAATCTTTAAAAACCAGATTAATTTATCCGGCATCAAAGAAAGCCTCGGTGCAAAGGAAGGTTTTACGAGAGAAAACTGCCTTTACGCCTTTGCATATATCATAATATGCAATTCATTTTTGGAAGAGGCGTTTTTCAGGGGATTTCTGCCGAGACTTTTTACGAAGAAATGGCCGGGATTTATCGTTAGCGCATTTCTTTTTTCGACGTACCACATAGGAATATTCGGCACCTGGTTTTCCATTCCGCTCCTTATGGTAGCCGTCACCGGACTGGTTTTAGTCGCACTGTTTTTGCAGTGGATTAACGCACATTATAAAACCATTGTTGCCAACTGGCTTGTGCATGCAAGCGCCAATATTGTCATAAATTCCATAGGAGTTTTACTCTTTTTTGATATCCTAAAATAAGGAGACACAATGAAAATAACCTGCGAATTCTGTCAAGTAATGTTTGACGATACTCTGGAAAACTGCCCTAACTGCGGGGCGGCAAATCCCAATGTCAGAAGAAGTACTTCAGAAAATCCCACCACAATTGAAGGCCTAAAAGAATGGTACGAGGCGATGAATCTGCCTCCGTATGAAACCACGCGCTTTTTCATAGGCATCGATTATAAAGAGCCCAAAGCTTTCGGTATTTACAAAGACGAAACCACGGGCAATTTTGTTGTTTATAAAAACAAAGACACAGGTGTAAGAGCTGTAAGATACGAAGGAACCGATGAGGCATTTGCGGTAAATGAACTGCAGACTCGTCTTAAACAGGAGATTCTTTTGCAAAAACAAAGAAACGCATCAGGGACTTCATCAGTATCTAACGGAAGCTCTTCTAACGGAAATAAGAAATCCGGCAATCTGACTCTGGCTTTAATGCTGACGGTTCTTTTTTTAGGACTCGGCTTCGGTTCTTTCTTTTTGCCGATGCTTATATTTGCCACCGACAATCCAATAAAAGCAGCAATGTATCCGGCCGAGGGCTACTACGATGCTTACGACACCATTTATTATCATATGACCGGATACAGCAGAGAAGAGTGGCTTATATTCGATGACGAAAAAAATGCATGGTGTAAATGCGAATTAACCCCGGGACATGTGCTTTATAAAAAGAAGAGTTCCGAAGAATTCTTCAAGGTAAAAGACTGGAATTCAGGCCTTGCATGTACTGATGCGACAAAGGATATTTTATATCAGGATTATAAAGACGGCTACAAAATAGACAAAGGTTATTATTCTTACAATGGTGAAGAATATTATCATCTCGAGAAATCGCAGTATGACGGCTGGTATTATTTCGACGATGATAAGGGCGACTGGGACTATACATATTATGACAATATTCCCGCAGATCTCAGGCACCAGAATACCGCTTCGGATTTCTGGTATACTCCGACCTGGGATTCGACCACGCAGATAACGGACTTTGAAGATACGACATATTATGAGCAGTATCAGGAAAGCCAGAAATCAAGCAGCAGTTCTTCATCAAGCAGTTCTTCCTGGGACTCGGGAAGCTCCTGGGATTCGGGCTCGACCGACTGGAGCAGCGACTGGTAGAAAGGATTTTCAAATGGACGATCGTTTAAAGAAACAACTCGATTTTTCTCTTGAAATAGATAAAGAAAAAAACATTTTCAGACAGACCAGCCTAAGCGGTCACGGTCGTAAGGAAAACGACGCCGAGCACGCATGGCACATGGCAATCATGGCATATGTTTTAAAAGAATATGCAAACGAGGAAATCGACATTTCCAAAGTAATGATTATGTGTCTTATCCACGACATTGTGGAGATTGATGCGGGCGACACCTATGCATACGATCCCGAGGCAATCAAGACTCAGAAAGAGCGCGAGGAAAAAGCCAAGGAGAGAATTTTCTCACTTCTTCCAGAGGATCAGAAAGAGAATCTGACAGCACTGTTTGATGAGTTTGAAGCATGCGAAACTCCCGAATCAAAATTTGCGCATTCGATGGATAATCTGCAGCCACTTATTTTAAACAATTCAAACAACGGAAACGACTGGAAAGAGCACGGCGTTTCGGCCGCACAGGTTTATAAAAGACAGGGCCAGACGCAGCTTGGTTCCGAGAAACTTTTCGAAGTAACGGACACAATCATAAAAGAAAATATTGTCAAAGGAAACTTAAAGGAGTAAGCAGTGGAAGAAAATAAGAAGAAAAAAATATGGCCGATATTTCTGATAGCCGGAATAGTTGTTGTAATTGCTGCAATACTTCTTATCATGGTTCTGGTTATAGCCGGAGCTCTTATCGTACCGCAAATTATTAAAAAATATACTGTTTCGAGTTCGTATTCGTATTCCAACACGGTAGCGAATATGAATACAACCAATAAGCCTGCCACGGTTGTTGCTTCTGCCGGTTCTCCTCAGGATTACACATTTGTAAACAATGTGCTTACCAAGGATGAAACTCAGGTTGAAGCATGGATAAACAATTTTTATCCCGGCAGCTCGATACAGAAAACCAGTTATTCGGGTAACACCGATGCGTGGTGGGTAGTAACCTCATCAAATCCTATGCCTCCGGTATCAATAAGCGGAATAGTTATTAACTACGATCAGGTTGAATTTCATTTAAGAGACGGTTATGCAGAGGAAATATCTTTTGTAAATCACGCAGGTGATACGGCTCTCTTTAACAGCCTCTACAAGAACTTTGAGGCTATATACGGTACACAGCAGGTTTATGTTGGAGAAAAGGATATCCTGACAACTTTAATGGATCCGAGCCAGGAGTATTTATCATATTCATGGTTTGAAAGTGATTTTGACGGATATTATTCCATGTTCTTAACCAAAACTCAGCATAATAATCAGACGCAGGTTGATGTTTCAATCTACAAATATTAGGAGACACCATGGAAATCTGGGACGCGTACGATGAAAATTACAACATAATAGAAGGCATGACACTTGTTCGCGGCGAAGAGGCTTCGATTCCAGAAGGCGTGTTCCATCTTGTGTGTGATATTCTCGTTAGACATACGGACGGAACATATCTTTTAATGCAGAGAGACCCGAGAAAAAGTTACCCGCTGATGTGGGAAGCAACGGCAGGCGGTTCGGCGCTTAAGGGCGAGAGTCCGCTCGAATGTGCAACGCGTGAACTGTTCGAGGAAACCGGAGTTAAATCATCCACCCTAAAAGAGATAGGCAGGGTAATATTTCCCAAAACCCATTCTGCAATGGTTTGTTTTTACTGCTTAACAGACTGTGATAAAGACAGCATTGTTTTGCAGGAGGGAGAAACAGTTAACTATCGCTGGATTGACAGAGATGAATTATTCCGTTTAAAAGAAGATGAACTTGTAACAGACCGCGTACTGAATTTTTTGGATGATTCTTTATAGCGGAGCGGCATAAAACAATTGGGGTAAAAGATGAAGAGAAAATCAGTCGATCCTTTATATTCGATGTGCGTGCAGCCGTCATTTATTATCGGAACCAACAATGAAGACGGTTCATATAATTTTGCGCCTATAACCTGGGTCAGTGTTACCCACGAAGAAGGCGACGGATATTTGCTTGTTATAAGCATGTTCGGTACGAAGAAAACAAAATTAAATGTAATTAGGACGGGTATTTTTTCGGCAAATCTTGTGAGTACAAAAATGCTTCCGCTTATGGATTATTTCGGTTCAAAACATGCCAAAGACGGAAAGAAAAACGATATCTCATACGGCGTAAGCCACGGAGAAGTATTGGATGTTCCGACTCTGGATGAGAGTCCGTGGGTATACGAATGCGAGGTTGCAAGAAGCGTAGAAACAGGAGATTCGACGACTTTTTTCTGCCATATAAAAAACATTCAGATGGACGAAAACCTTTCTCCAAAAGACACATTTGATATAGATTTGACGGTGCTTGACCCGGTTATTTATTCCGGCAGATATCACAGTCTGGGCAAAATGCTCGGAGAGATCGGAGACTTTTATGATTGAATCCGAACTGTTAAAAAAATATGACGATTTAAAAATGATGCTGAAGGATTTCGGAAGTGTGGCAGTTGCATTTTCAAGCGGAGTCGATTCAACATTTCTTTTATATGCTGCAAAAGAAGCTTTGGGTGACAAGGCAATTGCCATATCGGCCAAATCATGCTCTTTTCCCGAGAGGGAATTAAATGAGGCAAAAGCATTCTGCGAGGATCATAAAATCCGCCATATTATCTTTGAATCTGAAGAACTGGAAATCGAAGGCTTTTCGCAAAATCCCGTGAACAGATGTTATATCTGTAAGCACGAACTGTTTGAAAAGATTATTAAGATAGCGGAGAATGAAGGAATCTCGGTGATTCTCGAAGGCTCCAATCTGGATGATAACGGCGACTATCGTCCGGGCCTTCAGGCTGTTGCGGAACTGGGAATTAAGAGCCCTCTTCGAAGTGTGGGCTTTACCAAAGAAGATATAAGAGCGTTGTCAAAACACCTCGGCCTTCCGACATGGGAGAAACCGTCGTTTGCATGCCTTGCATCAAGGTTTGTATACGGAGAAACAATCACCAAAGAAAAGCTCGCAATGGTCGATAAGGCTGAACAGATGTTACTGGACCTTGGTTTCCGTCAGGTGAGAGTTCGCATTCACGGTACCATGGCAAGAATTGAGGTTTTGCCTGACGAATTCGAGAAACTCATCAGTGAGGAAATTCGAAATCAGATTACTGCTTCTTTTAAGTCGTTCGGATTTACATACGTGACCATGGATTTAACAGGCTATCGTACAGGCAGCATGAACGAAGTTATAAAGAAATAAAGAGGGTTACAAATGAAGGTATTTGATATTTCGCAGGAGGTTTTTACCTGCAATGTATTTCCCGGCGATCCGAGCCCCGAAAGAGAAATAAAATTAAAGATAAGCGACGGTGCAATCTGCAATCTGACCGCTTTTAATATGTGTGCGCACAACGGAACACATGTTGATGCACCGTATCATTTTTTGGATAACGGAAAGACAATCGATCAGGTGGATTTGGATAAGTTCATCGGCTATGCATATGTATTTGAGCATGAAGGTGATGTAAAAAAAGAAGACGCTGAAGCCATGATTAAGACTGCAAAAAGTATTGACGAAAGAGTGGCTGAACGAATCCTCGTAAAAGGAAAAGCAACCGTTACAAAAGAGGCGGCAGAAGTTTTTGCGAGAGAAAAAATCAAGCTTTTCGGTAACGAATCACAGACGGTCGGACCTGAAGATGCACCGATGGCAGTGCACTTAATAATGCTTGGAGCAGAGATAGTTTTACTCGAAGGAATAAGGCTTAAAGGCATAGAAGAAGGCGTGTACATTCTTAACGCTGCGCCCATCAATCTCGGCGGTTCGGACGGTGCTCCCTGCAGAGCCACGCTTATGAAATTATGATTGAATCCGTACCTGCGGTATAAAAATATTTTTGAAAATGTGAAAAATTTGTGATTGACAAAAGAACTCGGATTGATATACTAAATTAACGGATTAAAAAAAGACAAGGAAAGGAGGACGAAAAAATGAAGAGATTATTTGTGATTTTTGAAACATCACTTATTGCGACCGTCAATGCATTTACTGGCGGCTTTGAGTTACTTCGCACTGATTTTGCTTTTCGTACTCCCGGTATAAGAATATAAAGGCGTACATTTACATGCTTGTAAAATCACTGTGCGAAACAGTGATTTTTTTTTACCCGAATTGGAGAAGACATGAAAGAAAATAAACTTACTAAAAACATAATAAAACAGATTTCTGAATACGGGATAAACGAAAAAGATATCCTTTCGGTATGCCCTGCAGACCTTTCTTTCGAGGGCGAGTATATTTTAGGATATGTTTTTCTGACAGATAAATATATCGGCGTATGTAAGAGCGACATTCCGACAGGCTATACTCACTTTTTCAGAGGAACCAAGGTTCATAAAAAAGTCGAGGAAGAAGACTTAGCCGAATACGAGATTACACTTTACGATCTTGCAAAAACTGAGCATCTCAGAATAGAAAGAATGATCGGAGCGGTTCTTTTATCAGCCGAATACGACGGCAGTCCGATAAAAATCGCATCGATGACCAACACATATCTCGAGCAGATAAATCTTTTTGTAAGACATACAAAGAACATCAAAAACGGCAAGGCCTTTGATGCGGACATCGTAGGCAAAGAAGCAGAGGAAGAGGACGAGGAATCGCTTTACTGCCCCATTTGCGGAACAATGTATCCCGACCCTGCGAAGAAGGTTTGTCCGAAGTGTACCAACAAAAGAACAATCTTAGGAAGAGTTTTAAGATACTTTTTCAAATACAAATTCTCGATTGCGATTTTGTTTTTATCGTACGCAATGGGCGCAGCAATAAGCGTTGTATGGCCGTATTTAACCGGTAAAGTTCTCTTTGACCACGTGCTTGAGAAAGACAACGAATTCCTTGCAATGTTCGGCGTATCAGGCAAATATGTGCTAGCACTTTTACTTCTTGCGCTTGTGCTTATCGGCAGCAGAGTAATCGAAGAAATTACAAACACGGTTCAGATGGCGTTAATGGCACGCGTTGCAACAGCAACCGTAAAAGATATAAAGACCGATGTTTTCTCGGCTATGAGCAGGTTGTCGCTTAACTTTTTTACGAGCAAGCAGACCGGCGGCCTGATGACAAGAGTACTGACTGATTCAAACCGAGTGACAGAGTTTTTCATAGACGGCATACCTTCGGTATTTATTCACGGAATGACCATCATCATTACTTTCGTGGTAATGTACAGACTTAACTGGCAGATGGCGCTTATCGCCTGCATTCTTTTACCGTTACTCGTATTTATGACGGTTAAGCTTCGTCCGGGTCTCTGGAATTTATCAGGCAAAAGACACCGCGCGGAAAAGGCGGTATCGGGCAAGGCAAACGACAACTTGACAGGTGCGAGAGTAGTAAAGGCTTTCGGTCAGGAAGATGCGGAAATCGAGAGATTTAAAAATCCGAACAACAACCTTAAGGATGCTGAAATAAACATCGTAAAACTTCGAAACAAATTCACCATTCTTTACAGTCTGGTGCAGGAAGTTTCAAGCATCTGGATCTGGATTATCGGAGTTTTCTTCGTTTTAAAAACCGACAAAATCGAGCTCGGCGTACTGCTTACATTCGTAGGCTATGTGGCACAGCTTAACGGTCCGATGAATTTCTTCTCGAGAGTATTCAGAATGTGGTCCGAGAGTATCAATGCTGCTCAGAGACTCTTTGAAATTATAGATTCGATTCCCGAAATCGTTGAGAAAGAAAACCCCGTACGCTTAATGAAGCCTAAGGGAGAAATCGAACTTGACAACGTTACATTCGGATATACGGTCAGCAAAAATGTACTTAAGGACATAAATCTTAAAGTAAAAGAAGGCGAAGTGCTCGGAATCGTCGGCCGTTCGGGCGCCGGCAAATCGACACTCGTAAATCTTATTTCAAGACTCTACGACGTAAAAGAAGGCACAATTAAAATTGACGGAGTCGACGTAAAAGACTTAGCGCTTTCGGACTTAAGAAAAAATGTTGCGATGGTTTCACAGGATACCTACATATTCATGGGTTCCGTCGCAAAGAATATCGCCTACGGCAATGAAAACGCTACCGGCGATGAAATAATCCGCGCGGCAAAACTAGCGGGAGCACATGATTTTATCTCGAAGATGCCGGACGGATATGACACAATAATCGGCGCTTCCGGAAAGGACTTATCGGGCGGAGAGAAACAGAGGATTTCGATAGCAAGAGCAATCTTGGCGGATCCCAAGATTTTAATACTTGATGAAGCTACGGCCAGCGTGGATACCGAAACCGAGAAAGCAATTCAGAATTCACTCAAGCTCCTGGTAAAGGGAAGAACGACCCTTTCCATAGCTCACAGGCTTTCGACACTTCGTGATGCAGACAGAATCATAGTCATTGACAGAGGACGAATCGTTGAGGAAGGAACGATCGAGGTTCTTGATAAGAATGAGGACGGAATTTTCCACAAGCTCAATGAACTACAGAACAAATCACTGGCAGCAGGCAGCAGTTTCTAGAGGAGAATGACATGGCAGAAGAGTTAAACACATTTGAAAAAGAAGCCGAAGAAATGACCGCGATGCACGTCATTACGAATAAGGATAAATTCGAACGTACAAGCGGAGGCTTCGTGAATTTTACATATGACGGCGTAAAATATGAAAGGGTAAAAGTAGTACGTCTTTTCCCTTTCACCGATGCCGACAAATACATTTCCATCAGGGAAAACACGGATAAGGCAAAAGAAATCGGTATCATCGAAAACCTGGATGATTTTGACGAGGAGACAAAAGAGATCTTAAGAGAACAGTTAAGACTCAATTATTTTACTCCCGTCATTCAGAAAATCATGAGTATCAAGGACGAATACGGCTACGCGTATTTCCATGTAATGACAGACAAGGGCGAATGCAAATTTGCTATAAACATGGCGTCCAACGCGGTTACGAAATTATCCGATTCAAGACTTATCATCATGGACCTTGATGAAAACAGATTTGAGATAAGAGACGTAAATGCTCTTACTCAGAAGGAAAGAAGAAAACTTGATTTATTCTTATAAAAGACTAAAAGGACAGACATAATGATTTTAAAATACGATGTATCGCCCAAAATAGCGGAGAAGATTCCGTTGTCTGAAGACGAGAGAATATATTATGCAATTCCGTATGATATCGATGTCGACGGCGGCTGGATAAGGGGTGCATATCTTTTTGTCACCACCAAAAGAATCCATATTTTTGACGGCGAAACCATAAAAGAAACAATTGAAATAAGTGAATTAAGCAGGGCAAAAGCCGAGGCAAAGGTAGGCGGCGGAATCCTCGTTGTCACCAAGGATGGCGAAGACAGAGTAGTGGTTCACTATTCCGCAAAGCATTTAAGCAGATACGCTTATATTGCCAGAGGAATCAACATCCTCATTTCCGGACGTTTCGAAGAAGTTGAAAGCAGCGAATACGAAAAGATGTGTCCGAAGTGTGGCAGAGCGATTCCCGGCACCAAGAACTGTCCGAGATGTTCAAAAGAAGGTGGCTTCCTAAAAGAATTTATAGGAATGGCCAAGCCTTACAAAAAGGACTTCTTCGGAGTATTTATGCTGATGGTTTTAGTAGCCATTACCACCCTTTTAAATCCCGAGATTCAGAAGCACTTAATAAACGATGTGCTTAAGGGAGGCGGCGGTTTTAAACACGCACTGGTGTTGCTTTTAATCATGTTCTCCTTGAGTGTGAGCATAGTAGTAATTAATTATTTTAAGAGCAATGCTTCCACCAAACTCGGCGCAAAGATCTCTGCGGATTTAAGAATGGCACTGTTTAAAAAGTACCAGGAACTTCCGCTCGCTTTTATCAACGACAGAAGACCGGGCGAACTTTTAAACAGAATTACCCAGGATACCACCTGCATCAGAGAGTTTATGGAGGACGTTTTCTGTAACCTCTTTGCGGTGCTTTTCATCTTTATCTGGGACATCATTTTTATGATGGTTCTTAACTTCAAACTGGCGATTTTAACCTTTATTACGGTGCCTTTGGTAGTGGTACTCATCGTCGGATTCCGTAAAACCGTTTACAGAATTTTCCATCTGCAGTTTCGGAAAAACGATGATGTATCAAGCGACCTTCAGGACGTAATTTCCGGTATGAGAGTTGTAAAAACATACGGCAGGGAAGAAGAGGAAGCAAACCGTTTCAAGGGCTTGTCTACTGAATTTGCGAGAATCCAGAGAAAGAACGAAACCTTCTGGGCTATCTTTTATCCGATGATTTCATTCCTGATGGGAATGGGTGTCGTAATAGTTGTATTCTTCGGCGGACACGACGTATTTAACGGCAAAATGTCGGCCGGCGAGCTGTATCAGTTCATTACATACACCACTCTTTTATTCCAGTACATCAACTGGATGAGCTGGCTTCCGAGAGAGCTTACACTCCTTACAAGCAGCCTTGAGAGAATCAACGATATTCTCTCGCAGGAGACAGCCGATAAGGACACAGAGACCATAAAAGATATAGAAATCAAAGGCAAGATTACATTCGATCACGCAACCTTCGGATACAAGTCATATCAGCCGGTGCTTGAAGACATCAATGTAGTGATTAAACCCGGTGAAATGATCGGTATCGTAGGCGCTTCGGGAACAGGAAAATCCACGCTTATAAACCTTTTGATGGGACTCTATGAAGTCGACGACGGACATCTTTTAATAGATAACGTTGATATAAAAGATATCGATTCAAAATCGTATCATTCACAGCTTGGCGTTGTGCTGCAGGAGACATTTCTCTTCTCGGGAACAATCCTCGACAATATCAGATTTTCAAGGCCCGATGCAACTTATGAAGAGGTCGTAAAAGCAGCAAAAATGGCCAATGCGCATGACTTCATATGTCATACACCCGACGGCTACAACACATACGTCGGAGAGAAAGGTTATTCGTTATCGGGCGGTGAGAGACAAAGAGTCGCAATCGCAAGAGCAATACTTACAAACCCCAGACTCCTGATACTTGACGAAGCGACCGCAAGTCTTGATACCGAAAGCGAATTCATGATTCAGAAAGCTTTGGAGAGACTTACAAAGGATAAGACAACATTTGCAATTGCACACAGACTCTCGACATTAAGAAAAGCCGACAGAATCATGGTTATCGACGGTCACAACATAGCTGAAATCGGAACTCATGAAGAGCTTCTAAACAACAAAGGAATTTACTACAATCTTTACAAGGCTCAGATCGGATAATAAAAAAGCACTCCTCACGGAGTGTTTTTTATTTCTTCTTTTTTACCGAATAACCAAACTTTCCGATTTTCTTTCCCAAACCGAAATATTCGCCGTGCGAATAGGTCACAAGCTTTGAGGAATTAAGTTCGAATTTGCCGTTTTTGTTCATGTATTTATCATCTACGGTAACGCCCACAACTTCGGCGATAAACATATCGTGGCTTCCGAGTTCCTTTATCTCTTTTACCTTGCAGGCGAGGCTTAAAGGACTCTCTGCAATTGCAGGAGCAGATACTCCTTCTATGCTTATCGGAGTCAGTTTCATATCCTTGAATTTATCCGTGTTTTTACCTGATTTCACACCGCAGTAATCGGTTGCGTACGCGAGTTCCTCAGTCACAAGATTGATGACAAATTCTCCGCTGTTTTTTATGATGTCATGAGAGAAGCGTTCTTTTCTGACCGAGATTGAAATCATTACGGGATCGGAGCAGATTGTGCCTGCCCATGCGACAGTGATTATATTGGGTCTCTTACCCTTCTCCTGACAGCTTATCATAACTGCAGGCACAGGATAGAGCATATTTCCGGGTTTCCAGTTTTGTTTAGCCATATTTTTCTCCTGTTAATAAAGAGTCCGTGCTTGTTTTGGCACATAGTACAACGATAAAATTCTTTTGTCAACTTAAGTTTTCTGCGGAGATTTTATGATGTATAATATCGTTTGGAAGGATAAAAGCCATGACTCAGAAAGAACGAATTGAAAAAATAATAGAAGCGCTGGACAAAGAATATGGAACGGAATATGTATGCTATCTTGAGCACATGAATGCTCTGGAACTTTTAATAGCTACGATTCTTTCTGCACAGTGCACGGATGCGAGGGTAAATACCGTTACTCCGACTCTTTTTGCAAAGTATAAAAATGCAAAGGATTTTGCCAATGCAGATTTAGCAGAGCTTGAAGAGATAATTCATCCGCTCGGGTTTTATCACGCAAAGGCCGTTAATATCATCGGCTGCTGTAAAAAACTGGATGAAGAGTTCGGCGGAGAAGTTCCTTCATCGCTGGAAGATCTGACATCCCTTCCCGGAGTCGGCAGAAAAACCGCCAACGTCATCCGCGGAAATATTTATCATGAGCCCAGCATTGTGGTTGATACGCATGTCGGCCGAATCAGCAGAAAGCTAGGAATTACCAAAAAAGAAGATCCGAAGGATGTCGAGTTTGATCTTATGAAAAAAATCCCGAAGGACCACTGGATCCTCTGGAACATTCATCTTATTACACTTGGTAGGAGTATCTGTAAGGCTCCAAAGCCGAAGTGCAGCGAGTGCTTTTTACGGGATTTTTGCCCGACGGGACAGAAGAATATTGTACGATAATAAAAACTTGTTTGCCCATGATGAGCAAACAAGTTTTTTATTGAACTTTTGTTATGGTCAAGGAATAGCCTATGGAAAGCAAATATTTCATAATGGTTTCCAGACTAGCTCCATTTCCTCTCTCGAGGCGGCTTACAGCCTGCTGGGATAAACCTGAACGAAGACTAACATCATTTTGAGTCAGCTGTTCAGCCATGCGCGCCTCAATTAATGCCTGCTTAAACGCCATCTCTGCTACAAACAATTCATGTTGTTTTCTTAAATTCTCATCTGAAGAAATAAGTTCGTTGATTATTTCTCTCTCTCTTTCTCCGTCACTTTTTACAAACATATTTACACCTCATAAAAGATTTTCAGATTTTGCTCGTTGTATGGCTTTATCAAGTTCGACTTTTTCTGCCTTTCCCTTTTGTTTTTTACAAATATTTAAAAAGAAAACGGCATCGAAAGATACAATAACATACATAATTCGGGTTTGGGATATCTTTATTTCCCATAATTTCCCTTGCAGTTGTCGAGTGTTAAGTTTCACAAAAGCGGGCAATCCATTTTCGCGTATTTCGTTTCTGACATCATAGATTGCCAATCGTTCTTTTTGCGGAAGAGAATCAATATATTCTTTTATAAGATTCTTTCCGCCCGACGTCATATAGTCGTATATTATCAATAAATACCTCACCTCCTTTATACATCAAAAATGATGTATTGTCAAATACAACAATATACGGCAAATAAAAATATTTTATTGTTTAGGGAAAAATAAGAAAAATAGATATTGATGTTATTTATATTATTTCATGAAAAACTAAAATACAAGAAAATCTTTTATTATAGTTAACCAAAGACAACCATACTTGCAAAAACATTTAAATTCATTTATAATCCTTTTCGTACACATATTTAAGAGGTGCACATATTATGATGAATTTACATACAAAAAAAGCTAAAGTCATTATCGCGGCGGTCGCCATTGTACTTTGCCTTGCGATGATCATTCCGTTTCTGGTATCGATGTTTTAATTAAGTCAATGCCGGTCGAATGTATCGCATGCAAAGATTTTTGTATGCAGTTTAATAGTTGGCGACGAACCGGTGAGCGATGATGAAAAGTGAATCTCTTGAAAAAGGGACTAAATAAATATGAAAATAATCCGGCGCGTCTTTTAAAGACAGCGCCATTTTAATTTATATGACGTCAAACATTAAAGATAATAAGCCTTATAGCAACAAGAATATCCGGCCGGGCGACTTCATAGTTGCTACCAAATGGATTGGAATCGAAGGAGCTCTTGAGTTAATAAATCATAAAAGAGATGAACTGATAAAACGGTTTTCGCCTTCTTTTATGGAGTATTTTAAAGATTACGAAGCGAGTCTTTCGACCGACAAAGAGTCAGGCGCAGGCGATTCTTTTATGATAAAAGAAACAGTATGCGTTTCGGAAGGCGGAATTTTCAAAGCGCTCGGAGAGCTTGCGAAAATTGCAGGCAGAGGTCTGGAAGTTGATATAAAGAAGATTCCCGTCAGACAGGAAGTCATTGAAATCTGCAATTTCTTTGATATTTCTCCCTACGAAATGAAGTCAAAGGGAATGGTTCTGATGGTTTTAAAAGAGCCCGAAGCGCTCGTTGAATATTTTAAAAGCGAGGGAATTCCCGCCGCGGTTATAGGTAAGATCAGGGACGACAACGACAAACTGATTTTAAACGGGGAAGCCGTAAGGTACCTCGATAAAATAAAGCAGGATTCAATCGGAAAAATCCTGTGAAAAAGCAAAAACAGATTTAAATCTTTTAGAATAATTAATTTTGAAAGGACAAATAATATGCGCGAACAAATTTTAAAAGCAATTGAAAAGAACAGCAGAATCGATTTAAAGGAACTGGCGATTATGCTCGGCGAAGAAGAGATTGATGTAGTTAACGAGATAGCCGCAATGGAAGCGGAGGGCGTTATCTGCGGTTACCACACTCTTATCGACTGGGAAAAGACCAGCATCGAGAAGGTTAGTGCGCTTATCGAAGTTCGTGTAACACCTCAGAGAGGCCAGGGTTTTGATACAATTGCAGAGCGTATTTACAAATATCCCGAAGTTAACAGCGTTTACCTTATTTCAGGCGGTTACGACCTCTTGGTTTCTCTTGAAGGCAAGTCCTTAAAAGAGGTTTCCAACTTCGTTTCCGACAAGTTATCGACGCTTGATACAGTACTCAGTACCGCTACACATTTTATCCTTAAAAAATACAAGGATCACGGTACCATACTTGCTAAAAAATATGTAGACGAAAGGCTGAAAATGACACCATGAGAAATCCATTGTCAGATAAAATAACAAATATAAAACCGTCCGGAATCAGGAAGTTTTTCGATATAGTAAGCGAGATGGAAGATGCCATTTCTCTCGGTGTGGGCGAGCCTGATTTTGACACGCCCTGGCACATAAGAGACGAGGGTATTTACTCACTCGAAAAAGGCAAAACTTTCTACACATCCAATGCCGGATTAAAAGAATTAAGACAGGAAATCTGCAATTACTACGGCAGAAAACAGGGAGTCGTTTACAATCCCTTAACCGAAACACTTGTTACCGTGGGCGGTTCGGAAGGCATCGACCTTGCACTTCGCTGTATGCTTAATCCGGGCGATGAAGTTATCATTCCCACACCCTGCTATGTTTCGTACGAACCCTGCACCGTAATGGCAGACGGCGTTCCCGTAATTCTTCCGCTTAAGAATGAAAATCAGTTCAGACTTACAGCTGAAGAACTTGAGGGTGCGATCACAGAAAAAACCAAGGTTTTAATCCTTGCATTCCCGAACAACCCCACAGGGGCAATCATGGAAAAAGAAGATTTGGAGGCAATAGCACCCATCATCGAGAAGCATGATTTATTCGTCATTTCCGATGAAATTTATTCGGAACTTTCATATAAATCAAAGCATGTTTCAATCTGCTCGATACCCGGCATGAGAGAGCGAACCATCATCATAAACGGTTTCTCGAAAGCATACGCAATGACCGGCTGGAGACTCGGATATGCATTAGGACCCGAAGTAATCATAAAACAGATGATTAAACTTCATCAGTTCGCAATCATGTGTGCTCCCACGACGAGCCAGTATGCAGCTATCGAAGCTTTGAAAAACGGCGAAGAAGATGTAATCGAAATGACCGAAGCATACAACCAGAGAAGACGTTATCTGATGAACGAATTCAAAGAGATGGGACTTCCCTGTTTTGAGCCTTTCGGCGCATTTTATGTATTCCCCTGCATAAAAGAATTCGGTATGACCAGCGAAGAATTTGCCCTTAAGTTCCTCGAGGAAGAGAAGGTTGCGGTAGTTCCCGGAACCGCTTTCGGAGACTGTGGCGAAGGGTTCCTTCGAATCTCCTACGCATACTCGATAGAAGATTTGAAAGTTGCCATCGGCAGACTTAAGAGTTTTGTAGAAAAGCTTAGAAATCAGTAAACAAAAGCCTTCCCTCGGGAAGGCTTTGCCATTACCTGTTTCAGCGTAGGATACACGCTGGGACGCAATTCAAAAACAAAAAAATAACCGCCACTGACCTCTAATCATGGCGGTTATAAAAAACCAAAATGAAAAGGGCAACCGTCTATCGGTAATGCTCTTTAAATAAATTATAATAACGCTGAAAATATATGTCAAATCGGAATTGTTAACAAAATTAAGACCTTATTTTTGAAAGCAATCATACTGAAAGGATAGATATGAATATAGTTCTTTTAGAACCGGAAATACCCTTTAACACAGGCGCTATCGGAAGAACCTGCGTTGCCACGGGAACGACTCTTCATCTGATTGAGCCGTTTGGTTTTATTTTAAATGATAAAAGCGTCAAAAGAGCCGGTATGGATTACTGGGACAAACTGGATGTTAAGAGATATATCAACTATAAAGATTTTCTCGAAAAAAATCCCAATGCACATATATACTTTGCAACTACCAAGGCAAAGCATGTTTATACCGATGTAAAGTATTCGGACAATGACTTTATTATGTTTGGAAAAGAAAGCGCGGGCATTCCCGAGGAAATACTCGTGGAACATCCTGATGAGTGCATCAGAATTCCGATGCTTCCCGAAATAAGATCGCTGAACCTTTCCAATTCGGTCAATATCGTTCTTTATGAAGCACTCCGCCAGAACGGTTTTAAGGGACTCGAAGAAGAGGGTGAACTTCACAGACTTCACTGGTAATTTAACGAAGAACGGTGCCGGCTTATCCCCATAGCCGGCACCGCGATTAAGAAAAAAAGTGTCTCGCATCAGAATGATTGCCAGACACTTTGCCAGAATTGTTTAGTTATGTTAAAGCAATTCGTTTTATTCTGTTTCTTCGGGCAGAACTTTGTTAAGTCCGGCCAGATATGCTTTTAAGAGCTTTTTATTGCTTTTTGAAGTCGCGCGGTATTCAACCAGGAGATTTATCTCATCCGCGGATAAATCTACAAATTCCGGTGTTTTTTCATAAGCGAAGAAATCCGAAAGAGATATTTTAAAACCCTGACATATCTTTCTGAGGGTTGGCAGCGTTGGTTCGTTATTTCTTTTAAAAAGGGTGTTTAAACTGCTTTCGGGAATATTGGATTCCAGGGATAATCTGTATACAGACCAGCCCCGAGCGGCTAACAATTCTTTAATTCTTTGTAAAGTCTCGTTATATTCCTTCATTTTTTTCGAAAATCTTCCAATGTATGATAACTGCCTGATTAAGCAAGGAATTATTTATTCTTTATAAAATTATTTTACCTTTATAAAAATATAAATTGTAGTACGACAAGGCGTGGCAACAATTACTAAAAATACCATCCAAATGTGTCGTAAATTTGTTTTTAAGGATACTTTTATCTATATTGTATTAAGCAGAGACAATAAAAAAACCGCCGAATCCGGCGGCTTTTTTAAATGCTGTAATTTAGTTCTTTTTATATACTCTCGTGTACAGGAAAATCATTACGAGGAGGCTTAATAATGTGAAGATTCCGATGTAAATGCACATTGCGTTTACGGGAAGGCTCTTTTCAAATATCGATGCGTTGAAGGTCATTGACTGACGGATGGCATCAACGAAAGCTCCGTTGTCCACACCGCCGATTGAGCGGTTCATTTCATTAAGGCAGCCTGTCAAAAGCATGTTTCGAAGCAGTGCGCAGAGCTGGCTTGCGGGGAAAAGATTGCAAAGGGTCTGAATCTTTGTGGAAAACTGTGAGATAGGGATGTAAGCTCCGATTACAAAACCTGCGGCTGCGGAAAGGATTCCGAAGAATGCTCCTGCTGCTGAGGAAGATTTGAAGAAAAGAACAACCGTCATAAACAGTGCGCTTGAAGACATGCATCCAAGGAGAATTACTCCGTATGCTCCGAGTATGCTTAATGCGCTTAAGTGCATATTGCCGAGGAAGGAAAGGATTATAAGTCCTGCTGTTAAAAGAAGCGATGTCATTAAAAATGATGAGATAACCGCTGCTAAAAGATAGGAGAGAATAATCTGCCATCTTTTTACGGGAGTTGCGAGGATGTCGTAATCAACTTTGCGTTCGCGGTCTTTTACGATAGTTGTCAGACAGTTGTAAGGGATGGTGATTGTTGCGGAACCGAGGATGCCGACAAGAAGAACACCGTTTACGAACATCTTTACGTCTTCTGCGTTTATGAATGCTTCGAGACCCTGCATGCTGCCTTCGATTGCACTTACGAAAGATCCCTTAAGGAAGAGAAGGTAAAGCACAAATACTATGATTGATGTGAGCAGTGAGAAAATCACCGAGTGAATGTCTTTAAAATATATCTGTACGTTTCTTTTTGTTAATCCGATAAAACCTTTCATTTTCAAGTCTCCTTTTTATGTTTAATTATTGTTTTCTTTTAGTTTGCTATCGTTCTTCCCGTGAGGGTTAAGAACACATCGTCCATGCTTCCCTTGATGATTTCAAAATCTTTGAACTTGTCTTTGTTTGCGCTTAGGATATCAAGTATGTCCTTGTCGAAAAGAATGTTGTAATGGTCTGCATCGTATATGATTTTTGAGTTTATCGAGGCTGCCATTTGATCGTTTGCCTCGCTTCTTTGTGTATACCAGAAAAGCTTCGAGGAAGCGAAACTGCTTTTAAGTTCTGCGGGAGTTCCGCGGGCGATGACCTTTCCCTTGTCGAGGATTACCACGTGATTTGCATCCCTTGTTTCTTCCATGTAATGCGTGGTTAAAAAGATTGTCATGCCTTTTTCTTTTCTTAAATAATCGATGTAGTCCCAGACGATTTTTCTGGATTTCGGATCAAGTCCGGTGGTCGGCTCGTCTAAGAAAAGAATCTTCGGATTGTTTAAAAGCGCTCTTACGATATCAACTCTTCTTCGCTGGCCGCCGGATAGCTTTTCGTACTTTCTTTTCATGATTTCTTCAAGTTCGAATTTCTCATAAAAGGATTTAAGCCTTTCCTCAATTTCCTTTTTGGTTAATCCGTAGTAGCTGCCTCTTGTGAAGAGATTTTCTTTTACGGTGAGTTTGTCGTCGAGCACCGAGTTCTGGAAAACGATTCCGATTTCTTTTCGTATAAGATCGTCCTCTCTGCCGAGTTCGTGACCGCAGATTTTTACGTCCCCCGCAGTCTTTTCAAGTATTGTGCAGAGTATGTTGATTGTGGTGGATTTGCCTGCTCCGTTTTCACCAAGGAATGCGAAGAGCTCGCCTTCTTTTACTTCAAAATTTATTCCGTCGACGGCCAAGTGCTCGTTATATTTTTTTACGAGATTTTTTACTTCGATTACGTTCATTTTGTATCCTTTCTTTCTCACGTTTTCTTTGTATGAACCCATTGTATCGAAGAAGAGCAATAAAAAAAGAGCAACTCGACCAAGATGCAAAAAAGGTCTACCAAGTTGCTCATTTATGATTATTTTTTTGATTTTTAAGGATTATTCTTCGTCGCGGATGGAATCCAGAGCGCTGTTTATTTCCTTGTCTTCCTTAACGTAAAACCACTTTGTCATTATCCAAACGAATGCGTACACAAAGATGAAAATCAGTATTACGAACAGGTAACTTATGATATCCGAATACCATTTAAACAGCCATCCGAGGAGCGATACCGCAGCAAAAACCAGAGTGAACTGAATGATTATCCTGACGAAAAATGGCTTTATTTTTTCGGCGTTAAGGACGAACGAAGGCAGTGAACAGAGTACACCGGCTAAAATAACGCTTAAGAGGAAATACCAGTCGGTTGTATAAGTGTTTCCCGTAAAATGCATAACAGCCTGTGCAACCCCTACCGCAAGGAATATACCGAGAGATATAAAGCTTGTCTGAAAGAAAAGCATTTTTATTTTGCTCATAAGTCAAGCCTCCTTTTAATCTCTTTCACATAACTTCTCGAAATGACGATTTTTTCGCCGTTTAACATGGTTGCTTCCATTCGGCCGCTCAAATCGGATTTTACACCTTTTATTTTCTTTAAGTTAACAATCATAGATTTGGATATTCTTAAAAAATAAGCGCCGAGGGTTTCTTCGAGTTCGTATAATCGTAACTTAGTCTCAAAACAGTCGTCTTTTGTATAGACAAAGCTTCTTTTATCCACGGATTCTATGTAATAAAAAGCCGTAGTTTCACAAAGAATCGTTTCTCCTTCTTTTATGAGCGGTAACTTTCGCTTCCCGCCTTCGAGAAGTTCGATCGCCGCTTTGATATCGTCGGTATTTGATTGTGCTTTTATGAGGGCTTCCTCTTTTTCGGGGGAATCAACCTTCTCAAATCTAACCTGCATTATTTGCTCCGTTTAAGTCTATTCTTCTTCGTCGTTAATATCGGATAATGTAAGCGTAAAGATAAACTCGGTTCCTTCGCCTTCGGTACTGATTACATTGATGTTTTCGCCGTGTGCGCGGATGATTTCTCGCGTTATGGAAAGGCCGAGGCCGGTACCTTTTTTATCTTTACCACGGGAAAGGTCCGTCTTGTAAAATCTGTCCCAGATCTGGTTTAAGCTTTCTTTGGGAATGCCGATGCCCTGGTCTTTTACGCTGACGAATACTTTCTTATGCTTCTCTTTTGTTTCCACAAATATTTCGGAATTCTTATTGCTGAATTTGATTGCGTTGTCCAAAAGATTGTAAAGAACCTGCTGGATTTTTGACATATCGCCCTTAACGAAGAGCTGGTCTCCGGTAAGAGTTAAATTAACCGTGATTTTCTTTTTCTGGCAGGAACCTTCGAAGGTTGCGAGTGTCTTTCTGATAACCGTGTTAATGTCAAAGTCGGTTAATTCGAGAATCATTCCCTCGGTATTTAAGTTGTTTAAAGTAAGCAGCGAATTGGTAAGCTTTATAAGTCTGTCGGATTCGTTGGTTACGATTTCAAGATATTTGTTGTGAAGTTCGGGCGGAATGGTTCCGTCAAGCATTGCCTCGGAATAGCCCTTAATGCTTGTTAAAGGCGATCTGAAGTCATGTGAAACATTGGCAACGAGCTGCTTCTGATTGTCCTCTCCTTTGGAAAGTTCGCTTGCCATATAGTTAAGCGATGCCGCCAGATATCCCAGCTCGTCCTCTGAGTCAATCTGGAACTGGTAACGTAAGTTTCCCGCAGCATATTCCTCGGTTGCTTTGGTGATTTTACGAAGAGGTCTGTAAACGTTACTCGTAAAGAAAATAAGTATTATCAGCGAGAGTACAAACAGAATGATGAAAAGATAATACGAAAGTGTAAGCAGCTTTTCGGAAAGACGTTTAAGTTCGGATACGCTTTTATGAATGATAACGTAGCCGAGAACCTGATAACCGTCGGTAATCGGAGCAAAAACACTTAAAACATCCTCTTCGAACATTCCGTAAAAATTGCCGACCTTATAGTAACCGCCAATATTGTCCGCGGGGTTGAAATTGTTTACGTGTACCGGATTTTCGACATCGACGGGACTGTCGGAAGAAAGAACAATAAGACCCGAGGGGTTCATTATCCAGAGGGTCGAATCAAAATAAAGCGCCAGAATATCGAACTGTTTTTTAACGGATTCAAGACTCGTTTCGGAACCGTACAGATCTTTGGCGTATGTATCTGCGATAATAATTGCTTCCTTGTAAAGTTTGTCGGCTTCGGTTTTCGTAACCAGATCGTTAATTGCTCTGGATGAGAAAGTGGCCACGACCAGAAATCCGAAGAGCGCAAACAATAGGTAAGCAAATATGAACTTTGTATAGATGGTTTTTCTCATTTGTGCTCCGTTTTATTCGGACAAAGTAACTTTAATATCCATGTCTATATAGGTCTCGCCGTTTAAACGCATAACCGTAACGACCACCTCGTCTCCGGGCTTGCACTCGTTTATTTCGAGTTCATAGTCCAGGACACTTGTAATAACCGCATCATTCATGGCAGTAATGACGTCGCCTTTGTGAATGCCGCCCTGCATTGCGGGAGAATCCATCTGGATGTCGGTAATATATGCTCCGATCGGAACATTGTAAAAACGCATTGCCGTGGAAGACACATTGGTCACGGAAACACCCATCTGAGGACGCGAAACATCGTTGCACATGTCTTCGATAAGTTTTATGAGCTCTGTGATACCGACAGCAGAAACAAGGTTTTTGTTTTCATCCCTGTTATAGGACTGATCTATGATTCCGACTACTCTGCCGCTTCTGTTTATAAGAATACCCGAGCCCTCCGCAGAGCCGTAGATATCTGTTGTCAGAAGCGAATAATTATGGTCGATTCCGTTGATTTCATTTCCTGTTGAAGTGAGCATTCCGTATCCGATGGATGAGCCGTATCCCAAAGGATCCCCGATGGCAATTACGATATCACCGGGCTTGCATGAAAGCTGCGAATTGGCGAAAGTCGGGTAAGCCATGGCGCTCTTAGTCGTGTCGTTAAGCTCCGAAAGAGGAACCGTCAGGATGGCATAGTTCGTAAAAGAATCGATGGCTTTTACGGTTGCCAGACACTCCTGAGTATTCGGAAAAGTAACCACGATTTCCGTGGAGTCGGAAAGGATTCCGGCATCGGACAAAATGAAGAGATCCGTTCCGTTATCCTCGATGATAAGTCCCGTGGTTCCGGTCTTGTTTTCGTACGAGGAATTAAGCCATGTGGTTTTATCCTGGATGGCGGTTACGGTCACCATGGATTTTTTGGATTCAGCCGCAACAGCCTTCATTTTATTAAAGATTCCCTGATAGTCATCGATATCGGGTTCGTATGCAGCGATAGCATCTGCGATTGCTTCGGTATTGTCAGGAATTTCAATCACCGGTTCGGGCTCAGGCTCATCCTCTATCAGCATGTTCTCGGGAAGAATTTCCTCGGTCGGCTCCAAAAGTTTAAGCTCAATCTTTTCGGGTTCGGGCGCTTTGTCCAAGTTGCCCAGAGTTCCTTTTTCGAAAAAGAAAAAGACAAAGCAGGCAACCAAAGCGAACGTTACCGCAAGGGCAATCGTTAAAAGAGACTGCTTGAAAACCTTACGCTTGTTGATGGGGCGCTCGGTTATTTTTTCACGCAGGAATGTATAATCGTTATTCTCGTGAGAATTGTTCTGTTCGCTCATTTTTATGATAATCCTCTTAAAGTTAATTAAAACAATACAATGTAATAATAACACCCGCCGATTAATGCTTCAAGGGTAATGCAAAACTGTATTTTACCGACAAAGTATAGATAAAAACACCACAAACTATAGATGTCATTTTTAACAAAAGAAATGCCAAAAGATTTAATTTACCTATAGTTAATTTTATGTATAATAATAAGTGTGGGTTTTTGCTTAAATCTTTAAGCAACTAACCGCAATATTTTTTTCTTAGGAGAATTTTATGTACAGACATATCATTAATCCCCAGATAAAAAAAGGTCACATTAACCCCGAAATTCAGGGACATTTCAGTGAGCATCTCGGAAGATGTATTTACGAGGGTATTTTTGTTGGGGAAAATTCGGATATTCCGAATGTTAACGGTATGCGTACCGACGTTGTCGAAGCTCTTAAGGAAATGAAAATCCCCGTGTTAAGATGGCCCGGCGGATGTTTTGCCGATGAGTACCACTGGATGGACGGTATCGGTGAGAAAAAAGACAGAAAGAAAATGATTAACACCAACTGGGGCGGAGTAGTCGAAGACAATTCTTTCGGCACACATGAATTCATGGAACTCTGTCGTCAGCTCGGATGTAAGACATACGTTAACGGTAACGTCGGAAGCGGCACCGTAAAAGAAATGAGCGAATGGGTTGAATACATGACTTTTGAAGGCGTGTCACCCATGGCTGACTTAAGAAGAAAAAACGGCCACGACGAAGCGTGGAATCTTGATTATTTCGCAATAGGAAATGAGACCTGGGGCTGCGGCGGAAACATGAGTCCCGAGTATTATTCCGATCTTTACAGACACTATCAGACATTTGTCAAAAATTACAATCCTGATAAAAAAATCAAAAGACTTGCGGTTGGACCTAGCGACAAGGATTACGCATGGACCGAAACCCTTTTGAAGAAATGCTTTGAAAGAGCAGGCTCCTGGAACAACGCGCACGGATTTATGGACGGCCTTACTCTCCATTATTATACTCTGCCTTACGACTGGGCTAAGAAGGGTGAGGCTACGGGCTTCAATGAAAAAGAGTGGTACATGACCTTAAGAAAAACTCTTTTCATGGAAGACTATATTGCAGGCCATTCGGCAATTATGGACCGTTACGATCCCGAAAAGCAGATCGGACTCATGGTTGACGAGTGGGGCACATGGTACGATGTCGAAGAAGGCACCAACCCCGGATTCCTTTATCAGCAGAACACCATCCGCGATGCACTTGTTGCCGGAATCAACTTAAACATCTTCAACAAGCATGCCGACAGAGTAAAGATGGCCAACATCGCACAGCTTGTAAACGTACTTCAGGCAGTCATCCTCACCGAAGGCGAGAAGATGATTAAGACACCTACATACTACGTATTCAAGATGTACAGTGCTCATCAGGACAACGATCTTTTGGAGAGCTTCATCGATACCAAGAAGGTCGGCCTCGAAGACGAATACATGGTTCCGAATCTTACCGAGTCTGTATCGGTAGACAGAAGCGGAAAGATAATCATGACCGTGACAAACCTTTCACTCGACGAGGAAGCAATGGTTGAAAGCGTTATCCTCGGAGCAAACATCAAGGAAGTTAAGGCACAGATCGTAAAAGGAAAGATGGACGACCACAACACCTTCGACAATCCCGATGTTGTCAAGGATGAGGAATTCAAAAACATTTCTTTTAAGAACGATAAAATCAGATATACAATTCCTCCCTGCAGCGTAATGTGCATCGAAGTTACCGCTTAATATGGAATATAAAAAAATCTGCAGACGCTGTCTCATCTCTGAAATGGGTAAGGAAGCCTACGACGAGATGATAAAAAAACATACGGACATCATAAAGCCCTCGGACAGAAGCGACGAAGCGACGTACAAAGCAAGACTTGATGTATGTAAGGAATGCGAAAAACTTAACGCCGGCACCTGCGCTTCCTGCGGATGCTACGTGGAGATAAGAGCGGCTCTTAAAAAATCCGCATGTCCGAACAAAAAATGGTAAATAAACTCTCATTTTGAAAACGAATAAAGAGAGAAAAAAATAAAAGGAGAAAAAGCTATGGAAATCAAAAAAGTAACAGACCCGTCATTTAAGAAGTATGGCAAGATTATCGAAGGAATCGATTTTTCCGAAATCCTTAAGAACCTTGAAGCACTTCCCATGCCCGCAGAAGGAGTTGAATACTTCCCCGGAGTAGAGGCACTTGAGTGCACACCTGCAACACAGATTATTTCCGAAAGCCTTTACGGCGGAATGCCCATCCAGATCGGTATGTGCAACGGACACAACAAGGCACTTAACGCAGTTGAGTATCACAGAGATTCCGAAATCAATGTGGCTCTTTACGATATGGTTCTTCTTATCGGCGAATTAAAGGATGTTACCGAAGATTTCAAATACGATACATCCAAGATTGAAGCTTTCCTTGTACCCGCAGGCGTAGCTGTTGAAATGTATGCAACAACTCTTCACTATGCACCCTGCCACGTAGAAGACAAGGGCTTCAAAGCTGTAGTAGTTCTTCCCAAGGGAACAAACTACGACCTCACATTCAAGAATTCCTACACCAAGGAAGACAAGCTTCTTACAGCAGTCAACAAGTGGCTCATCGCTCACGAAGATGCTAAGATTGACGGCGCTTTCAACGGACTTGTAGGCGAAAATATTACAATCTAAAAGGAGAAAGTTATGTATTATATCGGAGTTGATCTCGGAACATCGGCTGTAAAGCTGATCATGATGGAAAAAGACGGTACAATCGTAAGCTCGGTTTCAAAGGAATATCCTTTGTATTTCCCGAATCCCGGTTGGTCGGAGCAGAAGCCCGAAGACTGGAAAACGGCTGTACTCGAAGGTTTAAAGGAACTTGTAAAAGATTTTGATGCCACTCAGGTAGCAGGAATCAGTTTCGGCGGACAGATGCACGGTCTTGTAGTTCTCGATGAGAACGACAATGTTATCAGACCCGCAATTCTCTGGAACGACGGAAGAACACAGAAAGAAACAGATTACTTAAACAATGTAATCGGCAAAGACGTTCTTTCGGCAGAAACAGCAAATATCGCATTTGCAGGTTTCACCGCTCCCAAGATTCTCTGGATGAAAGCCAACGAGCCCGAGAACTTTGCAAAGATTAAAAAGATTATGCTTCCCAAGGACTATATCGCATATATCCTTTCAGGCGTATTCTCAACAGATTATTCGGATGCTTCAGGTATGCTTCTTCTTGACGTTAAGAATAAGAAATGGTCCAAGAAGATGTGTGATATCTGCGGCGTAGACGAATCAATGCTTCCCAAGCTCTATGAGTCTTACGAAGTAACAGGTACGGTTAAACCCGAAATCGCAAAAGAAATCGGATTTACAGATAACGTTAAGGTTTGCGCAGGTGCAGGCGACAATGCGGCAGCAGCTGTAGGAACAGGTGTCGTAGGCGACGGTGGATGTAACATTTCACTCGGCACATCCGGAACAGTATTTATTTCCTCAGCAAAATTCGGCGTAGACGAGAACAACGCACTTCACTCATTTGACCATGCAGACGGAAACTTCCATTTAATGGGTTGTATGCTTTCCGCAGCTTCATGTAACAAGTGGTGGATGGACGAAATCATCAAGACCAAGGATTACGCAGCAGAGCAGGCTAATATAAGTAAGCTCGGTGAAAATCATGTATTCTTCCTTCCTTACTTAATGGGTGAGAGATCACCTCACAACAATCCTGATGCAAGAGGAACATTCATCGGTCTTACAATGGACTCCACCAGAGAAGACATGACACAGGCAGTTCTTGAAGGCGTTGCATTCGGACTTCGTGATTCAATCGAAGTTGCCAGAAGCCTCGGTATTCCTCTTACAAAGACCAGAATCTGCGGCGGCGGTGCAAAGAGCCCTCTCTGGAGAAAGATGATTACCAACATTATGAATATGGAAGTAGAAAGAATCACTTCCGAAGAAGGTCCCGGACTTGGCGGCGCTATGCTTGCAGCAGTAGGATGCGGCGAATATGCATCTGTTGAAGAAGCTGCAAAGGCAATCGTTAAGGTTCTCGATGTAGAAAAGCCCGATCCCGAACTCGTTGAAAAATATGAAAAGAAATATCAGCAGTTCAAGACCATTTATCCGGCTTGCAAACCCGTGTTTGATATTATCAAATAATAAATAAAAACAGGAGATTAAGTATGAACGAATTGGAACTTAAGAAAAAGGCCAATGATGTCAGAAAAGGAATCGTAACCGCAGTTCATGCTGCAAAAGCCGGACATCCCGGCGGATCGCTTTCCGCAGCTGATATCATGACATATCTCTATTTTGAGGAGATGAACATCGATCCCGCTGATCCCAAGAAGGATGACAGAGACCGTTTCGTATTGTCAAAGGGACATGTTGCTCCCGCACTTTATTCAACACTTGCCAACAGAGGATACTTCCCCGTTGAAGAACTCGAAACATTAAGAAAACTCGGCTCCAGACTTCAGGGACATCCCTGTATGCAGGAAACACCCGGCGTTGACATGTCTTCAGGTTCACTCGGACAGGGACTTTCCGCAGCAGTAGGTATGGCACTTTCCGCAAAGCTTTTAAACAAGGATTACAGAGTATACGCTCTTTGCGGCGACGGTGAAATCCAGGAAGGTCAGATCTGGGAAGCTGCAATGTTCGCAGGTCACAGAAAACTCGACAATCTCTGTGTAATCGTTGATAACAACGGACTTCAGATTGACGGTAAGATTGAAGATGTCTGCTCACCTTATCCCATCACAGACAAATTCAAAGCATTCAATTTTAATGTAATCGAAATCGACGGTCATGATTTTTCACAGATCGCAGATGCTTTCAAGAAAGCAAGAGAATGCAAGGGTATGCCTACAGCAATTATTGCAAAGACCACCAAGGGTAAGGGCGTATCATTTATGGAGAATCAGGCTTCATGGCACGGCACAGCTCCTAACGACGAGCAGTATGCAATAGCTATGGAAGATTTGGAAAGGATTGGTAAAGAGTATGTCTGATGTTGTAAAAATAGCAACAAGAGAGAGTTACGGTAACGCTCTTGTTGAATTAGGAAAAATCAATGATAAAGTATATGTACTGGATGCCGATCTTGCAGGTGCCACAAAAACAGGTACTTTCAAGAAAGCCTTTCCCGAAAGACATATCGACTGCGGTATCGCTGAATGTAACATGACAGGCATCGCAGCAGGTCTTTCAACAACAGGAATCATTCCTTTCTGCTCATCCTTCGCAATGTTCGCTTCCGGACGTGCTTACGAGCAGGTAAGAAACTCAATCGGTTATCCTCATCTTAATGTTAAGATCGGTGCCACACATGCAGGCGTTACAGTCGGCGAAGACGGTGCTACACATCAGTGTAACGAGGACATTGCTCTTATGAGAACAATTCCCGGTATGGTAGTTATCGTTCCTTCAGACGACGTTGAAGCAAAAGCAGCTGTTAAGGCAGCAGCAGAATATGTAGGTCCCGTTTACATGAGATTCGGCAGAAGTGCGGTTCCCGTAATCAACGACAAGCCCGATTACAAATTCGAAATCGGCAAAGGAATCACACTTAAGGAAGGCAAAGACGTAACAATCATCGCTACAGGCGTTTGTGTATGCGAAGCTCTTAAGGCAGCAGAAACACTTAAAGCTGACGGAATCGACGCAGAAGTAATCAACATTCACACAATCAAGCCTCTTGACAAAGACCTTGTAATCGCAAGTGCAAAGAAGACAGGCAAGGTTGTAACCGTTGAAGAGCATTCCGTAATCGGCGGCTTAGGCAGCGCAGTAGCAGATGTCCTTGCAGAGACAGGTGTTGCAACTCTTAAAAAGATTGGGGTACAGGACGTATTCGGCGAGTCCGGTACGGCCGCACAGCTTCTTCACAAGTTCGGTCTTGATGCAGAAGGCATCGCAGCCGGCGTAAAAGACTTTGTAAAATAATCGGAAGAAGAGTAAAATGGTTTATGAACTCTGTACGGCTAAGGCAAAGGAGTTTGTAATATAAAATCAAAAGAAAAAAATTATAAAATGGGAGGCCAACTTTATGAACAACATTCCTAAGATTAAACTTGGTATCGTGGCTGTAAGCCGTGACTGTTTCCCCGAATCACTTTCGGTTAACAGAAGAAAAGCATTAGTTGATGCTTACAAGGCTAAATATGATGCAGCAGATATCTATGAATGCCCTATCTGTATCGTTGAGAGCGAAATCCACATGGTTCAGGCTCTTGAAGATATCAAGAAGGCAGGCTGTAACGCACTTTGCGTATACCTTGGAAACTTCGGTCCCGAAATTTCCGAAACACTTCTTGCTAAGCACTTTGACGGACCTAAGATGTTCTGTGCAGCAGCAGAAGAAACACAGAATGACCTTTGCGGCGGCAGAGGCGACGCATACTGCGGTATGCTTAACGCAAGCTACAACTTAAAGCTTCGTAATGTAGGTGCTTACATTCCCGAGTATCCCGTAGGTGATGCTGAGGATTGTGCAAAGATGATTAATGATTTCATCCCCGTTGCAAGAGCACTCGTTGGTTTAAGCAAACTTAAAATTATATCATTCGGTCCCAGACCTCTTAACTTCCTTGCTTGTAACGCTCCTATTAAGCAGCTTTACAACCTTGGCGTTGAAATCGAAGAGAACTCAGAACTTGACCTTTTCGAATCATTCAACAAGCATGCCGGTGACGAAAGAATTCCCGCAAAGGTTAAAGAGATGGAAGAAGAACTCGGCGCAGGCAACAAGAAGCCCGAAGTACTTGCTAAGTTAGCTCAGTACGAATTAACACTTCTTGACTGGGTTGAAGGACACAAGGGTTACAGAGAATACGTTGCAATCGCAGGTAAGTGCTGGCCCGCATTCCAGACACAGTTCGGATTCGTTCCCTGCTATGTTAACTCTCGTTTAACAGGTATGGGTATTCCCGTATCCTGTGAAGTTGATATTTACGGATGTCTTTCCGAGTTCATCGGTACATGCGTATCTGATGATATCGTAACACTCCTTGATATCAACAACTCAGTTCCCAAGGATATGTACAAAGAGTCTATCGAAGGCAAATTCGATTACAAGCATACAGATACATTCATGGGATTCCACTGTGGTAATACATGCTCCAAGAAGCTTGCATTCCATGAGATGAAGTATCAGATGATCATGGCAAGAGCACTTCCTATCGAAGTTACAAACGGTACTCTTGAAGGCGACATCGTTCCCGGAGATATCACATTCTTCAGACTTCAGTCAACAGCTGATGCTAAGATTAGAGCATATCTTGCAGAAGGTGAAGTACTTCCCGTTGCAACCAAATCATTCGGTGGTATCGGCGTATTCGCTATTAAGGAAATGGGACGTTTCTATCGTCACGTGCTCATCGAGAAGAACTATCCTCACCATGGTGCAGTTACATTCGGACATCACGGCAAGGCTCTCTACGAAGTATTCAAATACATCGGAGTTCCCATCGAGGATATCAACTACAATCAGCCCGCTTCACTTCCTTATCCTACAGAGAATCCTTTCAAGTAAAATAAGGTTAGATTTAACAGGCAGTTTCAGTGCCGGGTACCATTGGTGCCCGGCACTTTTTTCCTTTATAACACTGTATATTTGTGATAAAATGATGGCGTATGAGAAAAGCATTCAGATTTCTTGCAAAACCTATAGAAAAGATTTTTAACAATCTGAAATTCCGACACAAATTTTTTGTGCTTTATTTTACGTGCGTTTTTCTTCCGCTAATCGTAACGGACATCATTATTTTGGACGCCGTGTACAGTCAGGAAATCAATGCAATCAAATATGATATGGAATATATCGCCGGCGTTTATCAGAATTATTTCGAAAACATGCTTTCAAGCGATGTAACCCTGGCGGAAAGTGTAAACAAAAACCCGAGGATAAATGATTTTGCCATTAAAAAATATAAGAACGGTTATGAGTTCTGGGATGACTACACTAATATCATTTATGATTCGTTCCTCGAAACAACGTCAGGTTTAAACAGAAACAGCATAGTTGTATATGCAGACAACGATACGCTTTTGGATGCTCAGTTTATCAAAAAAATGTCCGGTGTAGAGAATCAGAAATGGTACCGGGACTTTGTCAAAAGCGACAGAAAAGATCTGATTTGTGCTTATTATGATTTAAACGAAAAAAGCGAATTCAGATCCAAAAGAAAGTTTTATTATATAAAACGAATGGATTATGAAAGGGACAGCGGAATCGAAAAATATGTGGTAATAGGACACGACTCCAGTACGCTTCAGAGCACATTAAAGTCCTTTAACTCCAAATACCCCGCGTATGTTATTATTGACGATTACGTTGTATTCTCCACGGAGGGCGACTCGGTTATTTACAGATCGCAGGTTGACCTGACGAACAAAAACAATGTTGTCAAAAACATTAATATTGCAGGTGCGAAGGTTGATATCATCATCGTTAATGAAACAAAAATTCTTTCCAACGCCTTAAGAGATCACTGGCAGATTCTCATAATTCTTCTGATAGTTACGATTATCATTCCTTTATTCATGTTAATGATAATTGAAAATACGGTTATCAAAAGAATTGCCATTCTGGAAAATGCTTTCGGAAGCGAGAAAACCAACACCTTCAATTCCATCAAAAACGTAGAGGGTAATGACGAACTTGCATCCCTCATGAAAAAATACAATAAGATGGTTGATATCACCAATGAACTGGTAACAACCGTATACAAGGATAAAATCAAGGAACAGGAAAGTGATATCGCCAGACAGAAGGCAGAACTTCTTGCTCTTCAGAGCCAGATTAATCCTCACTTCATGTTCAATGCTCTTGAGAGTATACGAATGCATTCACTCTTAAAAGGCGAGACGGAAACCGCATCCATGGTCGACAAACTGGCAGTTATGGAAAGACAGAATGTAGAGTGGGGAAAGGACTTCGTTACCGTTAAAAAGGAAATCGAATCCATCGAGGCATATCTGGCGCTTCAGAGCTACAGATTCGGCGACAGACTTTCGTTTGATATTGATGTTGAAGAGGAATGCGGAAACTATCTGGTTCCCAAACTCACCATTGTTACTTTTGTTGAAAATGCCTGTGTTCACGGGATTGAATCCAAGGCAACGCAGGGCTGGATATTCGTAAGAGTTTATAAATCCGACAAATATCTTTATATAGAAGTTGAAGATACCGGCGAAGGCATGAGCGAGGAAAAGGTTCAGGAAATGCTAAACGATATCGAAAACGCATCCATTGAATCAATTAAAGCCAGAAAGCATGTAGGTATCATGAACGCATGTTTAAGACTTAAGATGGTTACCGAGCGTGCGGTCAAATTTGATATCGAAAGCGAAGCCGGAGTCGGAATGAGTGTTATAATAAAGATACCGCTTGATAAATTAAAAAGGCAGGAGGGCGAGTGATGTTAAAAGTCATGCTTGTCGATGACGAACCCTTTATACTTCAGGGTTTGAAAATACTTGTTGATTGGAATAAGGAAGGTTTTGAAATAGTTTATACCGCATCCAACGGCAAAGAAGCGCTCGAATATCTTAAAAACAATGAAGTGGATTTAGTCATTTCGGATATTCAGATGCCTGTCATGAACGGTCTGGAACTTCTTGAAAACATCCAGAAAACAGGCGTTTCCAAAGCAAGATTCGCAATCCTTACGGGTTACGATGATTTTTCGTATGCCCAGAGAGCGATTAAATACAACAGTATGGACTACATTTTAAAGCCCGTACAGAAAAAAGACATTCTGGCTCTTTTACGAAATGTATCCAAACTTGAAAAGGTCACGCGAGAAAAAGAAGACGACCGTGCAAAAATGGAAGATGCTTATCTTGCCAGAAACGTTATTTCGCTCATAAAAGGCAAATACGACGACAGCAATATCGAATATGTCAAAAAGCACATGCAGTTATCCGGCAAAATCAGATATGTGGACATCGAACTCACTGATGAAACAAGAGAGAGCGACGAGGACGATTACGATGCAAGAGTGCTTCAGCACCAGCTTCATTCTGCGTGCCGTGAAGTATATAAAGATAATGAAAATCATTTTATCTTTGATGTTTCCTATGATGAGTCAAGTTATGATGTAGGTTTCATTTACTGCGACAATATGGCTACAAGATACGATATGTCGGATGTTGATTTCTTTGAGAGCATGATTAAGAAAATCGAAGGAATACTCTTAAAGCCCGTAAGAATGATCTGCGGCAAAAAGGTAGGCGACATATCCCAGATAGCCAAGTCATACTCATCCTGCAGAATGCTAAACAGTATCAAGGGCTTCCACAACGAAAAGAGAGTATACATTTACGAGGATGAAGTTCAGATTGAACAGAAGAGTGCGTATCTCTGCAAAAAGAGTCTGGACGATTGTATCGCAGCAATAGAGAAAAACGAAAAAGAACAGATTGAAAAGAGTGTGGAAAAACTTTATGAGGAAATCACCAATGTAGGCGAAAACTACAACCTCGTAAACTTAAACATCAACTATCTTCTTTTCCAGCTTATCCACCTTGCGAGCGAGCAGGACGACAATGTAAACCAGGAAGAAGTAATTCAGTACATCTCCGAAAATTCGGTTGAAGAAACTCTTTCGAGAGGTTCGAGCCAGCACCTTAAAAACTTCGCTCTTCAGTATGCGGATTATCTGATGAGCTTAAGAAAGAATGTTTCCAGAGGTATTTTATCCAGCATCGAAAAAGATATCGCAGAGCATTATGCGGAAAACATTTCCTTAAGAAACCTTGGCGAAAAGTATTACATGAACAGTTCCTACCTCGGACAGGTTTTCAGAAAGAAATACAATGTATCTTTTAAGGACTATCTGACAAACATCAGAATAAACGAAGCAGCCAAGCAGCTTATCATGACGGATAAGAAGATTAACCAGATAGCAGAGGAAGTAGGATATATGGACTGCGATTATTTTATCAGAAAGTTCATTGAGATTAAGGGCTGCACACCGTCGAAGTACAGAAAAAACAACAGTCATCAGTAGGTGAAAAACATGAAAAGCATAGCAATCATTACCGCCAGAGGTGGCAGCAAAAGAATACCGAAGAAGAACATAAAAGATTTTTTGGGCAAACCGATTATAGCCTATTCGATAGAAGCTGCGATTGAGAGTAAAGAATTTGACGAAGTCATGGTTTCCACGGACAGCGAAGAGATAGCAGAGATTGCTTTAAAATACGGCGCAAAGGTTCCTTTTTACAGAAGCGAAAAAACCAGCGGCGATTTTGCCACCACAAACGACGTTATCCTTGAAGTAATCGACGAATATGAAAAGCGTGGCAAAACTTTCGAGTACGGAGTTTGTATTTACCCGACGGCGCCTTTCGTGACCGGAGAAAAATTAAAGGATGCACTTTCAAAGCTTATAGAAAGTAATGCAGATACGCTTATTCCCGTGGTTGCTTTTTCCTATCCTCCGAAGAGAGCTCTTGTTATAAGAGAAGGAAAGCTTGTCTTCGAATATCCGGAGTTTATGGATTCGCGTTCGCAGGATCTTGAAAGCGAGTATCATGACGTGGGACAGTTCTACTGCTTTAATATAGAAGCGTTCAGGAAAAACCAAAAACTCATGAAAGGCGACATTCTTCCATATATTGTGGATGAAACCGAGGTTCAGGACATAGATAATGAGTCTGACTGGAAAATCGCCGAAATAAAGTATGAAAAACTTCAGATGAAGGACAAATGCCCCAATTTGTAATAAATGGCAAAAAGCCCTAAAAATAGGGCAAAACAAGCATTTTTTACCCGACAAAATACAGGACAAAAACGACCTATATTTTATCGGGTTTTTTATTTAATTTTATCGGGTTATAAAAAACTGATAACGTAAGTATAATTTAAAGTACGATTAGCCGTAGTGACGGCATAGTTTTATAGGAGGTAAAAAAATGAAAATGAAGAAATTCATTGCACTCGGCATGGCTGGTATGCTTAGTGCAGCAACACTGGTTGGCTGTGACCCTAAGACAACTACAACAACCACAACACCCGATGAACCTACACCTGCTACTTCAACAACAACTCCGGATGATCCCGAACCCGCTGTAGAAGAAGCAAAAGAGTATTCGGAAGATGAAATCGTTAACTGGACAATGTTCGCAGCAATGCCCGGTTCCGAAATCAACGACGGAAACGACATTCAGGAAATCATCGCTAAGAAGACCGGTGTAAGAGTTAAAGAAACATGGCTTACAGGTCAGACAGCAGCAGAAGCAGTTGGTTCAATCCTTGCTTCAGGCGAACTTCCTACTTTCATCGATGCTGGTGAAGGATTCAAGGAACTTTACGAAGCTGATACTCTTGTAGCTTGGGATCCTTATATTGAGAAGTATCCTAACCTTAAAGAGATGTACTCAGATTATGAGTGGGATATGTTCCGTCAGGATGATGGAAAGATCTACTGGGCTAACGTATTCAACAACACATACGGCGAGTCCAAGGCTACAGGTCATAACGACGAAGCATTCTGGATTCAGGTAAGAGTACTTGAAGAGTACGGTTATCCTGAAATCAAGACAATGGATGAATACTTCGATCTTCTTGAGAAATACTATGCAGCTCATCCTTCATTTGAAGATGCTGAAGGCAACACAATCAATATCATCCCTTACACAATCCTTTGTGATGACTGGAGATATTTCTGCCTTGAAAACGCTGGACAGTTCCTCGATGGTTATCCTAACGATGGTTCTGTAATCGTTGATACAAACACAATGAAGATTGTTGACTACAACACAACACCTACCACAAAGGCATACTTCACAAAACTTAACGAAGAATACAAGAAGGGTATCGTTGACAAAGAGTTCGCAACACAGACATACGATGAGTACATCGCAAAGCTTTCTACAGGTGCTGTACTTGGTATGGTTGACCAGAACTGGGACTTCAACTACACAGTTACTCCTATCTTCGCTACATCAGGTTTAGCTGACCTCGGATGTGAATATGTTCCTTTAGGACTTATGGCAGACGGTGTTACACAGCAGAGATGGCATACATATGGTGATACAGTTAACGCATCATCAGGTTGTGCTGTTACAATAAGCTGTGAAGATCCTGACAGAGCTTTCAAGTTCTTAAGCGATATTCTTGAACAGGAAATCCATGATCTCCGTTACTGGGGCGTTGAAGGCGTTGACTACTTAGTAGATGAAGACGGCTTATACTACAGAACTCAGGAAATGAGAGACAAACTTAACGATACATCTTACAAGGCATCTCACGTATGTAACTACTCATACATGCCTCAGTGGCTTGGAACAAGCAAAGATGGTAAGAACGCTATGCAGCCCGCAGAGCAGGCATCCGAGTTCTATGCAGGACTTTCAGAGCCTCTTGCAAACTGCTTCAAGGCATACAATGCCGGCGGTTATCCCGACATGATCGGTTCAATCGAAGAAGATGTTAATGCAACACATCCTTGGTTCCCGATGTGGTCATGGTCCAACGAACTTAACAACGACACTCCTGGTGGTGTTGCTTGGGGTAAGATGGGCGAGACAAAGCATAAATGGCTTCCTAAGGTAGTTATGGCAGCTGATTTCGATTCAGAGTGGGCTAACTACATGGATGCATACAATGCATGTAAACCTGAAGACTTCCTTAACGAAGCACAGGGCGTACTTGATGATCGTATGGCTGCATACGAAGCAAGCAAGTAATTCACATTACATCTTGTAAAAAGTAATAATTAATTAATGAAGTGGCAACCACGGTTGTTTATAGCTGTGGTTGCCATTTTAAAGGAAAGGGAGGCTTAAAAATGGCAAACGAAGCGGATCAGATCGTCAATACTGAAGAAGCAGCAGTAGAAAACGAGATTAATGCCGAAGCCGAAACAACTGAGACCGCAGCAGAAACAGTTATAGCAGAAAATGTTGAGACGGTTGCGGAAGAAACTGCAGAAACAACCGAAGCTAACGCTATTGACGAAGCTTACGAGGTTGATAACTATGCCAAAGAGGCATATGAACACGCATCTACTTTAAGTGAAGCCCAGATTAAGGCTTTATCAAAAAAGAGAATATCCAAGGGCGAATTAAAAAGACAGTGGGTATTACTTTTAATCAGTTTTATATTCGTTTTATATGGTTTGTTATTCTACTATCTTCCTCTTGGCGGATGGGTAATGGCATTCCAGAACTATAAGTTAAAATCAGGTTTATTACATTCCAAATTCGTTGGATTTGATAAATTCAAATTTATGTTTGAATTTGACGTCTTTGAATGGGGCCTTGAAACAACAGGCAACATTTTCTCGGCGATGAAAATATGGATTGACAAAGTTGTATTTATTAGAGCCATCAGAAATACCATCGGTATGGGTATTCTTAATCTTGCTACAACTTTTATTATGGCTATTGTATTTGCCATCTTACTTAATGAAGTAAAGAATAAATTAGGAAAAAAATTAGTTCAGACAATTTCTTACTTACCTCACTTCCTTTCATGGATTATCGTGTGTGGTATTATACATGACTCCTTATCAAGTACAGGTATTGTAAATGAACTTTTAAGATTTTTCCACATTGTTGACGACAGTTATAACTTCTTCGCCCACCCGGCTTGGTTCTGGCCGATTGTAGCCTTTTCCAATGTATGGAAAGAGACCGGTTGGAACGCAATTATTTACCTTGCAGCTATCACAGCTATCGATCCTTCACTTTATGAAGCAGCTGAAATTGACGGCGCAGGCAGATGGGGCAAGATCAGATACATTACTCTTCCGAGTATCGCACCCACAATCGTTATCCTTCTTGTAATGAACATCGGTAACCTTCTTAACTGTGGTTTCGAAGTTCAGTACTTACTCGGTAACGGTCTTGTACAGGACGTTTCACAGACCATCGATATCTACATCCTTAACTGGGGTGTTGGACAGATGGACTACTCGCTGGGTACTGCGGCCGGTATATTTAAGAGTGTCGTAGCGATTCTATTGATACTAATATTTAATACTGTGGCCAAGAAGATGGGCCAGGAAAGTTTGTTCTAGGAGGGAGAAAAGAATATGAAAATAAAAAAAGACGATTTCGCCCTCAATTATACAAACTCTCATGGCGGAGAAAGACTGAGCGACGAAGAGTTAAAAACAATAAAAAGATTAGCCCACAAGAACTCCAGAAAAATGGACGGATGGGGATGGGCATTCGTAATCTGCAATACAATATTCCTTATTCTGTTTACAATCGTAACATTGTATCCTGTATGGAATACCGTTGCATATTCATTCAATGACGGACTTGATGCTGTAAGAGGCGGAATTTACCTCTGGCCCAGAAAGTTCTCAGTTGAAAGTTATAACAAAGTACTTAACATCCAGGGCTTCATGGTTGGTGCTAAGATTACCGTTTTAAGAACTATTCTCGGTACACTTACATCACTTATTGCCAATGCACTTCTTGCATTCATCATGTCACGTAAGAGATTCCTTTTCAGATCATCTCTTTCACTGTTCTGGATTATTACAATGTACGTTAACGGCGGTATGATTCCCGTTATGTTACTTTTCAGATATTTACATCTGACCAGTTCATTCTGGGTATACATTGTTCCCGGTATGGTAAGTGCATTCAACGTAATGGTACTTAGAACATACATGGAAGACTTACCTGATGAACTAGAAGAATCCGCACAGCTCGATGGTGCAGGATATATCACAATCTTCATCAAAATCATATCTCCTCTGTGTAAACCGGTTTACGCAACAATTGCTTTGTTCGTAGCTGTATGGCAGTGGAACTCATGGTTTGATGCAATGCTCTATAACCGTATGAAAACAGAATACACAACACTGCAGTACGAATTGATGAAACTGCTCAATTCGGTAATGCAGACCAGCGGTAGTGCAAACGGTAATAACAATACAAGTTCAGCTAAACAGGTAACACCTGTATCCGTAAGATCCGCAGCTACAGTTGTTACTATGGTACCTATCATCTGTATTTACCCTTTCTTACAGAGATACTTTGTAACCGGTCTTACAATCGGTGGCGTAAAAGGTTAACCAAATTTCAAAAATATATTTTGACCGCTTCGGAACTGCTTATTCCGGAGCGGTTTTTTCTGAAAGGTAATCCTTTATGAATATTTTTAAATTTGACAGCCCTGTAATGCAGTTTATGGGTAAGGTTGCGGATATGATTATCCTCAATCTTCTGACACTTATATTAAGTATTCCCATAATCACATTCGGTGCGGCTTATACAGCCAAATATTATGTGTCAATGAAGATAGTGCGTAAGGAAGAAGGCACACTCTTTAAACCGTATTTCAAGGCTTTTAAAGACAATTTCAAACAGGCGACTCTTATCTGGATAATCCAGCTCGTAGTTCTTATACTCTTAGGAATTGACTGGCTCTGGATTTATAATAAGGGCTTTGGCAATGTCAATGAAATCTATATGGTTTTACTTGTACTGCTTACCTGCTTCGTAGTTTTTATTACCGCTACGATTTTCCCCTTCATAGCTAGATTTGAAATGACCGTAAAAGAAGCATATAAAGGTGCAGGTCTCTTTTCATTCCTGTATTTTATAAAGCTTGCGCTTATAGCAGCTCTTGAAATAATTACAATAATATCCTGCTTATGGTACGCATCATGGCTTCCCGCGATTCTTTTATTCGGTACCACGACTTCGTTTTATTTTATGAACCTTACGCTCATAAAAGGATTTAAAAAGCTTGAGGCAAGGGTAGAAAAAGAAGAAGAGGATAAGGCAGCCGAAGAAAAGACTGAAGAAAGCGAGGTTTCGGAAGAAGGCGACACGAAGCTCGGAGACACTCTTGTAATTAGACCTGACGAGCATACGGTAAAAGGCAAAATCGAAGCCGAAAAAGAAACCTTCAAATCGCTATCGTTCAAGGAAAAAATCGGTTTTATCAGGGATTACTATTTGCTAAAGATTGTTCTTGGCGTACTGGTTGGATTTTTTGCACTCTGGTTTGTATATGATGCTTTTATCGCCCAGAAAGAAACGTTATATTCAGGCGGACTTCTTTTATGTGCTGTAACCGATGAAGGCAGAGATTACTTAACCAAAGATTATTTTGACAAGATTGCCACGAAGAAGAGAAAACAGCAGGTAAATCTTTCAGAAGATCTTACAATGACACTTGTGGAAGGTCAGGAAGTTAAGCCCGACCCCTCACAGGATCAGAACCTGTTTGCATATATTGTGGCCGGATATTATGATTACTTTTTCATCGACGCCGAATATATAGATCACTATATTGAACTGGACTGCTTTAAGGATATAAGTTCCTATGCTGATAAGTACAATATTCCCGAGGAAGACAGATATTACTTCGTATCGGAGAGCGCAAAAGAAGGTCTGGCCGAGGGAGAAGAACCCGTGGCAGACCTTGAAGCCATCAAGCTTCCCGAGGAAGTCTGTGAGAAGATCGGAGTTTACAGCTTAACGGGCGAAGGCGTTTACGTAGTGCTCATTGTAAATGACAAGCCGCAGGAAAGAGACGATACTTTTATGGAATATATATTTGAATAATAAAAAACGATGCTTTCGGGCATCGTTTTTCTATGGTCAAAATTATAAATATTTCTTTTATGATTCTATATTCTGGAGAGGGAGTGAAACAATAAATGTGCTGCCTTTTCCTAAAGTACTTTCGACGGAAATACGTCCTTCCATCATTTCGACGATTCGCTTAACAAGCGAAAGTCCGAGGCCGTTGCCTGCGGTCGCATGCGAAGAATCGCCCTGATAGAATTTTTCAAATATATGTTTCAGGGTTTCTTCATCCATTCCCATACCGTTATCGGAGACTGCAACGAAAATCGCATCATTTGCCCTGTGGCACTGAACCGATACGGTTCCGTTTTCCTTGGTGAATTTAACCGCATTTGAGAAAAGATTCATCCATACGTGATACAAAAGATCCTTGTTCTGATAATAATCTATTTCATCGAGATCCATATCAATCGTTATGTTCTTTTCGCTCCACTGTTCCTCCATTATAAGCATACAGGTTCGAAGCTGTTCATCCAGACTGAAGGATTCCTTGTCCGAAACAATTTCCTGTGATTCGAGCTTTGATAAAAGAAGCACGTTAGAAGACATATTGGCGAGGTGTTCACTCTCGTCCATTATGATTTTGGCAAATTCGCTCTGCTGCTCGGGTGTAAGGTTTCCTTTGTAAAGCTGTCTTGCAAAGCCTCTTATCGAAATGATCGGAGTCTTGAATTCGTGCGAAAAATTGTGGATAAAATCGTTTCTAAAAATTTCCGTTGAGGAAAGCTCGTGCGTCATGTCCTCAAAAGCATTTACCAGATTACCGAGGTCGGATTTCTCTGTAAAGAAATTTGTAATGCCTTCTACATTGACGTCATAATTGCCCTCGGCAACCTGTTCGGTAAGCTTGGTGAGCTTTCTTAAAGGCTTAAATACGTTTCTGTTTATAACGATTGAGAGCGCCGCGGATGAAAGGTAACTGAATACAAGCACGATGATTGTAAGCTTAAGGGGCGTGATTCCAAGTTTGTCTCTTAAGGAAGTCTGATAGAGAATCATCATTATGCCGCCGGCTAACACGTTTGATACCGTAAGGGCGAAAATGATAAAAAAGCTGATTCGAAAGATGATGCTTTCAATCAGCTTTTGTATTAGATTTCCTATTGCGGTTGTAAGTTTTTTGAACGCCTTACGCATATTAATCCTTTTTTATGGCCTTATATCCCAAACCTCTGACGGTAACTATTTCAAAATCGTCGTTATTCTTGAATCTGTCTCTTAAACGGTTTATATGAACATCAACGGTACGTTCTTCGGACTGCGTTTCCGAATCCCAGAATTCCTCCATCAGCTGCTTTCTCGTAAAAGTTTTATTGGGATATGAGAGCAGTTTGAAAAGAAGCTGAAATTCTTTTCTCGGAAGTTCATATTCCGAATCGCCTTCCCTGACTAAAAAAGAATCGTATAAAAGAGATGTTTTTCCGATTACAAGTTCATGCTCCGCAGCTATATGGGCGCGTCGAAGGAGCGCCTGGATACGAAGAAGAAGTTCGACTTCGTCAATCGGCTTTACCATATAATCGTCGGTACCGGTTAAAAAGCCTTTTCTGATATCTTCCTGGCTGTCCTTGGCGGTAACCATAATAATCGGAATCTGCGAACCTGAGTTTCTTAAAACTCTCGTAAAAGTAATGCCGTCCATTACAGGCATCATAATATCCACGAGAGCCAAATCCACATGGGTTTCGTCGAGAATTTTAAGTGCCTGCTCACCGTCGGTTGCATGCAAGGTATGGTAGCCGTTCTGTGTGAGAACGACTTCCATTAATCTTGCAGTATTCTTGTTGTCTTCAACGATGAGAATATTAAACATGTTTTACTATTTTGCCTGTTCGTCAGAATTTGCCTTGGGGATATTTAAATATCTGACAATCTTCATGCTGCCGTTTTTGATAAACTCTTCATTGCGCAGCTTAACGATTGCAATACGCTTAAACATCGGACGTTTATTGTTGATTTTTTCCTTAAGTTCGTTAAAGTATGCCTGATTGCCAAGGTAATCGTCTTCAGGGAAAATCTCTGCAACGATCTTGCTGTTCTCGTCATATACAAGGACTTCCTTGACAGCGGGATCACGTGCGAAGTCTTCTTCGAGTTCTTCGGGAGAGAGGTTTTCGCCGTTAGAAAGAATGATAAGGTTTTTCTTACGGCCTGTAAGTGTGATAAAGCCTTCTTCATCCACGAAGCCCAAATCACCTGTATGATACCAGCCGTCGATAATGACTGCATTTGTAGCTTCTTCGTCTTTGTAGTAACCCTTCATGACATGGTCGCCCTTAAAGAGGATTTCGCCCTCTTCGGAGACTCTGACTTCGGTATCGGGAATAAGAACTCCGACACTGCCGTCCTTATGATGGAAAGGTCTGTTTACTGCAGTACAGGGTGAACACTCAGTGGTGCCGTAGCCGTTTAAGATTTCGATACCCCATGAACGGAATTCTTTTACATACATGGGATCGAGTGCAGCACCGCCGCAGATGATATATTCAAGATTGCCGCCGAATACTTTATGAATAGCCGAATATGTTTTCTTTCTGACATCCACACCGGTCTTAAGGAGCAGATCGGTTGAAGCCATAAGACCTTTGGTAGCGGCTGTTTTGCCTTTTTTATCAATTTCTGCCCAGATTTGTTTGTGGAAAAATTCTACGAACATGGGAACCATAAAAATGGTCTGGGGTTTGAAATCCTGTAAATTCTTCTTTACGTACTTCGGTGACTTGTTGATGTAAATGGGCTCTTCGTAATTAACCGCCATAAAGATGCCTACGATAAGTCCGAAAGCATGGTGGAAAGGAAGTATTGCAAGCACGTTTCCCGAAGGCTTGTACAGCTGACAGGTACGGTTTAATTCAAATGCTATATTGTGATTCGTAAGTTCAACACCCTTGCTCTTGCCGCTTGTTCCGGATGTAAAAAGAATCGCAGCGGTCTTCTCGGGAATTATCTGATATGTAAGGAAATCGTTGTTCTTGTCGCGAAGAAGTTTTCTTCCTTCGTAAAGAATTGTATCGAAAGTTCCGAGATCAAATACCTTTTTGACAAGTTTGGTATCAACTTTTTCGACATACTGGTCGGTTACCAAAGCATAGTCGACATCGGCGAGTTTAAGAAGTTCGGAGATTTCGTTTGCGGGAAGGGACTTGTCGATTGCAACCGCTACGTTTCCGCCGTTAACACATGCAAGGAAAGCCACGAGCCATTCGTATGAGTTCTTTCCGATGATTGCAACATGTTTATCTTTGATTTTGTTTTTGTACATCCATGTTCCGAATGCGTTGATATCTTCTTTTAAATCGTGATAGGTTTTGCGCATTTCACCGGTTTCGCAGGGGTATACAAAAGCAATCTTATCGGGCGAGTCCGCTGCCTTTGTAAGAATCAGGTCCTTTAAATCCGAGATATCTTCAAGCGTGTCATAGTAAGGGTATTTTTTGTTTTTCATTTATCTTTTCCTTTCGGTAATTTTCTTGAAAACATAGATAAAAATCATGAGTACACCGAGTACAATTATACTAAATTCGGGAGTTTATAACAAGTCAAAATCCCTTTTTTCAGATAATCCCCGCATCCTTTAAAGCCTTCTTAAAATCGGTTATTTTCATGTCGTAAGAATCAATAACCGTAAGAAGTTTTTTAGTATCCGCCACAGAGTGATAACTGCCTTTACCCGAGACTTTTTTCTTAATTTTTGGCCACTTCGGATAGTATTCAAAAGCTTCTAAAAACAGGTCGATGGCGTTTTTATCAAGATTGTCGTAGCTGGATGCAAGAGTCTCGCCGTCACCTTCTTTTATGAGCCTTTGTGCAATTACATAACCTTTGTCGAGTGCGGCATCCATATAGTGAAGTGTGACACCGCGCGGAGTGTCTTCCGCAATGCTCCAAAGGTTCGGAGAAGCGCCGCGGTTATAAGGCAGATATGAGTTATGCAGATTAACCACATTTCCGCCTAAAGCCGACAGAATTTCTTCGGACAGAATATATTTGTATGTGTAGCTTACGGCCAGATCGAAATTTCCGCTTTCGCAAAAAGAAACGTCAAGCCGCTCGCTCATTCTTACAACCTCATGGCCCATCTCTTCAAGTTTGTCGAAAAGAGGAAGAGCGCAGTCGTTATTGTATAAGCCGAGTATTTTCATTTTTTATCCTTTCCCGAAATCGGGTTATTTTAAAAACTCTTCGGTAACGGGTTCTCCGCGTTTAAGGCTTCTTACGGCTTTCTTTCCGATAAGCTCGTTTAAGTGCTTGGGCAGAATTCCGTAGCCTGGACGAATGGCTTTAATATTTTCGTAAGTAAATTCTTCGCCTTTGGCAATGTCTTTAATAGCAAAGAGGCTTCTTCTGAAAATCGTCGAGCTTCTTTCTTTTTCAGAGAGTGTGTAGTCGGGACCTTTTGCGATTCTGGTAGCATTTCTTACGTCTGAAACCATCTTTGCAAAATCCTTCATGCTCATGGAAAACTTACTGTCGGCACTCTCAATTCCGGGAAGGCATACATGCTTTTCAACCACGCAGGCGCCCAAGGATACTCCGACAACTGCGCCGAGGCTTCCTTCGGAATGATCCGAAAGGCCGATAGGAAGGTTAAAACGCTTTTTCATATCGGGAATATTTCCCAAATGCATTTCATCCCAGGGTGCGGGATAAGCACTGCAGCATTTGAGAAGAATAATCTGTTCATTTCCGGCTCTTCTGCATGCGGCAACCGCATCTTCGATTTCTTCGGGACTTCCCATGCCTGTCGAGATAATCATCGGCTTGCCTTTTGAAGCCGCATATTCAACGAGGGCTAAATCCACCATTTCGAAGCTGGCGATTTTATAAGCTTCAACTCCGAGTTTTTCGAGGAAATCCACGCCGTCATTGTCGAAAGGTGTGGAGAGGAAGTCTATATTGCATTTTTTACATTCATCTTTGATTGCCTTGTGCCATTCATAAGGTGTGCAGGCGTCTTTGTAAAGGTCGTAGAGCTTGTAGCCGCCCCAGAGACCGCCCTTTAATTTGAAATATTCGTTGTCGCAGTCAATGGTTAAACTGTCGGCCGTGTAAGTCTGAATCTTAACGCAGTCCGCACCCGCTGCCGCAGCCTGTCTTACAATCTCCAAAGCATTGAAAACATTACCGCCGTGATTGGCGCTCATTTCTGCAATTATATATACTTCACCGTTGTTTATTCTGTCATAAATATGAAACATTCCGACACCTCGCAGGTGGCATTTTCACACCGTTTTTTCGTATGCCACATTTGATGTTATTATACCATAAAAGAGCCATTCTTCGCAAAAAAGGTTTCAATTGTGATTTTTGCGTTAAATATAATGACTTTTTGCTTATTTTCTGCTAAATTATTAAATGGTGTCTTATGTGCGGATAATAGAATCCGTAAAAGACAAAAGTTTTAATTGGCAAGGTATTGTAATGAAAACCGGACTTATACTTGAGGGTGGCGGACTTCGCGGAAGTTTCAGCGCCGGAGTACTTGACGTTTTTATAAGAGAAGGAATTACTTTCGATTACGCCTGCGGTGTTTCTGCAGGTGCGGGAGTGCTTTACAATTTTATAGCAGGACAGGAAGGACGTACCAAACAGGTCTTTTTATGTCCGAGGGAACATTCCTATTACGGCTTCAGAGAATTATGCCGCAGCGGCCATTTCATGAATCTTAACAAACTCTACGGCGAAATGGCTTTTGAAGAACCCCCTTTTGAATTTGATAAATATTTTGCGTCCGAAACGGAAGTGGAAGTTGTTGCTACCAACTGTGTTACGGGCAAGCCGGAATACTTAAAAGATAACGGAACCATAGACAGTCTTTTTGACTGCGGTCGTGCGACGGGTTCCCTTCCTTTTATCAGCGGTCCTTATAAAATAGGCGAAAACTATTACATGGACGGTTCCGTATCAGATCCCATTCCCATTAAAAGAGCCATGGAAAAAGGGTGCGACAGAATCATCGTAGTTTCCACCAAGGCAGAGGGAATGAACCCTTCGAACATGAAAAAATACCTTCCGGCAATGAAGGTAAAATATCCGAAATTCAAGGGCTTCAGAGATTCCATAAGAAACAGAATTCCGCTTCTTTTAGGACAGTACGAGATGATGGAAGAAATGGCCAAAGAAGGCACGGTGCTTATATTCCAGCCCGAGGGGCACTGGGATGTTTCACACATGGAAAAAGATATCGAAAAGATACACGCTCTGTATGACGAGGGCGTAAGAGAAGCAAACGTCAGACTTGAAGAAGTTAAAAAGTTTATCAGTGAATAAGTGAGCAGGATATGCAGCAGTCAGGCAAAACAATCAATGTAGGCGTGGACATCGGTTCCACCACCGCAAAAATCGTAATTCGCGACGGCGAGGAAGTTTTATACAAAAAGTATGAGAGACACTACTCTCAGGTTAGACAGAAAACTTTAGAACTCCTAAAAGAAGCCGAACCGTATTTAAGCGATAAAAAAATAAAGATAGCAATTTCCGGTTCCGCAGGACTCGGTGTGGCAGAAATCGCAAGACTCCAGTTCGTGCAGGAAGTTTATGCCACATTTGCTTTGGTTGAGGAAAAAGAACCCGACACCGAAGTTGTAATAGAGCTTGGCGGAGAGGATGCAAAAATCATCTTCTTAAAAGGCGGAGTTGACGAGAGAATGAACGGAACCTGTGCCGGCGGTACGGGCGCTTTTATCGACCAGATGGCCTCTCTTTTAAATGTAACTCCCGATGAACTCGATGAAATGAGTCTTAAGTGCGAAAAGGTTTATCCTATCGCATCAAGATGCGGCGTATTCGCTAAGACGGATATTCAGCCCCTTATCAATCAGGGTGTTTCAAAGAACGATATCGCTGCAAGTATTTACATGGCAGTTGTCAATCAGACGATTGCAGGTCTTGCACAGGGCAGAAAAATAAAAGGCAAGGTAATGTTCCTCGGCGGCCCTCTTTTCTACAACAAGGGCTTAAGAAAAGCCTTCAGGGAAACATTAAAGCTTGACGATAACAATGCACTTTTCCCCGAGTATTCTCTTTATGCGGTTGCTCTCGGTGCTTCGATTTTCGCTGAAAAGGCTGAAAAGACCTACGAGTATGGCAAACTCATCGAAATGATGGAAGATGCCGTAGCGCAGAGAAGAGAAGTTGCTCATATGAGCGCACTCTTTGAAAACGACGATGAATTAAAAGAGTTTAAAGACCGTCACGGGAAAGAAACGGTTGAATTCAAGGATATCGAAGCTTACTCGGGCGATGCATATCTTGGTATCGACTGCGGTTCCACGACCACAAAACTCGTTCTTATAAACGACCAAAAGGAAATCCTCTGGCATTACTACAATTCCAACAAGGGAAATCCTGTAGACGTCGTAAAAGAAAAATTAAAAGAAGTCCGTACACTCTGCGGCGACAGAATCAAAATTCGTGCATCGGCAGTCACGGGCTACGGTGAGCAGCTTATATTAAACGCATTCCACGTAGACAGAGGACTTGTTGAAACCATGGCTCATTTCATGGCTTCAAAGCAGTTCCTTCCGAATGTGGATTTCATCCTTGATATCGGCGGTCAGGATATCAAGTGTATAAAGATTAAAAACGAAGCGGTCGACAGCATCATGCTTAACGAAGCATGTTCCTCGGGCTGCGGTTCTTTTATAGAGACCTTTGCCAAATCGATGGGCTATGATTCAAAAGAGTTTGCGACCCTCGGTCTTAAAGGCAATGCACCCGTGGATTTAGGCTCCAGATGTACGGTATTTATGAACTCGTCCATCAAGCAGGCTCAGAAAGACGGTGTTTCCGTTGAAAACATTTCCGCCGGAATCTCCGTATCGGTTATTAAAAACGCAATTTACAAGGTTATCAGAGCCAACTCTCCGACAGAACTCGGCGAGCATATAGTCGTTCAGGGAGGTACGTTCTTAAACGACGCGGTTCTTCGTGCGTTCGAAAAAGAAATCGGACACAATGTTGTTCGCCCCGCCATCGCAGGTATCATGGGTGCGTACGGCGCAGCTATTTATTCAATGGGACTCGGCCTTGAAGAATCGACGCTCATGTCTCTTGAGAGCCTTGAAACCTTTACACATACATCCAAAGCAGCAGTGTGCCAGGGCTGTGGCAATCACTGTGCGCTTACAATAAACATCTTCTCGGACGGCGGCAAATTTGTCTCCGGCAACAGATGCGAAAAGATGACCTCCAAAGGCAAGATTGACGAAAAGCTCAATCTCTTCGAATTTAAGAGACAGTATTTTATGAGCCTTACCGCGCCTTTCGAGGAAAACAAAAAAGTCATCGGTATGCCGCTTCAGCTCGGTATGTACGACCTTGCACCGCTCTGGGTCGGAATATTCGAAAACCTCGGATTTAACGTAAAACTCTCCGGACTTTCCTCGAGAGAGACTTATCTTTTAGGACAGGACAGCATTCCTTCCGACACCGTCTGCTATCCCGCCAAGATTATGCACGGCCACATCGAACTTCTCGTAAAAGAAAAGGTGGATGCAATCTTCGCACCCTGCCTAACCTACAACATCGACGAAAAGGTGGGCGACAACCATTACAACTGTCCCGTAGTTGCATATTATCCCGAACTTTTAAGAGTCAACATGGATATCTTAAACGATGTCAAATATTTAGCACCGTTCTTAAGCGTATCCGACGAGGAAGAACTTGCAAGAGAACTTTCGTTAAGTCTTCCCGAAGACCTCGTAAAAGCAGATAAAACCCGTATGCTTGAAGCAGTAAAAGCAGGTTTTGCAAAATACAATAAATACAAAGAAGATCTCTATGCCGAGACCGAGAGAATCATCACAAGAGCCAGAGAATTAAACAAAAAGATTATGGTTCTTGCGGGAAGACCTTATCACATCGATCCCGAAATCGGCCACGGAATAGATTTGCTTGCATGCAGCCTTGGATTTGCGGTAATTACCGAAGAATCCATCGCCCCGAGAGTGGGCAAGGTACCGACCAATGTACTTAACCAGTGGACCTTCCATCAGAGACTTTACAGAGCAGCCAATTATGCGGTAACTCAGAAAGACATGGAACTCGTTCAGCTTGTATCCTTCGGATGCGGTATCGATGCAATCACGACGGACGAAGTCAGATCCATCGTGGAAAACGCAGGCAGAATTTACACACAGATTAAAATAGACGAAATCAACAATCTCTCGGCAGTCAATATAAGACTTCGTTCTTTGCTTGGTGCACTTGAGATGAGAGAGGGCAGGGAATAAATGAACGACGCAGAAAGAGTGGAATTTACCGCGGAAATGAAAAAGGATTATAAAATCCTCATACCGACGATGCTTCCGCGTCACTTAAAAATGCTGGCTTCCCTTATGAGAGTTTACGGCTATGATGCTGAACTTTTGGAAAACAGCGGCAGAGAAGTAATTGAAACCGGACTTAAGTACGTGCATAACGATACATGCTATCCCGCGACACTGGTCGTAGGACAGTTTATCAACGCATTGCAGAGCGGAAAATACGATGTTCACAAAACCGCACTTTTCTTCACACAGACAGGCGGTGGCTGCAGAGCATCAAACTACATTTCCCTTATAAGAAAAGCACTTAAAAAAGCCGGTTACGGATATATGCCTGTTATCTCCTTAAACTTTGTGGGCATGGAAAAGAACTCGGGCTTTAAACTGACGCCGCTGATGGTTAGAAGAATGCTTTATTCCGTACTCTACGGCGATGTCATCATGACACTCTGCAACCAGGCCAAAGCCATGGAAGTACACCGCGGAGACGCTGAGGCCAAAGCCGATTACTGGACCAAAAAGTTAGTCGATCAGCTTGGCAAATCCGGACCGCTTCCTTACAGCACCATCAAAAAAAATTACAGGGAAATGGTAAAAGACTTTGCATCTATTTCGATGACAAAGGATTCAAGAATAAAGGTCGGAATCGTCGGCGAGATATATGTAAAATTCTCACCGCTTGCCAACAGAAATCTTGAGAACTATTTAATTTCCGAAGGCGCTGCACCGGTAATGGCAGGACTTTTGGACTTCCTTCTCTTTTATGTTTACGGCCGTATCATCGAGCATGATATGTACAGAACTCATAAAAAGAGCATTGTGCTTTTAAAACTTGCATACAAGCTCTTCCTTAAAAAGCAGAAGGACATCATCAACATCATAAAAGAAGAAAGCGACTTCGAAGCACCCACGCCTTTCGAGCACACCGTGGAACTCGTAAAACCTTACATAAGCCTCGGCGTAAAAATGGGTGAAGGATGGTTGCTTGTGGCCGAAATGATAGAGCATATCGACAAAGGCACCAACAATATCATCTGTACACAGCCTTTCGGATGTCTGCCGAACCACATCGTGGGTAAGGGCGTTATGAAAATCGTCAAGGAAAAGAACCCCGGCGTCAACATCATCGCAATCGACTACGATGCATCTGCGAGTGAAATCAACCAGCAGAACCGAATCAAGCTCCTTCTTGCAAACGCAAACAAGGATCTGTAAACAATCATAAAAGAATCAAAGGACTGATTTGCGTCAGTCCTTTTTTTATTTCTTTTATGAGCCGCAATAATGTTCACGCTGCAGCATAGTGCACAAACAACGATACAATATTGGTATATTTATTAGTAAATATATACAAAAAACTATTGAAATTATAAATAATATATAGTAATATAATTCCACACCCTGCCAGAATCCTCGGGGCCGACTCCGCACATTCGTGCATCTTTCTCAGTGACACAGCAAATCTAAGTACATAAACGACAGACTGAACGGGCGGTATGCGTTTAAGGAAAGGACGTGTTTTCTTTTGGTCCCAAATTTTCTGGCAGGAGGGTTTCAAGGGAAAGAATAAGACGGAAAGAGGGGCGTTTATACGTCCCTTTTTTCGTTGATAATAAAGCGGGTATGGGTTATACTGTGTTATGGAGGACTAACTCATGAAAAAAAGCTTTAAAGTGACGGGAATGAGCTGCGCGAACTGCGTGGCGAACGTTGAAAAAGCCGTCAGAAAAATTGAAGGAATAAAAGAGGTAAACGTCAATCTGGTTGAAGAACTGATGCTTGTCTCTTTTGATGAAAATAAAACAAATACCGATGCGATTGAGGAAGCAGTAAAGAAAGCCGGTTACGGCGCATCGCTTATCGGCGGTGAGGAAAAAAAGAAAACGGTGGCAAAGCCCGAGAAAGACTATAAAATCTACGGTCTTATCGCATCCGTCATTATCATAATCGCACTCATGGTTATCGCCATGGGACCTAAATGGGATATTTCCACGAACGCACTTTTACAGTTTATTCTGGTAATTCCCGTACTCATCATCAACAGACACTTTTTCATAAATGCATTTAAGGCATTAAGATCCGGCGGAACCAACATGGATGTACTGGTATCGCTCGGTTCTTCATGCGCGCTCATCTACAGTCTGTTCGGACTTTTTATGATTTTGATTTGCTGCGAAAAAGGTGACCTTGAGCACGCAGAACACTATTCAATGAATCTTTATTTTGATTCGGCCGGAATGATTTTAACACTTGTATCCGTCGGCAAATATCTCGAATCAAAGTCTAAAAGAAAAACCAAGGACGCAATCGAAGGTTTGATTGATATGTGTCCTAAAAAGATAATAAGAATAGTTACCGACAAAGACGGAAACGAAAAAGAAGAAACCGTTGCACCTGAAGACATCAAAAAAGGTGATGTAATCCTTATTTCAAAAGGCGAAGCCGCAAGCGTGGACGGAACGATTATTTTCGGAAGCGCAGTATTTGACGAGTCCGCAATAACGGGCGAGAGCGTAGCAGTAAAGAAGGAAGTCGGCGACGAAGTCATTTCCGCCACAATGATAAAAGACGGTTATGTCAGAGTAAAAGCAGAAGGTGTGGGCGAAGAGTCGACACTTATGAAGATAGTCAAAATGACCAAGGAAGCGGGAGCCACCAAGGCGCCTATCGCAAGGCTTGCGGATAAAATCTCGGGAATTTTCGTTCCCGTGATAATAGTTCTCGCGATAATAACCTTCGTTGTTTGGCTCATTATTTCCAAAGATTTTGTCACTGCATTTTCAAACGGCATCTGCGTGCTGGTTATTTCCTGCCCCTGCGCGCTCGGCCTTGCAACACCCGTTGCAATCACGGTCGGAATGGGCATCGGCGCGAAGAAGGGCATTCTTTTTAAGAGTGCTGAAAGTCTTGAGAGATTAAAAAATACAGACACCGTTGTCTTCGACAAGACCGGAACGGTTACCAAAGGCATTGTATCCGTCGAGGGTGAAGTCAGCATGGACGAAGTCAGGGAAACCTCACCCCTTGCAATGAAGCTCCTAAAAGAAATGGGCCTCGAAACCGTCATGCTTACAGGTGACAAGAAAGACAAGGCATTAAAAATCGCCGAAGAAGCAGGCGTTTCATCCGTAAGATATGAACTTAAACCCGAAGACAAGGCAGGCATCGTAAAAGAACTTCAAAGCGAAGGCAAGAAAGTCCTTATGGTAGGCGACGGAATAAACGATGCTCCCGCGCTTGCAACCGCAGAAGTCGGAATGGCAATGGGTGCAGGTAAGGATATTGCAATTGAATGCGCCGACGTCGTGCTTATGCACAGCGACCTTTTGGACGTAATCCGCGCAATCAGACTTTCAAAGAAGACAATTCTTAACATCAAGGAAAATCTTTTCTGGGCATTCTTTTACAATGTTTTGATGATACCCGTGGCAGCAGGCGTAATGCAGCCCTTAATCGGACTAAAACTAAACCCGATGATTGGTGCCGCATGCATGAGCTTAAGCAGTATCTGCGTATGCCTTAACGCTCTCAGACTGATGAGCGTGAGACTTGATAAGGATTTGAACAAGAATTATAATGGAATAGGTTGCGAATGCAACATTGAGAAAACAGAAAGCGGGGAAGAAGGTATGATCAGTTTTTCCGTTAACGGAATGATGTGCGCTCACTGCAAGAAGCGCGTGGAAGATACACTTAAAGCCATTGACGGAGTAATTTCCGCAGAGGCCGATCTTGAGAAAAAGAGTGTGAGCGTTGAAACCGACGGAAGCGTTTCCGAAGATACTTTAAAGGCTGCTGTAAAAGAAGCCGGATACGAAGTATAAATCCCATAAAAGAAGTAAACGTAATCGTATATAAAATGAGGATGAAATGACAGATATATGTGTAATCGGCGGTGGTCCCGCCGGTGTTTTTGCCTGCTTTTTTGCGGCGAACGAAAATAAAAAAGTCACTCTGATTGAGCGAAATGACGACGTGCTTAAAAAACTTCTTTTAACCGGTAACGGAAAGTGCAACTATTCCAATTCCGATTTAAAGAGCGAGTACTATAATTTCGGCAAAGATCATCCGTATTCGAAATTAATCGAGGAGTTCGATTCCGAAAAGCTCGAAGAGTTTTTTATGGACCGCGGAATGCCCACATACGGAAAGAACAACTGCAAGTACCCGAGAAGTGAGAGAGCCGAGACAGTTAAAAACGTGCTTTCAGAAATGCTTGAGGAAAAAAAGATAGAAGTACTGACCGGTAAGAAAGTAGTTTCCGCAGAATTTCGTCCGGGCAAGAAAATTGACGTAAATGCATCCTCAAGAGCGCTCAGCGATAAAGACCTGCCTCACTTCACTTTAAAGTTTGAAGACGGCGAAAAAATAGAGTGCAAAAAGCTTATTATCGCGACAGGCGGAAAAGCCTATCCTTCGACAGGTTCAGACGGCGGCGGCTACAGACTTGCAAGAGCATTAGGCCACACAGTGACCTTTACATATCCCGTGCTCACAAGACTTTTTACGGAAGAAAAGAGCGTAAAAGAAATGGCAGGCGTCAGATTCAAAGCGAAGGTTTCGGCAATGGTTGAAGGAGAGATCGTTTCTTCCGAGGAGGGAGAACTTCAGTTCACCGAGAACGGACTCTCAGGAATCTGCATTTACAATTTGAGCAGATATATTTCCAAGCCTTTGGAAGACGGCTTAAACTGCAACGTGGTTGTGGACTTTATGCCGGAAATGGCCAAAGAGAGCATGGATTATTATATTGAAAAACTGATTCAGAAAAACAAAGACTGGAGAGGTCTTTTAGCAAATATTTTCGGAGAAAAAACAGCAGGTCTTATTTATAAAAGAATCGTATCCGAAGCAAACGGTGCGACGGGAGCAGACCTTATATCTCATTTTACGAACGGTATAAAAAATTATAAAATCAAAATTTCCGGTCACGATTCATTCAGCAATGCGCAGGTTACAAAAGGAGGGGTCAGCATCGACGAGGTCGATGAAAATATGGCTTCCAAAATCTGCCCGGGACTTTTCTTTGCGGGAGAAGTACTCGATGTTGACGGAAAGTGCGGAGGATATAATCTCCATTTTGCTTTTGCATCAGGCAGAAGAGCCGGCTTAAGCGCGGGAGAATAAACAGGAGAGGAAAATATGATTAAGAAAAAGATTTTTGCAGTAGCGGCAGCAGTTACAATGAGCTTAACACTCGTTGGATGTACTCTTACACCTTTTCAGATAATGGACGGTGACGGAATGGTACATGAGGATCCGACGGCCACGCAGACTCCCGATCCCGTAAAACCCGGGGGAGGAGAAGACGATGGCGGTAATACAAATAACCCCGATATTAACGTGCCCGCAAATACCGTAGATAACGATGCGATTATCGATTCTTTTATAAACGGTGAAACCAAGGCTAAATTTGACCATGTCATTGCGGATGAGGATACATACTATTCTCTCGATGAAATGGTAACTGCACGCGGCGAGGAACTCTTAAACTGGTTCGCATATGATGAAGAGCATACTGTAAGTTATACCGTTACAGTCAATTATGCTTATATCGACTGCGGAAACGACGGCGAAAGAGATTTGGGAATTAATATCGATTACATAGTAGATCCCGGAGATGAAGATGCATACGATCAGTACATATACGATGATTTCATCTTAATGGTAATTGACGGCGAATTGAAATGTATCACCATGACAGAAAGCTATTACAGATCATATGGTGAAATCAATCAGTACGGATACATATCCGAAGGCGGAAGCGGCGGAGCAAACTTACATGTCTTCACCGGACGTTTTGTCAATTCAAAAGGCGAGATAGTTTATGACTATAACTGCGATTACTATATGGGTTATGCGCAGCCGACGATTCACTCATTCTGCGTACCCGAAGAAATAAGAGATGAAGCTCCCGAGGAAATATACGATTATGAGAGCTCAACATTCTTCAATACTTCCGTATATAATTTCAATGAAGCTCCCGACTATCCCACCGATCTTAATTGGGTAGACGGTAAGTATGATGCGGAAAGCCAGGCAAAATACGATAAGTACGAGAAAGAATATGACGAATGGCTTTCGAAAAACATCTTCGTATTTGAAGACGAAAACGGTGATGCTCCGGAACTTCCCGATGATTTGAAAAAGTTTATTGACGACAACAATATTACGTATTATACCCCGAAGGAATTTAATGAACTTTTAAGCAAGCATCAAGCCGAGATAGGACTTACGGACAAAGTTGCATCAAACGAAAATCCCGAATGGATTCTTTTATACGATCAGACAGCTGAATTCGACGAAGAAATTGAAAAGCAGTATATCGGTGAATATGTCGACGATTTAAACGATCCTAACCTTCAGATTGCCAAGGGCGAAGACGGAAAATTCATTATACAGATAGGTATTTACAGACTTTGCTTCCTTGATGACGGCGTCGGAGAATTTCAGGATGACAAAATGGTCTTCACAATTTCCGACGATAACGGCAATCCGATGGAAGGCTATCTCATCGTTACCGAAGACGGTGAAGCAACGGTAACATTTACCAAATCCGAATGGGATTATATCGAAGACGGCGACACGTATACTTACACAAAGTCTTCCGATACACCCAACATTTTCGTATACGAATTTGACTTTGATAATTAAAGACCATAAAAGAAAGAGACTTATATGACCAAAAGACTTTACAATGCTAAGATACTTACAATGGTTCCCGGCGAAGAGATTTTCGACGGCGAAATCCAGATTGACGGAAACAAAATCACATATGTCGGAAAGACTCCCGCAGACAATGCAAGAGCAAAATTTGACGAAGAAATCGACTGCGAGGGAAACGTGCTTCTTCCCGGATTTAAGAATGCGCATACGCATTCCGGAATGACGGCTTTTCGTTCGCTTGCGGACGATTTAAATCTTCAGGACTGGCTAAATAACGAGATTTTCCCGAGAGAAGCTAAGATGACTCCCGAGGATGTTTACTGGCTGACCAAGCTTGCTTATCTTGAATATCTCACATCAGGTATTACAGCCTGCGGAGATATGTATTTAACTCCCGAAAGCATTTTTGATGCATCCGTAGAATTCGGCATGAGATGTCAGATGGTATCGGGGTTAAATAAATTCGGACCGACACTCGAAGTGCTTGAAAGAAGATACAATGAGCTTAACAACAAAAACAGCCTTGTAGGATTCTTAATGGGTGTTCACGCAGAATACACCTGCGACAAAGAACTTCTTGAAAAAGTATCAGAACTCATTCACAAATACAAAGCACCGCTTTACACACATATGTCGGAAACCAAGACCGAGCATGAGGAGTGCATCCAAAGATACGGTATGACGCCCATGGCTTTATTTGACAGCCTCGGACTCTGGGATTTCGGCGGCGGTATATATCATGGCGTATGGTGTGACGAAGCAGACATGGATATCATGAAAAAGAGAGGCCTGAGGGTTGTTACCAATCCCGCATCGAATGCCAAACTTGCAAGCGGAATCGCTCCTATCCAAGCATATCTTGAAAAAGGCATTGAAGTGGCAATCGGTACCGACGGACCTTCTTCAAACAACTGCCTTGATTTCTTCAGGGAAATGTTCCTTGTTACGGCGCTTGCGAAGATAAAAGAAAACGATCCGAAGGCAGTGGATGCAATGGAAGTTTTAAAGATGGCATGCGTTAACGGAGCCCATGCAATGGAGCTTTCTGACAATGACGCTTTAGCTGTCGGAAAGCTTGCCGACATCATTATGATTGACCTTTACCAGCCCAATATGAGACCGATTTTGAACATTTCCAAAAACATCGTATACTCAGGTTCGAAAACAAATATAAAAATGACGATGATTGACGGAAAAGTTTTATACAAAAATGGTCAATTTAATGATACAATAGATGTTGACGAAATTTATTCAAAATGCGAAGAGATTACTAAACGACTCAGATAAAGGGGGAATACTAAAATGCAGAAGATGACTTTTACTTCAAACCAGACAGCATTTGAGTATGCGATTTACGAAATAGTAGGAAGTTATTTCAAGAAGGCTACATGCCAGTCTACAATTCAGGAACAGAAGCTTATTGTTCATTTCAAAGAGCAGAAGCAGGATACACAGTGCCTGATGGAGAACAAGGTAGACGGTTATGTAAGAGCCGTTCTTCTTAAAAAGCTTCCGCCCGAAATATGGGATGAAGAGGTTACAGTCGAGATCAGAAAGACTCCCGAGAGCGACCTCATGAATATAATCTTTTACGGCGAGAAATATGCGCTTATCGTAAAAGGCGCGTACAGAGGCAAAAACAACGCCGAATTTAATTACAGATTTTTCACTAAATAATGGACAAAAAAACTTTAGAAATATTAGAGTACAATAAATTAATAAAGTTACTCTCCGACCATGCATCAAGTGAACTCGGAAAGATTAAATGCGCCTCTCTGCATCCTTTACGGAATAGAGAGGCGATTTTAAACAATTTGGAAAATACTTCCGATGCGGTTGCACGTATTCTTTCAAGCAGAAAGATTTCTTTTTCGGGCAATAAAAACCTCGAGGAAATCTTTAAGGCAATGAGTGTCGAGGCCAACCTTGACACGAAAGAACTGCTCATGGTTGCATCCAGTGCGGAATGTGCAAAGACTGCAGCATCCTACGGACTCGAGGAAGAAAGAGAAGATTCCTTAAGAGCCATGTTTGAAGCGCTCGTTCCCATGGAAGAACTTTCCGGTAAAATCAGAAAAATCATTCTTTCCGAAGACGAGATTGCGGATGATGCATCGAGCACCTTAAAAGACATCCGAAGAGAAAAGGTCAACACGACCGCAAGGATTCATTCGGATTTAAACAAAATGGTTAATTCCACTTACAGAAGCTATCTGCAGGATGCCGTTATTACCATGCGAAACGACAGGTACTGCATACCCGTAAAAGCTGAGTATAAAGGCAGCGTAAAGGGTATTGTTCACGACCAGTCCAGAGGCGGTATGACGTTCTTTATCGAGCCTGCGGGAATCGTGGAATTAAACAACCGCATTCAGGAGCTTGAAGTCGAGGAAAAGGAAGAAATCGCAAGAATTCTTCATATGCTTTCGATGGAAGCGGCTTCACATCTTGAGGAACTTAAATCCAATCAGGAAATCATGACAAATCTTGATTTCATCTATGCGAAGGCTGCTCTTGCAATCGACGAAGAGGCGGTAATGCCGGATTATGAGTCCGGAGAATACCTTGACATAAAGAAAGCCAGACACCCTTTTATCGAAAAAGGAAGAGTCGTTCCGATAGATATTGTTCTCGGAGAAAATTATTCCTGTTTAATCGTGACAGGTCCCAACACCGGCGGAAAGACGGTATCTTTAAAAACCACGGGTCTTTTATGCGCGATGGGTCAGTCGGGACTTTTCATCCCCGCAGCGCCCGGCAGCAAGTTAAAGATATTCAGGGATATTTATGCCGAAATCGGAGACGAGCAGAGCATTGAGCAGAACTTATCGACCTTCTCGGGTCATATGACGGGAATTGTCAGGATCCTAAAAGAAGCAAATCACAACAGCTTATGTCTTTTCGACGAACTCTGTTCAGGTACCGATCCGACCGAAGGAGCGGCGCTTGCGATTGCCATAGTTTCAAGACTCATGGAAAAGCGCGCTACGATTATGCTTACGACACACTATTCGGAGCTTAAGGTGTTTGCCTTTAATACCGAGGGTGTTGAAAACGCATGCTGCGAATTTGATATAGAAACTCTTTCTCCCACATACAAACTTTTCATAGGTATCGCGGGTAAAAGTAACGCATTTGCGATATCCGAAAAACTCGGACTTGATAAAAGAATCATTGAGCGAGCTTCCAAGGAAATGGATGAGACCGAGGGCAATTTCGAAGACCTCTTAAAAGATCTTGAAGATACCAGAAAGAAACTCGAGGCCGACAGGGAAGAGGAAGAGAAACTCAAAAAAGAAGTTGAGAAGTTAAAAGAAGAACTCAACAAGAGCAATGAGAATGTCCGCGAGGCCAGAGAGAAGATATTACGCGAGGCCAGAGAGGAAGCCAAGAGCATCCTTGAAGACGCCAAGGAAGAAGCGGATGAAGCCATCAGACTTTACAATTCCGGAATGACCATTCAGGAAATGGAAAAGAAGAGGGCTACACTTAGAAAGAAGATTGACGACAATTCGTCGAAATTAAGAAGCAACGAAAAGAAGGTTGATAATACCGACAAAAAGGTGGATGCTTCCAAACTTAAAATCGGCGATACTGTCCGTTCGATTTCACTCGGTATGACGGGTGAGGTTAAAAAACTTCCCGATGCCAAAGGAAATGTAATGATTGCTTCGGGCGTAATGGAATTTAAGGTTAAAGCAACCGACCTTGTTTACGCCAAGGCGAAGGAAGAAAAAGAAGCGGTAAGACCAACATCATACGCTTCGGGATTTTCAAAATCCGCTACGATTTCTCCCGAGATTAATCTTTTAGGATTAAATTCCGACGAAGCGATTGCCAAGCTGGATAAGTACTTAGACGATGCATATTTATCTCACTTACACAGTGTCAGAATCGTGCACGGCAAAGGTACGGGAGCGCTTCGCGCGGCTATTCATAAGTATTTAAGAGGCATAGATTTTGTCAGTGAATTTGCGCTTGCCGAACAGGGCGAGGGCGATGCAGGTGTTACCGTGGTTAAGTTTTAGCTAAAAGAAAGGAAAGAAAAATGATTTCCAAACAGAAGATACTGATTGTAGACGACGACAACAACATCGCGGAGCTTGTTTCTTTGTACCTTACAAAGGAATGCTATGAGACCATGATTGTAAATGACGGCGAATCCGTAAAAGGAGCGCTCGAAACATTTGCACCCAATCTCATTCTTTTAGACCTTATGCTTCCCGGCATCGACGGATATCAGGTTTGCCGTGAAGTCAGAGCCGAAAGCAGAATTCCCATCATCATGCTCTCCGCAAAGGGCGAGATTTTTGATAAGGTTTTAGGTTTAGAGCTCGGTGCAGACGACTATATGGAAAAGCCTTTTGATTCTAAGGAACTTGTAGCCAGAGTAAAAGCAGTACTTCGCCGTTACAAAGAAAAAGAAGTAAAGCCTCAGGAGACCGCAAAGACGGTTCAGACCGTGGAATATCCCGATCTTCGCGTATCTTTAACCGACTACTCGGTTATTTATAAGGGCGAGAGCGTAAACATGCCTCCGAAGGAACTCGAACTTTTATTCTTCCTTGCTAATTCTCCCAACCAGGTTTTTACCAGAGAGCAGCTGCTTGACAGAATCTGGGGCTACGATTATCCCGGCGACACAAGAACCGTGGACGTACATATCAAGAGAATCAGAGAGAAAATCAGCGATCACGAAAAGTGGAAAATAGAAACTGTATGGGGTGTCGGTTACAAATTTACTACAGCTTAGAACGGAGTTTTTATGAGATATATAAAAGATATAAAAGACGGAAATGCCGTACAGGATGTTTATCTCTGTAAGACCAAAAATTCAGCCACAACCAAGAACGGCAAAGAATATTTAAACGTTATTCTCGGAGATAAAACCGGAAATGTCGACTGCAAAATCTGGAATACGGACAGCGCGGGAATCGGTGATTTCGAGCCGATGGACTATGTGTTTGTAAACGGAGAGGCCAAGACTTTTAACGGCAATCTTCAGGTGGATATAAGACAGATAAGAAAAGCCGACGCATCGGAATACAATCTCGAGGATTTTATTC
>JAEEOJ010000011.1 GCA_016284175.1 Lachnospiraceae bacterium | reverse complement strand
CCGATATTTGTTGATGATGAGTGGTCATTTATGGAAGAATTGCTTGCTGATCCATACATGCATTCATATGAAGAAGATGATACGGATTATTCCGAATATGTTGATAATCCTTACAAGACGGTATTCATGGCTTATGTAAACGGTAAATTCGCAGGCAGAATAATCGTCAGAAAAGACTGGAATAAATATCTTTTTGTAGATGATATCAGCGTATTAAAAGACTTCAGGGGGAAAGGCGTAGGCACAGCACTCATGCAAAAAGCAGTTGAATGGGCTAAAAAAGAAGGAATGGCCGGACTCGCTTTGGAAACTCAGGACAACAATCTTTTGGCATGCAGATTTTATTCCAAATTCGGATTTAAATTAGGGGCTGTAAATACGATGTTTTATAAAAATTTGGATAAACCCTTCTGTGATGCTACAGCATTATATTGGTATATGAGGTTTTAATCAATTAACGGTGGGAATAAATCAGGGCAGGACAGTTTAGGCATGAAAGATAACTTGAAAGGAATAATATGCATAATCATTGCGGCAGCAGGCTTTTCTCTGATGACGTTTTTCGTCAGACTGTCTGGAGATATTCCTACCATGCAGAAAGCATTTTTCAGAAATGCTTTTGCACTTGTAATTGCAATCATTACGCTAATAGTTAAAAAACAGAAATTTGAAATCAAAAAAACTTTCGGAGCAGATATATTTTTCAGATGTCTTTTCGGAACTACGGGTCTTATCGCAAACTTTTATGCAATCGACAAACTCGCATTGGCGGATGCGAATATGCTAAATAAACTTTCGCCGTTTTTTGCGATTATTTTATCCATTCCGCTCCTAAAAGAAAAGCCTTCAAAGACTGACGTTATAGCAACAATAATCGCTTTTGCAGGAGCGCTTTTTATTATAAGACCTACACCTCAGAATATGGTGCTCGTACCTTCGTTAATCGGTTTGTACGGCGGATTCGGTGCAGGATGTGCATATGCTTTTGTAAGAAGAGCGACTAAGAAAGGTGCGGCAACTCCCGTGATAGTCATCTGTTTTTCACTGTTCTCGTGCATGCTGACTCTTCCTTTTATGGTGTTTAGGTATGTGCATATGACGCCTCTGCAGCTTCTTATACTCATGGCAGCAGGCTTGTCGGCAGCAGTCGGACAGTTTGCGATAACGAACGCATATAAATTTGCTCCTGCGAAAAAGCTTTCGGTATTTGATTATATTCAGGTTTTATTTGCGGCCGCATGGGGAATCATTTTCTTTCAAGAAACGCCTACAATACTAAGCATTATCGGATATGTAATCATTATCGGAGTGGCTGTAATACGCTGGGAAAAAGCAAGAAGAGAAGAAAAATAAAAGAGGTAGATATGACACACAAAGAAAAAGCATTAGTTTATTTTGGAGATAAATTTCATTGTTCGCAGTCTGTATTGGCGGCGTTTGCGGATGAAGTAGGATTAAGCGAAGAACAGGCATTAAAACTCGGAGCATGCTTTGGCGGCGGAATGCGTCAGGGCGAAGTCTGCGGTGCAGTTACAGGCGCACTTATGGTGTTAGGAATGCTTTACGGTCAGTTCGATAAGGATGATCTTGAAAGCAGAATGACAGCCAATAAAGTAAATGATGAGATGATGAAAAGGTTCAAAGAAAAGAACGGAACATATATCTGCAACGATTTGCTCGGATGTGATATTTCCTCACCTGAGGGAGTTCAGTATTGCATTGAAAATAAACTCTTTACGGAATTCTGCTCCAAGATGGTTGAAAGTGCGATTGAAATACTGGAAGAGATAATTGCGGAGAATAAGTAATTCAGAGGATTTAGGTATGAGTGAAAAGAGCCTTCCGGGGCACAATCGCTATGAGAGGTCAGATCTGGATGCATTGAATTGATATTTCATGAGGAAAACAATTATGAAGAAAATTATGAAGAAACATTTTCCTTTTGCGGACAAACCGAATACAGCCTGTTTTACCTGCAGCCACGTGTTAGAAGAACACAAGCCAATCCTTTATGTATCTCACGATGACGACGGATACTGGTCGTTTCTCTGTGGCGGAAGTCATACCGAAAAAGACCTCAGATTAGTTGCGCTCGCTGAAATTCTGGACATTGACGGTTCCATAGCGGATCTGGCCGGCCTTGATTACGGACAGTATGCTGAAGCCGAAGATGCGCAGAGCAACTGGGTTGTAGGGAGAGAATAAAAAATATGAAGCTTTGTTCCTGCATGCGCGTTTGTAGCAGGATTGATTATGACTATTGTTTCGGCAAGAAATATTCATAAAAAGAAAAAGAGTATTTCAGATGCGTTAAATTAATCTTCTGTTACGCGCTATTCAAATCTTTTATGATTTATGCGTGTAGTTTTCTTAAAGCAGAAGAATTTAATTACATGCTTTTTTGAAATATACCGTGTTTGGCGCGTAGTTTTTTTAAAGCAGGCAACAAAACATACGTGCGTTAATGATATTTCTTGCATTTAGCGCGTAGTATCCAGAGAATAGGCGCCATAAACCACACGCGTTTTAGATTCCCAAGGAATAAAGCGCGTAACTTTCCTGAAGCAGGCAATCAAAACTACATGCGTTTTGGCTATTATATGATATATGCGCGTAAATCCGCCCAAACCGCAAACAAAACAAGTAGAAACACAGGTGTTAACATGGAACTCATAAAAGAAATATTTGGCAGTGTAAAAATATATAAACTCAAATCCCGCGATGACAACAGGGGCAATCTGACATATGTCTGCGATGACAGTATCAAGGAATTTAAGGCGAAGGAAACCCGAACATACAAAATGCCTAAGGCAGGAACTTTCTTTGGCATTCATTATCGTGAAGAGATTTCTCCTATGGCGAAGTTTGTAACCGTCATTCAGGGCAAAGGAATGGACTATGTCGTTGATTTAAGGAAGGATTCGCCTACATATTTACAATACGAGGCATTTGAATTATCCGATGAAAACAACTTAGCGGTCCTTGTTCCCGCAGGAATCGGACACGCGTTTATATCGCTGGAAGACAATACAATTCAGGTTTATACAATAGACAGAAGCGGAACTGACGGTCACTCAAAACAGATTAATTATGCGGATGAAAAGATCGGGCTTAAGCTTCCTGTACCAATCAGCGAAATATCCGATTATGACCAAAATGCGCCGTTCATAGAGTGAAAACAGGTGTCTTTGCCGCTTTAAATTGGTAAAATATAATAAAAGAAACAATAAACAATTAGTAATAATTCACAATAAAAAGGACAAAAGGTGGAAAACTATGTGAATTCTGCAAATTGTAACTAAGGGTACAGCATGCTATAATCAGTCAAACATAATGAAGAGGGGTCACAATCACGAAGGTTACTTACGGGGCAGACTTGAAGAAAGGAAGTGATTGTATGAACTACATTATCGAAATCGAAAAAGGTCTTTGGTTTTTAGGATGGTCGCCGCTTGACGGAACCATGCAGACAACAAGTAAAATCGGTCTGGCCTATCGTATGAGAAGAACGGTAGCGCAAAGAACTCTTCCGAAGGTTGTCGAAAAGTACGGTAACGGTCATATTATGGCATCAGCGATTTAACCAAATATATTTAACAAAGCCGGATCTCCCGTCAGTGTACGGGAGATCTTTTTTTGTGCTCTTAAAAAAAATTAAAAAAATTTTTAATTACCTATTGACATGGTAGGTTGAAAGTTGTATTTTATATTTACCGACCAAACAGGTGGGTAAAAACAACAACAAATTTCCAACAGGAAAGACGGAGATTAAAATGGCTAAAGATTACATTATTGATTTTGTAAAAAACATACTTCTGATTCGAATGTGTTCACGATGTCGATGTTGCTTCTGACATCCAAAGCTTTATAAGAAACAAGAGAAAATGAACAAAAAGAACAAATGATAAAAAAACACAATTCGAAAGGAAATAAATAAAATGAGCGATTACAGATTTGAAACATTACAGATACATGTTGGACAGGAGAGCCCTGACATTTCTACAGATGCAAGAGCGGTTCCCATCTATGCAACCACATCTTATGTATTTAAGGATTCCAAAACAGCAGCGGGAAGATTCGGACTTACAGAGAGCGGTAACATTTATACAAGACTTATGAATCCCACTTCCGATGTTTTTGAAAAAAGAATTGCAGCTCTTGAAGGCGGTATCGGAGCATTATCCACAGCTTCAGGATCTTCAGCAATCACATATGCAATTCAGAATATCGCAACTACAGGCGATCACATCGTAGCTTCCAAAAACCTTTACGGCGGAACATACAATCTTTTAGCCCATACGTTAAAAGATCAGGGACTGACAACTACATTCGTTGATCCTTCAGATCCCGAGAATTTCGAAAAAGCCATTAAAGACAACACGAAACTTCTTTATGCGGAGACTCTTGGCAATCCCAACTCGGATATAGCCGATCTCGAGGCAATTTCGGCGATTGCACACAAACACGGAATTCCGCTTATAGTTGATTCGACATTTGCTACTCCTTATCTTCTTCGTCCGATTGAACATGGTGCTGATATCGTAGTACATTCGGCTACCAAGTTCATCGGCGGACACGGAACCGTAATGGGCGGTGTCATCGTTGACGGCGGTAAGTTTGACTGGGCACAGAACGACAAATTCCCCGGCCTTTCCAAACCCAATCCTTCATATCATGGTATCGTATTTACGGAGGCAGTCGGAGCTGCAGCATTTATCATCAAATTAAGAACAACCATCATGAGAGATCAAGGTGCAGCTTTATCACCTTTCAACTCGTTCCTTCTTATCCAGGGTCTCGAAACACTTTCATTAAGAGTAGAAAGACATGTTGAAAATGCTTTGAAGGTAATCGAATATTTAAGCAACCATCCTCAGGTAGAGAGAGTTAACCATCCTTCGGTTGCAGGCGGAAGACAGAAAGAATTATATGATTCATACTTCCCTAACGGAGCAGGTTCCATCTTTACATTTGATATAAAGGGCAATGCAGAAACAGCAAGAAAATTCACTGAAAGCCTCAAGCTTTTCTCACTTCTTGCAAATGTTGCGGATGTTAAGTCACTCGTTATTCATCCTGCATCAACCACACATTCACAGCTTAGTGAGGAAGAATTACTTGATGCCGGCATCAGACCTAACACAGTAAGACTTTCAATCGGTACAGAGCATATCGATGATATCATCGAGGATCTCGAGCAGGCATTTAAGGCAGTGCTTTAATTTGAAAAAATATCATAAAAAAGTATAATAAATAATTAGAATGAACACAGGTTCAGAAAGGAATTAATCATGGGAAAAATATATACATCAGCAGATCAGTTAATAGGAAAAACACCTCTTTTGGAGCTCACACATATTGAAGCGGCAGAAAAGCTTGAAGCAAAGATTTATGCAAAGCTTGAGTACTTCAATCCTGCAGGCAGCGTAAAAGACAGAATCGCCAAAGCCATGCTTGACGATGCAGAAGCTAAGGGACTTATCAATGCAGATACTACTATCATTGAGCCCACATCAGGTAACACAGGTATCGGTCTTGCTTCCGTAGCAGCAGCAAGAGGATATAAAATTATCATCGTCATGCCCGAAACAATGTCAGTAGAAAGAAGACAGCTTATGAAGGCATATGGTGCAGAACTTGAGCTTACAGAAGGCTCAAAGGGTATGAAGGGTGCCATTGCAAAGGCAGAAGAACTTGCAAAGGAAATTCCCAACAGTTTCATTCCTTCACAGTTTACAAACGCAGCTAACCCCAAGGCTCATTTTGAGACCACAGGTCCCGAAATCTGGGAAGATACAGACGGAAACGTAGATATCTTTGTAGCAGGCGTAGGTACAGGCGGAACAGTGACAGGTGTAGGCGAATTCCTTAAGTCAAAGAAGGCAGCAGTTAAGGTAGTTGCAGTTGAGCCCGCAGATTCACCCGTTCTTTCAAAAGGAACTGCAGGCAGCCATAAGATACAGGGTATCGGTGCAGGATTTGTTCCCGAAGTATTAAATACAAAGGTTTATGATGAAATTATCGCAGTTACAAACGATGCAGCTTTCGAGACAGGAAGACTTGTCGGAACAAAGGAAGGCGTTCTCGTAGGTATTTCGTCAGGCGCAGCACTTTTCGCAGCAATCGAACTTGCAAAGAGAGCAGAAAACAAGGGCAAGAACATTGTTGTTCTTCTTCCCGACACAGGAGACAGATATCTTTCAACAGCTCTTTTTGCAAACTAATTTGAGGTATTTATTTTATGATGGTTTCCACAAGGGGCAGATATGCGCTCAGGGTTATGATTGATATTGCAGAGCACTCAAACGGAAATTATGTGGCTATGCATGAAGTTGCCGCAAGGCAGGACATATCGCTTAAATATCTTGAGAGAATTCTGCCGATGCTTGTTAAGGCTAAGTTAATAGAGGGAGTACACGGTAAGGGCGGCGGTTATCATTTGACCAGAAAGCCGTCACAGTATACGGTCGGCGAAATTTTAAGGCTGACCGAAGGAGATCTCGCTCCCGTAAGCTGCTTAGACTGCAAGGGTCCTGAATGCGACAGAAAAGAAGAATGCAGGACGCTTCCCATGTGGGAAAAAATCGACAAAATCGTAAACGATTACTTTGACTCGGTCACAATAGAAGACCTGATGTATAAAGACATAACAGCCAACATATAAAGAATAAACCGCTCATCCGGGCGGTTTTTCTTTTGCGTATAATCGGAAAGACATAAAAATGGTAAATTTATAGTAAGAAAATGAATCATAAAAGTTATGAAAAATCTTAAAAAAACCGATAAATAATTAAATGTGTAAAAAAGATGTTTTGAGGTAAAAAATGGCGGGAATCAATGAACTCATTTTACAAATTGAATCAGGTATGCTGGATGATCAGTTCGCCGATGTTTACAAGGACGAAAACGCCATCAGATATCAGAGAATCAGATATACCGATGCTCTCATAAAATTCAGGGATCTTTATAAAACGGAGGATTTCTGTATTTTTTCTGCGCCCGGAAGAAGCGAGGTTATGGGCAATCATACCGACCACCAGCATGGAGAAGTGCTTGCGGCAGGAATCAATCTGGATGCGATTGCAATCGTTAATAAGACCGACGGCAAGTTAATCAGGATTGTATCAGGCGATTATCCCATGATGAAAGTCGATGTAAGCAGCCTCAACAAACAAAAGTCAAAAAAAGGCTCAAGTGAAGCTCTGATAGAAGGTATATGCAAATATTTCTTTGACAAAGGGTATGCGGTCGGCGGATTCGATGCATATGTTACCAGCGATGTAATAGTTGGCGCGGGTCTGTCTTCTTCAGCAGCATTTGAGACGCTTATAGGAACAATTGTATCGCATCTTTTTAACAACGGATATTTCAAGGATACGGAGATAGCAATAGCGGGCCAGTATGCGGAAAATGTATACTTCGGAAAACCCTGCGGACTGATGGATCAGATGGCTTGTTCGCTAGGAGGTCTGGTGCATGTTGATTTTGCGGATGAGAGCAATCCGATACCGGAAAAGATTATGTACGATTTATCGGACAACGGATATTCGCTCTGCATTACCGATACCAAGGGTTCGCATGCAAATCTGACCGATGAGTATGCGGCCATTCCGAAGGAAATGAAAGAGGTTGCATCATTCTTCGGAAAAGATTATTTACTCGGTGTGACATTAGATGAACTGCTTGCAAACGCTTCTAAAATCCGTGCACTGTTTTCTGACAGAGCACTGCTTCGCGCAATACATTTCGTTAATGAAAATGAGAGAGTTAAAAAAGGTGTTGAGGCACTTAAGAATAATGATACAAATGAGTTTTTAAAACTTGTCAGAGAGTCAGGCAAATCATCGTTTGAGTATCTTCAAAACGTATATGCGGTGAATGATTATCTCAATCAGAATTTGTCTCTGGCTCTTGCAATCAGTGACAGTATTCTGGATAAAAATGAGGAGGCATTCAGAGTTCACGGCGGCGGATTTGCAGGAACGATTCAGGCGTTTGTCAAAAACGAAAACGTACAGGCTTACAAGGAAAAACTTGATGCCGTATTCGGAGATAATTCCTGCCATGTACTTAAGGTACGAAAGTACGGAGGAATAAGGATTTTATAAAAAGGGGATAATTTCATAACAGACTATTTTTGTGAGGGTTACGATGGGCAGAAGAATTTATCTTAACAACGACTGGTATTTCAACGAGTGTTTTTCGGATGAAATGTTACAGCCTTCTTATGACTTTAAGAAAGACGAGTGCGTGAGAATTCCACACACCGTAAAAGAAACTCCCCTGCATTATTTTGATGAGCATGAATACCAGAAAACTGCTGCATATTTTAAGGTAATTAATGTTCCAGAAGAGTGGCGCGACAAGGATGTATTTTTAACATTCGACGGCGTGCTTCATTCATGCGTAGTTTTTGTTAACGGAAAAGAAGCAGGCACACACCTTTGCGGTTATACTGCTTTTACGATAAATCTCGCAGGGCTTATTAACTATGGTACGGATAATATCATCACGGTTAAGGCCGACAGCAGAGAAAATCAGAACTTACCTCCTTTCGGGTTTGTAATCGATTACATGACCTACGGAGGCATCTACAGAGACGTCTATGTCGACGTAAAAGAAAAGGCACATTTCGACGACATTTTTGTATCGGGCGATGCGGAAGGAAACATCCGTGTCGAAATTTCCGCGAGCAAAGATGCCAACGGAATGATTGTCGAAAATTCAATTATTTCCCTTAAGAAAAATGAAGACGGAATACTTGTTTCGGGCGAAGAAAAATCACTCGGAGAAGCTGAATTCTATCCTGATGAAGGTAAAGAAGAATGCGTTAAAACATATAAGTTCGACAATCCCGCACTCTGGGATACCGTGCATCCGAACCTTTATATTTTACGAAGTGTATTAAAGGATGCGGCAGGAAAAATCGTCGATGAAAACAGAGTAAGATTTGGTTTCAGAAGCGCGGTTTTCAAAGCCGACGGATTTTATTTAAACGGAGAAAAGTTTAAGATAAGAGGCTTAAACCGCCACCAGAGTTACCCTTACGTAGGCTATGCAATGCCTAAAAATGCGCAGGCAAACGATGCAAAAATCCTAAAAGAAGAACTCGGACTTAACGCAGTCCGCACATCGCATTATCCGCAGTCGCATTACTTCCTTGATGCATGCGATGAGATAGGCCTTCTGGTATTCACTGAAATACCGGGATGGCAGCATATCGGAGACGCCGTATGGAAGGATATCGCGGTTGAAAATGTAAAAGAAATGGTGCTTCAGTACAGAAATCATGCATCGATTATTTTATGGGGTGTTCGAATAAACGAGTCCGTGGATGACGATGATTTTTACAAACGAACCAACGAAGCGGCTCACGCACTTGATCCGACGAGACAGACCGGCGGTGTAAGATGCTATAAAAAATCAAATCTCCTCGAGGATGTATACACATACAACGATTTTATCCACAGCGGAGGCAATCAGGGGTGCGATAAAAAATCAGCCGTCACAAGCGATATGAGCAAGGGTTATTTTATCAGCGAATACATGGGACATATGTTCCCGACGAAAGCTTTCGACTGGGAAGAGCACAGACTCGAAGATGCTATAAGACACGCGCGAGTTTTAAATGATGTATCCGCGAATGACGATATAGCGGGAAGCTTCGGCTGGTGCATGTTTGATTACAATACGCACAAGGACTTCGGAAGCGGCGACCGTATCTGTTATCACGGTGTGACCGATATGTTCAGAAATCCGAAGATGGCTGCATATGTTTACGCAGAGATGCAGGATGAAAATCCCGTGCTCGAGATAAGCTCATCGATGGATATCGGCGAACACCCGGGGTGCAACAGAAACGAAACATATATTTTCACAAATGCCGATTCCGTGAAGATGTATAAGAACGATAATTTCATCAAGGAATATGTGCATGAAAACACGCAGTTTAAGAACCTTTATCATCCGCCGATAAAAGTGGACGACTATATCGGAGATGTACTTGAAAAGGCAGAGAATATGTCTTCCGCACAGGCCAAGGACGTAAAAGATATTTTAAACGAAGTTGCAAAATTCGGCCTTTACAAAATAACGACTTCGGCGAAACTTAAAGCCGCAAAACTCATGCTTTTCCACCACATGAAAATGGATGATGCGGTACAGCTTTACAACAAGTACGTCGGCGACTGGGGCGGCAGCGCGACCACCTACAGATTCGAAGCAATCAAGGACGGAAAAGTCGTAAAAGAGATTAAAAAATCGCCGATGACGAAGGTTAACTTTGAGATAAAAGCAGACCACACGGATTTAAAAGAAGACAATACTTACGATGTCTCATGCATCAGAATCCGCGCGGTGGATGAGAACGGAAATCTGCTTAACTATTTTAACGATCCGCTGGTTCTTTCGATTGAAGGTGATGCCAAAATCATCGGACCGAAAATCATTTCCCTCTCGGGTGGTATGGGCGGTACCTATGTTAAGAGTATCGGAAAGGCTGGCAAAGCGAAGCTTACGGTGAGCGATAATTACGGAAAAGTTATGGGGATGACAGATTTTAATATAGCAATAAATGATTAAAAGTATTCGTTTCTGATAATGAGGAGAATTCTTAAATGGAAACGGAGGGAGTAATATGAAGCTTGGATTTAAAGAGAAATTCGCATACGGAATAGGAGCGGTCGGAAAAGACATGGTTTACATGCTTTCCGCGAGCTACATCCTGTACTATTATCAGGACATCATGGGCGTTTCCGCATGGGTAATGGGTATCATTCTTCTGATAGCCAGAGTTTTTGATGCGTTTAACGATCCGCTTATGGGAGTGCTGGTTGCAAAGACCAAAACAAAATGGGGCAAGTTCAGACCGTGGCTTTTTATCGGTACGCTTACAAATGCAGTCGTACTGTTCTTTATGTTTGACGCACCGCCCACGCTTAATGCAAAAGGCATGATAGCCTACGCAGCAATCTTTTACATTCTCTGGGGTGTAACCTACACCATGATGGATATTCCTTACTGGTCGATGGTTCCCGCTTTTACGGAGTCAGGGAAAGAGCGAGAGAACATGTCCGCACTCGGCAGAAGCTGCGCAGGTGTGGGTTCCGCAATCATCACAATTGTTACCGTTCTTGCGGTTGCAGCCATCGGTAACTTCGCACTTTCCAAAACAAACGATAACGTTTCAAAACAATTTAATAATACATTCGATTATGACGGTGTCAGTGCTTACGCTGCAGAACTTGACGAAGCAGGTAATACTACAGGTAACGTGAAAGAAATCCGTCACGTTATCATCAATGTAAAAGCCAGTGCAAAAGAGTTTGAAAACGAAACATCTTTTAACAACAGCAACTGTAATTTTGACGTTTTCTTTAAAAATGCAAAAGGATATACAACCGGCCAATATACAAAAGATGACTGTTCTATGGATATCGTTACTGACGACTTAAACTATACGGCTTTGGCAGTAATCTATCTTTCAAGTGACAAGTTCGAGAAGATAGACAATGAAGAAAGCTCCATGAATATGAATATTACTTCCACCAAGGAAGTTGACCGTCTCGGCTTTAAATATTTCTCACTTATCGTTGCCATTCTTTTCTTTGTATTCATCCTGATTACCTGCCTTTTCATAAAAGAAAAGTCGACAGTGGATGTACAGACAGCAAGTATCGGCGATATGTTTAAGGCACTCGTTCAAAACGATCAGGCAATGGCGATTGTTATTACAATTGTGCTTGTAAACTCGTCCGTTTATATTACTTCCAACCTGCTTATTTACTTTTTTAAATACGATATAGGCGGAGCTTCATGGCAGGGCAATTACACGCTCTTTAATACTTTCGGAGGCGGCATTCAAATACTTGCGATGATGCTTTTCTTCCCGATTATGAGAAAGTTTTTAAATACGCTTAAGATGTTTTACGTATCTGTTATCTCCGCAATATTCGGATATGTTGTACTGCTTGTGATGGCGCTCTCGGGTGTTAATTCGGTTTATCTTTTCTTCGTGCCCGGATTTTTCATCTTCGGTGCAGTGGGACTCTTAAACGTACTTGTTACAGTATTCCTTGCAAATACCGTTGACTATGGCGAGATTAAGAACAACAGAAGAGACGAATCGGTTATTTTCTCAATGCAGACCTTCGTCGTAAAACTTGCATCAGGCATTGCAGCACTTGCGGCAGCAATCAGCCTTTCGGTATTTAAAATAAGCGAAACAAGTTCAAGTTACAAAGCAATCGACGGCAGTCTCTTAAAAGGTCTGCAGACGGCAATTGACAACATAAAATCAAGCGGCGGAGTATCCGTATCGGGCGGTTCAATCATAGGACTCAGATTTGTGATGACCGTTCTTCCGATGATAGTGCTTGTAATCGCACTCTTTATCTTTAAGGCTAAATATAAACTGAATGATGAGAAACTTGCTGAGATTACCGCTAAAATAAAAGAAAGACGCAGCGAATCCTAAACAGAAAATATAAAAAAGGAAAACACTATGATACTCATAAAAGACGGCAGATTTGTTCTTTCAACCAACAATACAACATATGCTTTTGACACACTTGCGACCGGTCATTTAGAGCATCTTTATTACGGCGCGCGCATAGATTTTTCAGACGATCTAAAAGAGTTTGAAGTAATCAAACCAAAGCGTGAATTCGCTCCCGGAAATGTCATCTCGTATGATGAAGAGCATCAGTCATTTGCACCCGAAGATACATGCTTTGAAATATCATCATCCGGCAAGGGAGATTTGCGTTCTCCTTTTGTTGGCATAGTACATCATGACGGCAGCAGAACAAGTGATTTTATCTATGAAAGTCATGAGATAAAAAAGGGCAGAGAAGAGAGAAAGACTCTGCCCGGTTCGTATGATGAAAATGATGCTTGCGAGACATTAGTTATCACGCTAAAAGACAAGAGTTATGACGTAAAACTTTTGCTGTGTTACGTGGTCTACGAAGACAAGGATGTCATTGCGAGATATGTCGATTTAATCAACGAAGGCGAGGAAGAAATCAAGCTTGAGAGACTTTTAAGTTTACAGCTTGATATGAATGAATCGGACTACGACGGCATATTCTTTGCGGGAGCATGGGCGAGAGAAATGCAGAGCTACAGAACCCACATTTCACAAGGCATGCATGTTAGCCGAAGCAATACAGGTACAAGTTCAAGCCGTGCAAATCCTTTCTTTATGATTGCAAAAGAAGAGACCATGGAAGACATTGGTGAGTGTTTCGGATTTAACTTAATCTACAGCGGAAACCATATGGAAATCACCGATGCGAATTCATTCGGAAAGGTGCGTATTCAGTCGGGAATCAATGACGAGGGATTCTTGTATTCTCTTAAAAAAGGCGAAATCTTCGAAGCACCGGAAGCTGTTATGTGCTATTCGGACAAGGGATTTAATCTTTTAAGCAACCGCCTCCATGAGTTCGTAAGAGAGAATATTGTTCGGGGCGAATGGAAGAAGAAAGAACGCCCTGTATTAATTAATAACTGGGAAGCCACATACTTTAAATTCGATGAGGATAAGCTCGTAAAAATTGCTAAAAAAGCTGCGGAAGTCGGCATCGAATTATTCGTAATGGATGACGGATGGTTCGGTGAGAGAAACGACGATACGTCTTCTTTGGGCGACTGGGAAGTAAACAAAAAGAAAATCCCCGGCGGTCTTGACGGACTGTGTAAAAAGATCAACAAACTCGGCCTTTCTTTCGGACTCTGGGTTGAACCTGAAATGGTAAATGTAAAGAGTAAACTTTATGAAGCCCACCCCGACTGGTGCCTTGCAAATCCCGATACTCCACACTCCGAAGGACGTCATCAGAGAATGCTTGATTTAACCAAAAAAGAGGTAAGGGATTACTTAATCGAATCACTTTCAAAGATATTCTCATCAGCCAATATAGAGTACGTTAAATGGGACATGAACAGAATTCTGTCGGACGTCTATTCACAGGGAATGCCTGCCGAATTTATGGGCGAGATTACGCATCGATATGTGCTGGGACTCTATGAAATTTTAGGAGAATTAACAAAGCGTTTTCCGAAGATTTTATTCGAGGGATGTTCATCGGGCGGCAACAGATTCGACCTTGGAATTCTTTGTTTCTTCCCTCAGATCTGGGCATCGGACAATACCGATCCCATATGCAGGAGCGAGATCCAGGAAGGCTTAAGTTACGGTTATCCGTTAAATACAATCGGTGCGCATGTTTCCGCATCGCCCAACCATCAGACACTTCGAAAAACACCGATGAAAACAAGGGCCGCTATAGCATCGTTTGGGTGCTTTGGATATGAGTGCAATTTAAGTGATTTTTCCAAAGAAGAAACAGATGAAATCAAAAAAGAAATTGCGCTCTACAAAACTTACAGAAGCGTAATGCAGTTCGGAGATTTTTATCGTGGCGGCAAAGGTCCCGCAAGGCTTAATCCCTCATCCTCGACCAGTGTTCTATCCAATCCTTCGGGAAGCGGCAATATAAGCGAATGGACTGTTGTATCAAAGGATAAAACATGCGCTGTCGGAATGATGCTTAAAAAACTTGCTTTGCCGAATACGCAGAATACAATCTACCATCCCAAGGGACTTGATGAGAATTTCGAATACCTCTTTGTTAACAAGGAACTTGAGTACGATATAAGAGATTTCGGAGACCTGGTAAACACGATTTCGCCGATTCACTTAAAGCAGAATTCGCTTCTTTTAGACATAATCGCAAAGAAGGTTAAACTACCGAGTGAAAAGGAAAATTATGTGGCAAACGGCAGGCTTTTATGCACCGCAGGTGTCAGACTCTGCCAGGATTATGCGGGCACGGGTTATAACGAAAACGTCCGCTATGCGCAGGATTTCTCCACCAAGATGTACATTATGGAAAAAATCGAAGAAAATGATTCCGATTCAGAAGCCGGGAATACTTGAAAAAATGCCCAAAATCCGATAAAATAGCACGTGGATTTTAATAACACACATTAAGGCTTCACCTTGAGAGGAAGCTGACTGATGAGGTGTATATTTTACAACAAGGAGATATACCCATGGGAATAAATGTTGCATGCCTTGACCTCGAAGGCGTATTGGTACCGGAAATCTGGATTGCTTTTTCGAAGGCAAGCGGAATCGAAGAATTAAAGATTACTACAAGAGACGAGCCTGATTATGACAAACTGATGAAATACAGAATCGGTATTCTTAAAGAGCACGGATTGGGCCTTAAGGAAATTCAGGATACTATCGAAAAAATAGATCCGCTTGACGGCGCAAAAGAGTTCCTCGACGAACTTCGTGACAATATGCAGACCATTATTATAAGCGATACATTCGAGCAGTTTGCAAAGCCTCTCATGAAGAAACTCGGCATGCCCACACTTTTCTGCAATTCACTTATTGTCGGCGACGACGGTATGATTACAGGCTATAAGATGAGATGTGAGAAGTCCAAGTTAACCACCGTTAAGGCTCTTCAGAGCTGCGGCTTCGATACAATCGCAACCGGCGACAGCTTCAACGACCTTGCAATGATTCAGGCTTCAAAGGCAGGATTTTTGTTCAGATCCACAGAGCAGATTAAGGCTGATTATCCGAACCTTCCTGCATACGAAGAATATGCGGATTTACTTAAAGCATTTCTTGATGCGGCAAAATAATATTTAGACAATAAAAAAGGACGCCTAAGCGTCCTTTTTTTATTTCAACAATTCATATAATCTTTTAGCAGCTTCCGTGGTATCTTCCACACTTCCGAACATTGAAAATCTGAAATAACCTTCACCGCAGGCTCCGAAGCCTTCGCCTGGCGTTCCGACTACCTGGATTTTATTAAGCAAAAGATCAAAGAATTCCCAGCTTCCCAGGCCATCAGGACATTTCATCCAGATGTAAGGTGAGTTCTTGCCACCGCAGTACCAGATGCCGAGCTTGTCGAGAGTTTCCATCAATATTCGTGCATTGTTTTTATAAATATCAATGTTGGCATGAATCTGCTTTAAGCCTTCTTCGGAGAAGACTGCAGCGCCGCCTTTCTGAATGATATAAGATACACCATTTGTCTTGGTAGTGCGGTTTCTAAGCCACATTGCGTTAAAATTCATACCGTTTCGCTCGAGATCCTTGGGAATAACAGTATAACCGAGTCTGGTGCCGGTAAAGCCTGCCGTTTTGGAGAATGAACAGATTTCTATCGCACATGTTCTTGCACCTTCGATTTCAAATATGCTGTGAGGCAGCGTATCGTCCTCTATAAAGGCTTCATATGCTGCGTCGAATAAAATGACACTGCCGTTCTTATTGGCGAAATTTACCCACTCAGAGAGCTTCTCCCGGTCAAATACGGCACCGGTAGGGTTGTTGGGTGAGCAGAGGTAAATAATATCTGCTTTTGTATCGTCATTAGGAAGGGGAACGAAACCGTCTTCCTTGGATGATGAGAGATGAACTATCTTTCTTCCTGCCATCACGTTTGCATCCACATATGCGGGATATGCGGGTTCGATTACAAGAGCCGAAGATGAGCGGTCAAACAAATCGAGGATATCTCCGAGCTCATCCGATGCACCGCTTGATACGAATACTTCGTCATCGGAAAGATTCACATTACGTCTTTTATAATAATTTGCGATTGCACTTCTTAAAAAAGGAGCACCTGCTTCAGGCATATATCCGTGGAAGTTTTCCTTGTTGCCCTGATCGTCTACGGCGCTGTGAAGAGCCTTTATTACTTCATCGCAGAGAGGAAGCGATACATCACCGATACCGAGACGAAGCAGTTTTTTATCAGGATTGTCTTCGAGATATTTCTTTGTTTTTAAAGAAATATTATAAAAGAGATATGAGTCTTTTAAGTCTGCATAATGCATGTTGGGTGTAATCATTTTAATCACCTTCGTTTTCTTTTATTGATTTGAATATAATTTTATATCGCCTTCGTAAACAAATGTTGCAGGTCCCTGCATTGTAATTTCCTCGTCGGAGGAGATGCTGATTGTGAGCACTCCTCCGTCAAGGATGATGTGGATTGGAGTATCATAATCGCAGTATTTATTTTTGACTGCGGCAAAAGCTGACGCACATGCACCGGTACCGCATGCCATGGTAACACCACTGCCTCTTTCCCATACACGCATACGAAGTTCGTTTCTTGAAAGTACTTCAACGAATTCAACATTTACGCCGTCGGGAAATGCTTCGTGATGTTCAATTACGGGACCGAGTGTTGTTAAGGGTGCGTTTTCTGCGTCTTTTACGAATATAATCGCATGAGGGTTGCCTGTTGAAACACTCTTGCAGATAACGTTTAATGATTCGGTATCCAGATCAAAACTCTTTGAACCGAAAGGCAATTCGGTCTTCTGCAAATTCATGGCAATGTTTGAATAGTTATTTACGGTGTTGGGAATATTTAAAGACAAATCGCCTTTATCTTCACCTTTTCCCATATCTACGGAAACACTCACAACGCTTCCTGCCATTGTTTCAAGAGACAGATATTTGATGCCCGACATAGTGTCGATTTTAAGTTCAGTTTTATCGGTGTACCCTTTATCGTACACATACTTTCCGACACATCTGATACCGTTTCCGCACATCTTTGCTTCGCTTCCGTCTGCGTTAAAAATACGCATCTGAAAATCAGCCTTATCCGAAGGAGAGATATAAATCATTCCGTCAGATCCTGCGCCGAAATGTCTGTCAGACATTTTAATCGATAAATCTTCTATGTTTTCCGGAACTTTGCCGAATACGTATAAGTAGTCGTTTCCGAGACCGTGCATTTTTGTAAAGTGCATTTTCCATTCCTCCTTTAAGTATTTCCCCTAAATCACTTATTCCGCATCTATTGTTGAGATGCCCATTGTTACTTCTTCTAATACGTCAAGAAGCATTCTTACGGTATCGAGGGAGGTGAGCATTGTAATGTTGTTCTGAGTTGCCTTAAGTCTTATTGCAACACCGTCGCCGTAGTGGTTGCCCGATAATACGGCACGAGTGTTTATGATGTAGCTCACATAGTCCGAGTTAATAGCATCAAGTATTTCGTTGCTGCCTTCTGAGGGCTTGTGAAGTATTCTTGTCTTTACACCGTGATCTCTTAAAAACTCCCCGGTAACAGTGGTGGCTTCGATGTTAAAGCCCATGTTGTAAAATCTTTCAACCAGCGGAAGAGTTTCTTCCTTGTCTTCATCCGCAACGCTGACCAAAACGGTTCCGTAGTTCTTAAGTTTAAGTCCCGATGCAATCATAGCTTTGTACATTGCACGGTGAAGCTTTTTATCATATCCGATTGCCTCACCCGTTGACTTCATCTCGGGTGAAAGATACGAATCCATACCGCGCAGCTTCGAGAATGAGAATGCGGGAACCTTTACGTAGTAACGTGATTTTTCCTTAGGATAAATCTCTGTGATTCCCTGTTCTTTTAGGGACTTGCCGAGGCTAACGAAAGTTGCGATATCTGCGAGGCAGTAACCTGTAGCTTTCGAAAGGAAAGGAACCGTTCTTGAGGAACGAGGGTTAACCTCGATGATATAAACTTCCTCGTTAGGATCAACGATGAACTGTATGTTGTAAAGTCCGATGATTCCGATTCCGAGACCGAGTCTTTTAGCATAATCAAGAATTGTATTTTTAACCTTATCCGACAGGCTGTACGAAGGATATACGCTGATTGAGTCACCCGAATGTACACCGGTTCTCTCAACGAGTTCCATGATGCCGGGAACGAATACGTCCGTACCGTCACAAACAGCATCGACTTCGACTTCTTTTCCGCGGATATATCTGTCTACGAGAACAGGCTTGTCTTCGTCGATTTCAACGGCTGTTTTTAAGTATCTTATAAGCTCTTCTTCCTTAGCGACAATCTGCATTGCACGTCCGCCAAGCACGAACGAAGGTCTTACAAGTACAGGATAACCGATTTCAGAAGCTGCCTTAATACCGGCCTCGATGCTTGTTACCGCACATCCCTTAGGCTGGGGTATACCGAGTTCTTTTAAAAGATGCTCGAATAAATCTCTGTCTTCAGCCTTATCTATTGCCTCACAGCCTGTACCGATTATGTTTACACCGCGTTCTGCGAGAGGATCCGCAAGGTTGATTGCGGTCTGTCCGCCGAGTGTTGCGATAACGCCTTCGGGCTTTTCAAGCTCGATGATGTTCATTACATCTTCGATGCATAAAGGCTCGAAATAAAGTTTGTCAGAACATGTGTAATCTGTGGATACGGTTTCGGGATTGTTGTTAATGATTATAGCTTCGTATCCTGCTGATTTTATGGTCATTACAGCATGAACTGTAGAGTAGTCGAATTCAACGCCCTGACCGATTCTGATGGGTCCTGAACCAAGAACTATGACTTTCTTTCTGTCCGATATAACGGACTCGTTTTCTTCTTCGTATGTTGAGTAGAAATACGGTATGTAACTGTCAAATTCTGATGCGCAGGTGTCAATCATTTTGTACACGGGAACAATCTTATTCGCATGTCTTAAATCAAAGATTTCTTTTTCGGATTTATTCCAGAGAATTCCGATTTCCTTATCCGAAAAGCCCATCTTCTTGGCGCTTCTTAAAATGTCGATATCGCCGATATTTTTGGCAAGTTCTTTCTCGGCATCCATGATAAGCTTTATCTTTCTTAAGAAGAAAAGATCGATAGCTGTGATTTCATTGATTTTATCAACATCCGAGTTTCTTCTTAAAAGTTCTGCGATGGCATAAATTCTGTCATCTGTACCGATTTTGATGTATGAATAAAGTTCCTCATCGCTCGTAAAATCAAACTTAGGCGAGTGAAGATGGAAGTGACCGATTTCAAGCGAACGAACTGCTTTTAAGAGGCTTTCTTCAAAGGTTCTTCCGATGCTCATGACTTCGCCGGTAGCCTTCATCTGAGTGGAGAGCGAATTGTTTGCATCGGTAAATTTATCAAATGGGAAACGAGGCATCTTTGTTACGACATAGTCGAGTGTCGGTTCGAAAGATGCGGGTGTGTTTGCTATCTGAATTTCATCGAGTGTCATGCCTATACCGATTTTTGCAGATACTCTGGCGATAGGATAACCGCTGGCTTTGGATGCGAGAGCGGAAGAACGTGAAACTCTGGGGTTAACCTCGATTAAGTAGTACTGGAACGAATTCGGGTCAAGTGCAAACTGTACGTTGCAACCACCTTCGATTTCAAGCGCTCTGATAATCTTTAAAGCGCTGTCACGAAGCATGTGATATTCTTTGTTGGTCAAAGTCTGCGAAGGACATACAACAATCGAGTCACCGGTGTGAATGCCGACGGGGTCGAGGTTTTCCATGTTACAGATTGTAATGGCTGTGTCGTTTGAGTCACGCATTACTTCGTATTCGATTTCCTTAAAGCCTTTGATGCTCTTTTCGATCAGTACCTGTTTTACGGGCGAAAGTTCAAGAGCGTTTTTCATGAGAGGAAGGTATTCTTCTTCATTCTCCGCAAAACCGCCGCCTGTTCCGCCGAGTGTAAATGCAGGACGAAGAACTACGGGATAGCCGATTTTTTCGATTACTTTAAGGCCTTCTTCTATGGTGGAAGCTATATCTGAAGGAAGTACGGGCTCGCCTAATTCTTCGCAGAGTTCCTTGAATAATTCTCTGTCTTCGGCGCGCTCGATACTCTTGCTTTTTGTTCCCAAAAGCTCGCAGCGGCATTCATGTAAAATGCCTTTTTTCTCAAGCTGCATTGCAAGGTTTAAACCTGTCTGTCCGCCGATACCCGGAAGTATTGCATCGGGACGTTCGTATCTGATTATTTTGGCAATGTACTCAAGGGTTAACGGCTCCATGTAAACCTTATCCGCAATGGCGGTATCGGTCATGATTGTCGCAGGGTTTGAGTTGCAAAGAACAACCTCATAGCCTTCTTCCTTTAATGCAAGGCAGGCCTGGGTTCCCGCGTAGTCAAATTCCGCTGCCTGACCGATTACAATCGGGCCGGAACCTATGACAAGTACTTTTTTAATATCAGTTCTCTTGGACATTTTATTATCCTCTAATTAATGTGATTCGTGCATTAAATCAATAAATTCATCAAACAAATATGAGCTGTCCTGCGGACCGGGAGCGCTTTCGGGATGGTACTGAACCGAAAACAATCTGTCCGATTTATTGGACACACCTTCAATTGTGTTATCAAGTAAATTTATATGTGTGATTTCAAGACCCGTATCTTTTATGCTGTCGTTATCAACTGCATAAGAATGGTTCTGTGAAGTAATTTCAATTTTGCCTGTTTTAAGGTTTCTTACAGGATGGTTTCCGCCACGGTGACCGAATTTTAATTTGTATGTTTTCGCGCCACTTGCAAGAGAGATTATCTGATGGCCGAGGCAGATGCCGAATATAGGATATTTGCCGATGAGCTTCTTAATCGTCTCAATGGTTTCAACAACATCCGTGGGATCTCCGGGGCCGTTTGAAATAAACACGCCGTCGGGATTAAGTCTGATAATGTCTTCCGCTGTAGTGTTCCAGGGAACCTTTATTACGTTGCATCCTCTGCCTGTGAGTGAACGCACGATGTTCTGCTTCATACCGCAGTCGATTGCAACGACGTTTAGGTTCTTTTTAGGATGTGAAGACATGGAATTATTTCCCGGATAGGAGATGATTTCCTTACAGCTTACTTTGGAAACCGCATCCTTCGGGATTTCATTATTTTTAATGATTTGAAGACCTTCTTCAAGAGAAGTGCCCATGTTTGTAATGAGTACTTTTCTGCTTCCGAGGTCTCTTATCGAACGTGTGATTTTTCTTGTATCAACGCCGTAGATACCGGGGATTTTAAATGCCTTTAAAACTTCGTCCACGCTTCTTTCGCTTCTGAAGTTTGAAGGCTCGTCGTTTATCTCTCTGACGATAAGTCCGCCGATGGTGGGAATCACTGTTTCGTAGTCCTCTGAAGCCATTCCGTAGTTGCCGATTAAAGGGTAGGTCATAACTACAGCCTGGTAGGTGTACGAAGGATCGGAGATGATTTCCTGATAACCGACCATGGAAGTATTGAATACTATTTCGCAAAGCTTATCTTCGGTATCACCGAAAGCGTAGCCGTAGTATTCAACGCCGTCTTCAAGTATTATTTTTCTGTTGTAATCTTTCGAGGTTAACATTTTTTTATTCCTCATAAAAGTATTAATTATATTTCAGAAATTCTTTTCTCAAATCTGTCTTTTCTTGTGTCTGTAGGAATCGTAGTCGGATATTCTCCGCTAAAGCATGCACTGCAGTATTCAGCGTTTCCGCAGAGTGCTCCGAGTTCTTCTACAGGTAAGAAACCGAGCGAATCGGCCCCGATAATCTTTGCAATTTCATCCACACTGTGATGGCATGCAATTAAGTTTTCTTCGGAATCGATATCTGTGCCGTAATAGCAGGGATGAAGGAAAGGAGGAGAAGATATTCTCATGTGTACTTCTTTGGCACCTGCTTCTTTTAGCATGTTTACTATACGACCGCTTGTCGTTCCGCGGACGATTGAGTCGTCTATTAAAACTATGCGCTTTCCGCGAACCACGTCTTCGATGGCGGAAAGTTTGATTTTAACTTTATCAAGACGCTTGCCGGGAGCAATAAATGTTCTTCCGATGTAGTTATTCTTGATAAGTCCGATTTCGTAAGGAATGCCTGATTCTCTGCTGTATCCGAGTGCAGCATCAAGGCCCGAATCGGGAACGCCGATTACAAGATCCGCATCTGCGGGATGTGCTTTTGCAAGTACCGCGCCTGCATTAAGTCTAGCGGTATGAACGGATACGCCGTCGATAACCGAATCGTGACGTGCAAAATAAATGTATTCGAATATACAGAGTTTTCTGGGTTTTCTTTCGCAGTGTTCTTTCTTTGAAACGATGCCGTTCTTTGAGAAAATAATGATTTCTCCGGGTTCGACGTCTCTTACAAATTCTGCACCGACTGCTTTTAATGCGCAGCTTTCGGAAGCTATTACATAAAGTCCGTCAGGAGTTTTACCGTAACATAAAGGTCTGAAGCCGTGAGGGTCTCTTGCGCAGATGAGTTTCTGGGGAGACATCAAAACGAGCGAATACGCACCGTCTAAGGAATACATAGCCTGAGATAGTGCGTCTTCGATTGACCCTGTGAGAAGTCTTTCTCTTGTGATGATATAAGCGATGATTTCGGTATCGCTTGTTGTATGGAAAATCGCACCTGAAAGTTCAAGTGTGTTTCTAAGTGTTGCTGCATTAGAAAGGTTGCCGTTATGTGCAAGTGCCATGCGGCCTTTCTGGTGATTAACCTCGATGGGCTGGCAGTTGCTTCGGTTTGTACCACCGGTTGTACCGTATCTTGTGTGTGCTACGGCCATTGTGGCATCAGGAAAAGAATTGAGTACGTCTTCGCTGAAAACTTCGCTTACAAGGCCCATATCCTTGTGGGATGTGAAAACGCCGTCATCGTTTACAACGATACCGCAGCTTTCCTGACCTCTGTGCTGAAGTGCAAACAAACCGTAATATGAAAGTGTGGCAAGATTGCAGGGTTTGGGAGAGTAGATTCCGAAAACCCCGCATTCCTCATGTATGCTCATGATTAACTCCGATTAAAAATTCATCTGATTTTCTTTATAGTGTTTAAGTGCCGCGCCGATAAATCCCTTGAACAAAGGATGAGGTCTGTTGGGACGGCTCTTAAATTCAGGATGGAACTGTACGCCGAGATAGAAATCTTCGTCAGTGATTTCAACTGTTTCAACAAGGTTTCCGTCGGGTGACATACCGCCGATTGTAAGTCCTGCATTTGAAAGTACTTCACGGTAGTCGTTGTTATATTCATAGCGGTGTCTGTGACGCTCGCTGATTTCCTTGGCACCGTAGCATTCTTCCATCTTTGTGCCTTCGGATATTACGCAGGGGTAAGCACCGAGTCTTAATGTGCCGCCCTTGTCGATATCGTCACTCTGACCGGGCATAAAATCGATAACCTTGTCGGGACACTGCTCATCGAATTCGCCTGAGTTTGCATTTGCAATACATGCAACGTTTCTTGCGTATTCGATAACTGCAATCTGCATACCGAGACAGATTCCGAAATAAGGAAGATGATGTTCTCTTGCATATTTAGCTGCAAGAATCATTCCTTCGATACCTCTCTGGCCGAAACCGCCGGGAACGATGATTCCGTCAAGATGTGAAAGTTTTGCATCGATATCGCCTTTTTCGAGTTCTTCCGAATCAATCCATTCGATGTTTATATGTGTATTGTGGAAATATCCTGCATGTCTTAAAGCTTCGGCTACGGAAAGGTAAGCATCGTGAAGGCCTACATATTTTCCTACGAGACCGATGTTGATGCATTCGGTTCTTGCTTCAATGCTTTCAACCATCTTTTTCCATTCGTCGAGATCTGCTTCTTTTGCCTCGATTCCGAGTTCTCTGCAGACTACCGAAGAGAAGTTGGATTTTTCAAGCATCAGAGGTGCTTCGTAAAGTATCGGAAGGGTAATGTTTTCAATTACGCAGTCGGGCTTTACGTTGCAGAAGAGTGAAATCTTTTTAAAGATCGATTCTTCAAGCGGCTCGTCACATCGTAAAACAATGATGTTGGGGTTTACGCCCATTCCCTGCAGCTCTTTTACGGAGTGCTGAGTAGGTTTACTTTTATGCTCGTCCGAGCCGTGTAAGAAAGGTACTAAGGTTACGTGGATAAAGAGCGAGTTTTCTCTGCCTACTTCAAGTGAAATCTGACGTACGGCTTCGATGAAAGGCTGTGATTCGATATCACCGATGGTACCGCCGATTTCAGTGATTACAACATCGGCATTTGTCTTTTTGCCGACACGGTAAACGAATTCCTTTATCTCGTTTGTGATATGAGGAATTACCTGTACAGTAGAGCCGAGATATTCTCCGCGTCTTTCTTTGTTAAGTACATTCCAGTAAACCTTTCCTGTGGTAAGGTTCGAATATTTATTTAAGTCTTCATCAATGAAACGCTCGTAATGACCGAGGTCCAGATCGGTTTCGGCGCCGTCTTCGGTAACGTAAACTTCGCCGTGCTGATAAGGGCTCATTGTGCCGGGGTCTACATTAATGTAGGGGTCGAGTTTCTGAGCGGCTACTTTAAGTCCGCGTGATTTTAAAAGTCTGCCGAGTGATGCTGCTGTAATTCCTTTTCCAAGACCCGATACAACGCCTCCGGTTACAAAAATATACTTTGTCATTCGAAACCTCCTCACATTAATGTTTAGTATTTATTCAAGTTCTCGTTTTGCCTTATTCAACGGTAACTGATTTGGCAAGATTTTTTGGTTTGTCGATATCGCACTCATTTAACTTCGCAACATAATATGCAAGCATCTGAAGCGGTATAATTTCCACTGCGGCCGAGAAAAGCGTGTCGACCTTGGGAACGTAGATTACATCATTGGCAACTGATACAATCTGATTATTTCCTTTGTAGGTAAGTGCCAGCACGTCTGCGCCACGTGCCTTTACTTCAACGATATTGCTTAATGTTTTTTCCA
>JAEEOJ010000010.1 GCA_016284175.1 Lachnospiraceae bacterium | reverse complement strand
ACATTCAAGTGCTGGAAATGTGATATTTCCGGTGTTAGAAAGTGGGAAGATCTTCCTGAGGAAGCAAAAGAATACGTTCTCTTCATCGAGAAAGAAATTGAATGTCCCATCAAATATGTTTCTGTAGGTGCTGAGCGTGAAAGCATCATTGTGAGGTAAAAATGAACGATAAGATTTTAGTCCTCGATTTCGGCGGACAGTACAATCAGCTTATCGCACGCCGTGTCAGAGAACATCATGTATATTCGGAGATTAAACCTTACAACAAAATCTCCGTTGAAGAAATTAAAAATGCAGGCTACAGCGGAATTATTTTTACCGGCGGCCCGAACAGCGTATACGATGAAAAATCACCGCATTACGATCCTGCACTTTTAGACGCAGGCATTCCTATTTTAGGAATCTGCTACGGCGACCAGCTCATGGCTTACATGGCAGGCGGAAAAGTCGAAAGCGCAGAAAATTCGAGCGAATACGGCAAAACAATGGTGACATTCGAAGAGAATATTCTTTTTAAGGATATTCCCGAAATGAGCATCTGCTGGATGAGCCATACGGATTTCGTAAGTGAGCTTCCCGAAGGGTTTAAAAGAATCGGTTATACCGACAAATGCCCCAACGCCGCAATGTGCGATGAAACAAGAAAACTTTACGGAGTACAGTTCCATCCTGAAGTTACCCATACAGAATACGGCAAACAGGTTTTATACAATTTCCTTTTCCATGTATGTAACTGTTCTGCAGACTGGCAGATGGAAAGCTTCGCAAAGAGCTGCATAGAAAAATACCGTGTGGAATTAAAAGACAAGAAAGTATTGCTTGCTCTTTCCGGCGGTGTTGATTCATCGGTTGTTGCTCTCCTTTTACACAATGCAATCGGAAGCAACTTAACATGCGTATTCGTGGATCACGGATTACTTAGAAAGAATGAAGCAGATTTTGTTGAACAGACTTTCAAAGGCAAGTTCGGACTTAACTTAATAAGAGTAAACGCTCAGGAGAGATTTTTATCAAGACTCGCAGGCGTTTCGGATCCCGAAACAAAAAGAAAAATAATCGGCGAAGAATTTATCCGTGTATTTGAAGATGAAGCAAAGAAACTCGGCAAAATAAATGTACTCGCACAGGGTACGATTTATCCCGACGTTATCGAAAGCGGCAAAGGTGATTCGGCTGTAATTAAGAGCCATCACAATGTAGGCGGACTTCCCGATATCATATCATTTGAATCAATTGCCGAACCTTTGAGAGACCTCTTTAAAGATGAAGTCAGAGAAGTCGGCGCAAAGCTTGGCATACCCAAAGAACTCGTCTGGAGACAGCCTTTCCCGGGTCCCGGACTTGCAGTTAGAATCATCGGCGATATCACTAAAGATAAGGTCGCAATGCTTCAGGATGCGGATGCAATTTTCAGAGAAGAAATTGCAAACGCAAATCTTGAAAAAGATACCAACCAGTACTTTGCAGTATTAACCGATGTTCATTCCGTAGGTGTTATGGGTGATGCCAGAACATACGGCGTAACAATTGCTCTTCGTGCCGTAACTACCGATGACTTTATGACGGCTGACTGGACCAGACTTCCTTATGAAGTACTTGCAAAGGCAAGCAACAGGATTACCAACGAAGTCAAGGGAGTATCCAGAGTCGTTTACGACATCACTTCCAAGCCGCCTGCAACGGTTGAGTGGGAGTAAGGATTAACGGAGAAAAATTATGTGTGGAATAGTTGGATATACAGGAGTTCAGGGTGCTTCACCCATACTCCTTGAAGGACTTAAAAAACTTGAATACAGAGGATATGATTCGGCAGGAATCGCTTTGATAAATGACGGAACAATTTCCATCGCCAAGGTAACGGGACGAATCGCAAACCTTTGTGAAAAAACAAACGACGGTAAGGATTATCCCGGTACTACCGGTATCGGTCATACCAGATGGGCAACACACGGTGCACCCAGTGATACCAATGCTCATCCTCATATGAGTAACGACGGAAGATTCGCCATCGTTCACAACGGTATCATCGAAAACTATATGTCGCTTCACGATGAGCTTACCGCAAAAGGTTATCATTTCGAAAGCGAAACAGATACCGAAGTAATCGTTCACTTACTTGAGATGTACTATAAAGGGGACATCAAAAAAGCAGTTATCAAAACCAGCGCAAGACTTCAGGGTTCATACGCATTAGGCGTTATCTGTGCGGACGATCCCGACAAGCTCTATGTAGCAAGAGAAGCTTCTCCCCTTATTTTAGGAGTGGGCGTTGGTGAAAACTTCTTCGCATCGGATGTTACCGCTTTAGTTTCATACACCAGAAACGCCATCTATCTTGAGGACGGAGAATTCGCAGAAATCTCTCCTGAAGAGATAAAAGTTTTCGATGTTGCACTCCAGCCTGTAAGCAAAAAAATCTCAAGAATCGTATGGGATATTCAGGCAGCCGAAAAAGGCGGATATGAGCATTTCATGTTAAAAGAAATCATGGAACAGCCCCGTGCTTTTAAGGCAACAATTGCACCGAGAATCAAAGAAGGCGAAATCGTACTCGATGAAACAGATCTTTCAAAAGAATATCTTGAAAGCGTAAACAAGATTGTTATTACCGCATGCGGTTCTGCATATTACGCAGGCTGTGCCGCAAAATACACGATTGAAAAACTCTGCAGGGTTCCCGTTATCACGGAACTTGCAAGTGAACTAAGATATGCGGATCCCTTAATCGATGAGCACACACTTTTAATCGTGCTTTCGCAGTCCGGTGAAACAGCCGATACGATTGCAGCGATGAAGGAATGCAAAAACCGCGGTGCAAAAACAATCGCAATAGTAAATGTGGTTGGAAGTACAATTGCAAAGCTTGCAGACCATGCACTTTATACATGGGCAGGTCCCGAGATTGCGGTTGCAACCACGAAGGGATACACCACACAGCTCGCTGTTTTATATCTCTTCTCTCTTTATACAGCTAAGAAAATAGGCAGCATAAGCGATGAGGAATTCAACCGTCTCCTCACAGCACTTAAAGCACTTCCGAAGAAGATACAGGAAACCATTGATACCAACTCCAAAATTCACAAGCTTGCCATAAAATATTACGACAACAAATCAATGTTCTTCATCGGAAGAAATACCGACTATGCAATAGCCCTCGAGGGTGCGCTTAAGATGAAAGAGATTTCTTACATTCACGCCGAGTCCTATGCGGCAGGCGAACTTAAGCACGGAACAATAGCACTTATAGAGGAACACAGACCTGTAGTTGCCCTTTGTTACAACGAAAAGATAATGGAAAAAACATTAAGCAATATCGTTGAAGTAAAGGCACGTGGCGCAGACGTGCTGGCACTTACCTACAAAGGAAATAATCAGATTGTATCAGTTGCCAATGATGTAATCTACGTTCCCAAGGTCGA
>JAEEOJ010000144.1 GCA_016284175.1 Lachnospiraceae bacterium | reverse complement strand
TGACAGAGAGAATGAAGTATCTCGGAATGCTCTCCAGTGTCGGTGCTACCAGAAGACAGAAGAAAGCAAGCGTATATTATGAAGGTTTCCTTCTTGGAATCGTAGGTATTCCTCTCGGCTACCTGGTCGGAATTCTCGGCTGTATAGCTACGCTTCGTTTTACTGGATCTCTCATCCTTAATTCCAATATGCTTTACGGACTTAACATGTCGAAAATGGGCCATATACCTGTAAGGACACATCCAGTCATCGTACTTGCCATAATTTTATTTTCCGTGCTGACCATATTTATTTCGTCCTTTATTCCGGCTATGAAGGCAAGCCACATCACAGCAATCGAAGCAATCAGGCAGAGCAATACCATCAGAATCAGTGCGTGGAAATTAAAAGTCCTTCCTTTTGTAAAACTGATCTTCGGATACGAGGGCGAACTTGCTTCAAAGAATATAAAAAGAAACGGTGCCAAAGGCTTCGTAATAACGGTTTCAATGGCTGTTTCGGTTATTTTACTGATATCCGTTATGTATCTGGTGGATCTGTTTAACAAAGAAAACAGCTATGAGATTGAAATACCTTTCCAGGTTTTCGCATCCGCATCTTTAAGCGAACGTGACAGATTAAAAGAGGATATTTTAAAACTCGACGGTGTGGAAAAAGTTTTTGTCACGGAAATGATTTCATATGATTTTAATCCGAAGGATGAAAACGGAAACAATCGTGAGATACCGAATACCTCTATCAGAAATCCGGAATATCTTACAAAGGATTACGAATATCTTTTTGACAAGACACACAATATCTGGGTTATCCCTGTCGAGGATGAAGACTTTATAAAAATCTGCGAGAAAAACGGCATCGACTATACAAAATATTTCGGAGACGAACTTCGCGGAGTTTTGTTAAACAATTATGCACATAAGCCCTCAAGAAAAGATGTCTTTAACGACAAAATCCTCGGCCAGAAACTCTTTTATGATAAGGCCGAAGGCAATCCGCCCGCAATTATTATCACGGATTTTGTAAAATGGGATAAAAATATCGAAGAATACAGATTGTCCCCCAAAGGAAGCATCTCGGTTTATGTTCCTTCCTCGATAATGGATCGTGAATACGTTAAATGCGTGGATGAAAAAGAATTAACCTGCACATACGGAATTAAGTGTAAAAACCATGAAGAGATTCACGCAAAAATATCGGAAATTCTACTTTACGACGGTTATACCAATTCGTATTCTTCCGATGTCGAAGACCAGCTTATTATAATGAAGACCCTGATGACACTTATAAAGACCGTAATGTACGGATTTATAGCTCTGATTTCACTTATTGTAATTGCAAATATCGTAAACACGATCACGACGGGAGTTCATTTAAGACGTAAAGAATTTGCGATGTTTAAATCGGTCGGAATGACAAAATTCTGCTTTAAGAAAATGCTTTTCCTCGAGACTTTCCTCTACGGATTAAGAGCACTTTTATTCGGTCTTCCGATTTCGGCGTTAATAAGTTTCTTTATCTACAAAAACGTTCCGACTCCTAATTCGGCATTCGAGATTAATGTATTAACATACATTCTCGTATCGCTCGGGGTATTTGCAATCGTCGGAATCAGCATGCTTTTATCGGCAGGAAAAATGCAGGGCGAAACAATTGTTGACGTACTTAAAGAAGATATCTGCTGACAGATTATAACTTCCCGAATAAAAATATGAGCTTCTGTCCTACTTGGGCAGAAGCTCCTTTGTGCGATTATCTGAAAGTTAATCTGTTTAGAAAAACCAAAATTTTCTATGCTAAAATTGTCCAATATATTTTCCTATTTTTTCTACTTCACCGAATACAATTCTTCTCTTTTCTTCAGATTGATACCAGTTTTCAATAGTAATACCTGTGCTATCACATACTGGTGAAATAATAATCTCTGAATCCTTGAATATTTTTTGAAAAGTCAATTGTACTCGACGGCTATGATAGTTTTTACAAACAATAATAATCTTTCGTGGATTAATCCCATATTCGTCGCATTTCGAAAGCGATAAGGTTGCATTTTCATATGTATTTGTTGCATCGCATTCTTTTATAATATGACTAGGATCACAACCCATTTCAATCATCATATTTGCTAGATATTCAGCTTCCGTAACTTCAAGTTTTTTATTCTCTGCACCGGAAACAATCACATATGGGGCAAACCCTTTTTTTATAAGTTCGCTTGCTCTTTCTGCTAATTCTTTCCTGCTACTCCCAGGTATTATGATAACGTCCGACTTGCTCAGTTCATCTGATACAAAGATGAAATCAGATATTGCTTTAATATTTTCCATAGTAAATCCCGATTTGTCTATACAGATACCATTTCTGCATAAGCTATTTTATGAGTCACATATCTATTAGTGTAAGGAATACCGTTTTCTATACAGAGAATAATATCAATTACTCCAGCGTGAGTTACTAAAAGAACGTTTTCGTCCAAAGAATCGGCCTTATTCTTAAAGACATCCCAAGATTCTCTAATTCTGTTATAGAACTGCTTGGGGCTTTCACCATTCGGATATCGTTGTTCCCATTCCAATGAACTGTAATACAATCCAGGATAATCAGTTTGAAATCTTTCTTTTGAAATCCCTGCCAAATCTCCATTGTTAGTCTCTCTGAATTCTTTAAGAAAAGTAACACCTATTCCAAGTCGCTTGGATATAATATCCGAGGTTTCTTTCGCACGAAGTAAATCACTGGAAAATATATGCCTGATATTAAAATTCCCATTTGCAATTCTCTCGCTTGCACGTTTGGCCTGTTCAATACCTAATGTTGAAAGACCAGCATCGCTCCATCCACCCAAACGGGTATTATCATCTTCTCCATGTCGAATAAGAAAAATCATTTTATCCTCACAAATATTGATTGTCTGTTAAGCAAAACTGAAATTTATCAAACTATTCCCTGTTGTTCTTTTTCACTTCGTCCATCTCCGCTATCAATTCTTCTAACGGACGATATTCTCCGCCCCACCATTCAAAAACATGCATTCCTTCATCTTCAAGAACCGATTCCGTAAGCTTCATAGTGATTCCAAGTTGCTTTAGAAGTCCTTCGCGGTCAACTGCCTGATAATCAAACGGAAGTAATTTGCAAAATTCT
>JAEEOJ010000143.1 GCA_016284175.1 Lachnospiraceae bacterium | reverse complement strand
ACGGCTGTCATTTCCATACATATTCCGATTATGAAATACTAAGTGAAAAGAAAACAAAAGAACTTGAGTATTATTCCAAATACGTTTCACTTCCCTACAGACAGGTAAGAAACGTAATCAAGGAAGAACCCACACCTTACAAGTTTTTAATAATGAATTTCGACAAGCCTGAAAAACTTAAGAAGGTTCAGACTGTAATCGAAAAAGAACTCGGCAACAAAGTATTCTGCATCTTCTCCTGTGATAAATTCCTTGAAGTTATTCCCAGAGAATCAGGAAAAGGCAATGCATTGAAGTACATTATGAAAACATCCGGCATAAAAGAATCACACTCCTACGCTTTCGCCGATGAAGAAAACGATATTACTCTTCTGCAGGCCGCAGCTAACAGCGTATGTATGATGAACGGAAATCCCAAGCTTAAGGCAGTTTCGGATTACATAACTTTCCGTGACAATAATAGTGACGGATTGGCTGATTTCCTGGAATTGTTCTCGTAATCTAAGTTTACATAAATGTATATTTAGTTGACATAATTGATTGTATTATGTAAATTAATTTCGGATAATAGTTTACATAATCATTTGGATTATGTAAATCTGTCGCCTGTATAAGTTAACATAATGTATTTATATTTCGCAATAATAAAGGATAGATAAGAAGTTTACATAAATTTGTAACTGCAATTATCTATCCTTATTTTTATCGATATTCTATTTGTTTTAGTTTACATAATTGTTATGTATCGTTCTTTTTTTCAAATCTTTTACGATGGTTTTGGGTTACATAACATTATTTCAAGGAATGCACTATCTTCGAAACCGGAAGTCCTACCACATTCTGATAATCGCCGTCTATCCTCTCTACAAACTTTCCAAACAATCCCTGGATACCATATGCTCCGGCTTTATCATAGGGTTCGTCTGTATTAATATACTCTTCCACTTCTTCATCTGTCATCGGATAAACATATACCTTTGTTTCCGAATAGTCTGTAATAATTCTTCCGTCTCCCATACATACGGTAAATCCGGTAAATACAGAATGAACATTTCCCGAGAGCATTTTAATCATATTTCTTGCATCATCTTTGTCTGAAGGTTTTCCCAAGATACTTCCGCCTGCATAAACAACCGTATCCGCTCCTAAAACAATATCATCAGCATTAATTCTTCCCTTACTCTTTTCACTCTCGAATACTGATGTTGCTTTTATGAGAGATAATTTTTTTACGAGCTCTACAGGATCTTTTTCATCTATATCCTCATCTGCTTCGGAAGGAATAATAACAGTCTCAAAGCCTGCAGTTTCAAGCAGTTCTTTTCTTCTGGGTGATTTTGATGCCAGTATAATCTTTTTCATAAGTTAACCTTTCATAACAAGAATTCCGACGTTTTACCGCCGGAATTCAATATATTAGAGCATCTTTTCAAGTTCTGTTTTAACAGCTTTGATTGCATCATCAATGCCTGCGGGATTCTTACCACCGGCCTGAGCCATGTTGGGACGTCCGCCACCGCCGCCTCCTACGATAGGAGCAATTGCCTTTATAAGATTACCTGCGTGAGCACCTGCTCTAACTGCAGAATCAGTAGCCATTACCACAATGTTTACTTTTCCGTCTGCTGCGCTAAGAAGAGCAACAACTCCTTCTTTAATCTTATCCTTAAGTGAATCGCCAAGGTCTCTTAAAGCGTTCATATCAACATTATCTACTCTTGCAGCAAGTACCTTAACGCCTTTAACTTCTTCAACCTGGTTTGTAAGATCTCCGAGAGCATCCTTAGCTGCTTTAGACTTAAGTGATTCAATCTCTGAATTTGCACTCTTTAAGTTAGCCTGGAGGCTTGTAATCTTTGCAACTACATCATTAGGAGTAGCTTTTAATGCTTTTGCTGCTTCAAGTAAAATGCTTTCCATTTCTTTGTAGTATGCAATTACGCCTTCGCCTGTAAGAGCTTCAATTCTTCTTACGCCTGCTGCAACGCCCGATTCGCTAAGAATCTTAATCTGCTGAATCTCTGCTGTATTGCTTACATGAGTACCACCGCAGAGTTCTACGGAAAATGCTTCTTTGAAATCTGCTTCGTCATTTCCCGAATCGCCCTTGCCCATGCTGACTACTCTGACTGTAGCGCCGTACTTTTCTCCGAAGAGAGCCATTGCACCGGTCTTGTTAGCATCTTCAATGCTCATTTCATCGGTATTTACATCAAGTGATGCAGCGATTTCTTTATTTACGATTGCTTCAACCTTGGCAAGGTCTTCAGCGCTTATAGCCTGTGAATGTGAAAAGTCAAAACGGAGTCTGTCAGGTGTAACAAGTGAACCCTTCTGCTCTACATGATCACCGAGAACAGTCTTTAATGCTTTCTGAAGAAGATGTGTAGCAGAGTGATTCTTACAGGTATTCATTCTGTTTTCGTAATCAACCTTAACATATACTTCGTCACCTGCATTTATAAAGCCGCGTGAAACGTAACCTGTATGTCCTATACGTCCGTTAGGAAGGTGGATTGCTTCTGTAACAACAAATTCTCCGTCTTTGGATGAAATAACACCCTTATCGCCTACCTGGCCGCCCATGGTGCCGTACATACTTGTAACATCGGTAACAATTGTTCCGTTTTCTTTTTCGTTTAATTTATCGCTTATGCCTTCTTCGTTTGCCATTGCAACAGCCTTAGCGCCGCACTCAAGCACATCGTATCCGACAAATTCTGTCTTTATGCTTTCATCAAGAGAATCAAATACTCCTGCCGAAACATTTAACTTAGCTGAGAAGTTCTGATTGTCTCTGGCAGTCTGCTTCTGCTCTTCCATTGCTGCCTTGAAGCCTTCTTCGTCAACCTTAAGACCTTCTTCTTCAGCAAGCTCAACAGTAAGCTCGATAGGGAAGCCGAATGTATCGTAGAGATAGAATGCAGACTTACCGTCGATTTCCTTTTCTCCCTTTGAATTCTTTGTATCAAGAATCTTTTTGAATTCCTTCATACCGTTTTCAAGAGTATTCTCGAAACGCTCGATTTCTTTTCCAAGTTCGTCTAATATGAATTCCTTGTTCTTAACAAGAAGAGGGAAACTGTTAGGATAAATATCATCAATAAAGATTGTTGCAATCTTTAAAATATCTGCTTTCTTAAGTCCGAGTGCTCTTGCATGTCTTACAGCACGACGAATGAGGCGTCTAAGAACGTATCCTGCGCCTGCATTTGAAGGAAGAAGTTTTGCAGGATCACCGATAAGCATAACACTTGTTCTGGTGTGATCTGCAAGGATTCTCATTGATTTTGTAAGTTTCTCATCACTTTCGTATTTTACGTTTGATGCTTTTTCGATGAAGCTAATAACGGGTGCGAAAAGGTCTGTCTTGTAAACATCCTTTGTTCCGTTTAAGAATGCAAGGATTCTTTCAAGACCCCAGCCTGTATCAACGTTCTTCTGCTTTAAAGGTGTTAATGATCCGTCCTGATGCTTTTCATACTGCATAAATACATCGTTACCAAGCTCTGTATACTTTCCGCATGAACATCCGGGTCCGCAGTCAGGTCCGCAGTCGGGAACATCAGCAATATAGAACATTTCACTGTCAGGTCCGCAGGGTCCGTATTCAAGACCCCACCAGTTATCGTCAGCACCGAGATAATAAATATTCTCTTTCTTAAAACCTGATGCTATTCTGTAGCCTGCGCCTTCTTCATCTCTGGGTGCATTTTCGTCACCTGCAAAAACTGTAGCTGCAAGATGATCTGCATCAAAACCGAAGACTTCTGTAAGAAGTTCATAACTCCATTTGCATCTGTCTTCCTTAAAATAGTCGCCCAAGCTCCAGCTACCCATCATTTCGAAGAAAGTAACGTGGCTCTTATCGCCTACTGAATCTATATCGTTAGTACGAACGCAGCCCTGTACGTTGCAGAGTCTGGTGCCTAAAGGATGTTTCTGTCCCAAAAGATAAGGCATAAGAGGCTGCATGCCGGCGACGTTAAACATAACGCCTGTAGAACCGTCTGATACGAGTGAAACCGCACCAACATCTACATGTCCGCGTTCAACATAAAACTGTTTCCATGTGTTTCTAAGTTCGTCTGAAGTAAACTGTCTCATTAAATTAGTGTCTCCTTTATTGCATTATATGTGCAAGCACATTTAATTTCATTAATCGGCAAAAAGCTGTGCCCAGTAAGCACCGAATTCTCCGCCTGCGGAATAACCGATTCCAATCCTCTTGAAATCCTTATTCATAATATTGGCTCTGTGACCTTCGGAATCCATCCAGGCATCAACGACCTCTTTGGGATTTCCCTGGCCTGCTGCGATATTCTCGCCGCAAAGCGTACATTTATAATCTTTCATTACCGTAAAACAGTCGCTGCCGTCAGGTCTTTCGTGTTCAAAATAAACCACTATCTCTTCTGCTCTTATTTGTGCCAAAGCATCAAGCTCGGGATCTTCTGTAAGCGGTTCAAGACCTTCTGCAACTCTGTATTCGTTGCAGATTGCAACTATCTGTGAAGCAAGAGTGCTTTCTGTTTGTTCTTTGTTATTCTCTTCGCTTTGATTCTCTTCACCGGATTCATTCAGAGCAATTTCTTCATCATAGGTTTCTTTATCCATGAAGAACTTCTGATTGATGTATCCGTCTACCGAATCATATTCAAACTGAAACCATCCGTTATCGGTAGTTCCGGTTATTTCAACAACAATATCCGCCTGAAGCTGACCAAGCTTGTCAAAATCAGTTGACGGTCCGCTTCGAACCACTGCGGATTTAATCAGTACATATTCGCCCTCAGTTTCTTCAATCACATAATCATCAAGACTGGGCTTTTCTTTCTCAATAATATCTGTTGTTTCTACTGAATCTGTATTATTTACAACATCTGTATTATCCGAAGAATCAATCGCATTTTCGGAATCTGTATCTTTATCACCGTTTTCGGTGTTATTTTCAATTTCAGTATTTGGTTTTTTTATGTCCGGAGCGGGAAGATTCTCAACGTCAAGTACGACAGCATCTCCTTTTCCGTTTTTTATATTCTGAAAATCAGCTTCTGTACAGGCAACCGCTGCTGTCATTAACAACACAAGCGCTGTACAAAAAATTCTTTTTTTCATGTAACGCCCCCGTTATGAAAAATCAAATTCGAGCTATTATTCTGGGAAAAATATATATCTTAATTATAATGAAACGGCACCCGGGGCCCCAAAAAGGGACCTCGAGTGCATACAAAGAATGCAGGAAAAACCTTTATTTTAAGATAATCCTCATTCCGATTTTTAATTAGATTTCATGAATCTTTCTCTGTACATATTTTGTATGGAGAACTTCATGTGCTCTGTGGCTGTTAGGCTCACCGAAGTATTCAGCATAAAGTTTCTTTACAGATTCGTTTTCATGAGATTTTCTTCTGGGCATGTTCTCATCATAGTTGTAAAGAGCTTTAGCTCTCTCAGCTCTGATGTCTGTGAAGTTACGTACAGAAGCGGGAACCTGAGGCTGACCACCACCGTTTACGCAACCGCCGGGACAAGCCATGATTTCAACGAATGTGTAATCTGCTTCGCCTGCACGGATCTTATCCATGATAATTCTTGCATTTGAAAGACCTGAAGCAACAGCAACCTTAACCTTAAGACCTGCAACTTCGTATGTAGCTTCCTTAATTCCTTCTACGCCACGTACTTCCTTGAACTCAAGAGGGCTGTCGTTAGATTCGCCTGTGAGTTTCCAAACTGCTGTACGAAGAGCTGCTTCCATAACACCACCGGTAGCACCGAAGATAACTGCAGCACCTGTTGACTCACCCATAGGATCGTCAAATGCTTCATCGGGAAGATTCTTAAAGTCAATACCGCATCTCTCGATTAATCTTGCAAGTTCTCTTGTTGTCATTGTGTAATCAAGATCGGGAACACCTGCAGCTGACATGTCGTCTCTGCCGATTTCGAACTTCTTAGCTGTACAAGGCATTACTGATACGGAAACGATATCCTTAGGATCCCATCCCATCTTCTCTGCGTAGTATGTCTTAAGAATTCCACCGAACATCTGCTGAGGAGACTTACATGATGAAAGATGAGCTAACTGATCGGGATAGTAATGCTCGCAGAACTTAATCCATCCGGGTGAACATGATGTAATCATAGGAAGTACACCACCGTTTGTTACTCTTCCGAGAAGCTCTGTAGCTTCTTCCATGATCGTAACGTCTGCTGCGAAGTCTGTATCGAATACTCTTTCAAATCCGATTCTTCTTAATGCAGCTGCCATCTTGCCTTCAACACCTGTTCCCATAGGGAATCCGAAAGGCTCGCCGAGTGCTGCTCTTACAGCGGGAGCTGTCTGAACAACAACGTGCTTTGAAGGATCAGCGATAGCTGCCATAATCTT
>JAEEOJ010000142.1 GCA_016284175.1 Lachnospiraceae bacterium | reverse complement strand
CGGGAGTGTCGCTGATGAATCAGGACGTGTACGTGAACGTGGTCGGCGGCCTAAAGCCGGAGGGGACTTCGACTGACCTTGCGGTGGCGCTGGCACTCTACACATCCTTCAGGGGTGTGATGATTCCCGCTGACACGCTTGCACTCGGAGAAGTCGGACTTACCGGCGAACTCCGCTCAATCCAGAACGCCGACAAGATAGTAAAGGAAGCCGCGCGGCTTGGCATCAAGCGCGTAATCCTGCCAAAGCGCAATGCTGAAAAGCTGGCAGGCACATCCGGCGTGAAGCTGGTCGGCGTCTCAACCGTCCGCGAAGCAATCGCCGAGATCAGTTAGGCTGGGATTGACAAAAGTATATATCGTGATATATACTTATCAAAAGGAGGTGGTAGCATGTTAACTGCAAAAGTGTTTGAAAATGGAAGGAGCCAGGCAGTGAGGCTGCCAAAAGAATACAGATTTGATACAGACGAGGTAGCTGTGAATAAAATTGGGCAGGTAGTGATGCTTATGCCAAAGAATGGAGGATGGGAGTCGTTTATGCAGGCTTTGGAGTTATTTTCCGAAGATTTCATGGAGGACGGTAGAGAACCGGATTTACCGGAGTACAGGGAGGAACTATGAAGTACATGCTGGATACAAATATTTGTATCTATCTGATGAAGAATAAACCAAAAGAGGTTTTGGAACGATTTAAGGAGCACGAAATATCCGATGTATGCATTTCGGCAGTTACCTATGCTGAAATGGCTTACGGAATTGAGAAGAGCAAATATGCTGATCGAAACAGAGTGGCAGTAGCTTTATTCCTGTCCGGCATCACCGTAATGGATTTTGATGCGCAGGCGGCTACTGAGTATGGAAGGGTTAGAGCCGAGCTCGAACTAAAGGGGACGCCTATAGGAAAGTTCGACTCAATGATAGCCGCCCATGCGCTATCTCAAAATCTCACAATTGTAACAAACAACACGCGTGAATTTAACCGAGTCGAAGGACTGAAGGTGGAAAACTGGGTGGCGTGAATAGTGTAGAAAATCCCGACCTTGGGTTACCAGGGTTGGGATTTTTTATGTACCGATTATGGAACATTAAAGCTTGTAAAATGCGTATATGGGAAGATATCGTAATTCTAAGGCACAAAGGAGACTTGGTATGCAAAATATTTTAGAGATGAGCTGTTTTGATAACAACTGGTCTCCGCCGGAGGTTGATATAGATAAGGTTATATCTGAAGCGCGGGAGGCAGCAGTTGGCTGTGAGAGCGATGTTTACTTGTACATATTCAAAATAGAACCGTATATAGATTTTCTGTGTATTGTATATGACTGGATGGAAAACATCGCTAATACTAAACGATTTACTATTCACGAGAGTTTTAAATGTCGTGGGAAGAAGAATTGTTCTTTACCAATCACTGCGTAAAAATGAGAAAATGTTCCTATTGCAAGTAAGCCATCGAAGCTGTACGGCGGAATCACAATGAGAGTCTTGCAAAGCTTGGGAAAACATTTGGCGATGAAGAAATCGAATGGATTCTTGATTATTGCATGCGCCACAATATAGGCGATTGGTTGTAAAGGGAGGGTAGTATAGCAATGCTTGAATTTATAGATGAAACGGAATTTGGAAAGACAAAGATAAAAGTTGTAGGCGTAGGTGGTGCAGGTAACAATGCCATAAGGCGAATGCGTAAAGATGGTGTGCAGGGTGTAGAACTTATTGGGATTAACACGGCGATAAAGGATTTGGGAAATCCCGGAGAAAATATGCTTCAAATCGGCGCAAAGCTTACAAAAGGGCTGGGCGCAGGTGCAAGGCCGGATGTAGGGCAGAGGGCTGCCGAGGAGAGCAGGGAGGCTATTACTAGGAAACTTGAGGGTGCTGACATGGTAATAGTGACCTGCGGAATGGGTGGTGGTACAGGTACGGGAGCGGCCCCTGTGGTTGCAAAGATCTCGAGAGAACTTGGAATCCTTACTGTTGCGATTGTTACTAAACCGTTCCGCTTTGAGGGTAGTGTTCGCGCAAAAAACGCGGCGTGGGGAATAGAAAAGATGAGCGAAGTAGTAGACACTCTTGTTGTTGTGCCGAATGACAAGCTACTAATCGTACTTGACAAGAAGGCAACAATGACCGAAGCCTTTGAAAAGGGTGATGAGGTTCTGCGCCAGTGTGTACAGGGAATTACCGAAATTATAAATGTTAAAGCAGACATAAATGTGGATTTTGCGGATGTCAGAACGGTCATGACAAATAACGGAATGGCTCACCTCGGTATAGGCATAGGGCGGGGTGAAGATAAAGCTATAAAGGCGGTTAAGCTCGCCATTGAAAGCCCGCTTTTGGAAACAGACATCTCTGAGGCAACGAGCCTAATAGTTAGTGTGACAGGAGACATTTCCGTTATAGAGGTTGGGGATGCGGTACGGTATATAGAAGAGAAAACAGGGAATAACTTAAATGTAATCCTTGGTTTAAGATATGACGAAACAATGCGTGATGCCTGCAGTATTACGGTAATTGCTACGGGAATTGGAAAAAGAGGATAGATCTGTTTTCACAAAGTTGATCACATAACAAATATGGAAATCACAGAAGAAAAGGCTTTGCCTATTAGGGAGGTCCCGGGATATGTAGCGGGCATTGATTTCAAGATGCTTTCCTCGGCATTGCCATACATGTACACGGACAAACCGGAGAGAATTGATTTCTTGGCTTATGAAGGAATTATCGATCAGGTAATAGAGTGGTTTGGCCGTGACATCAATATAGAAAAAACCGATAGAGAAGAATGGATTAAAATAAGCCTTATAGCAAGTCCGAATGCGATGGTACACTGGGCGATGCAGTATGGCGATAATGTGGAAATTATATCGCCACAGTCACTGCGCCAAACGGTAGCAGATAAGTTTAAGAAGAGTCTCGAAATGTATAAATAAAGGCAAGCGCGAAACACCTGACTTTGGAGTAAATCCACGGTTGGGTGTTTTTATTTTGCTCTAAATTTGCGCACCGTTTTTGGTACATAGATGGTGCTACTATTTCAACATAAAAGGTGTGTGCAGAGAAAGATAATGTCTTATGTAAACGGAGGAGCTGTTATGATTCTTTACAAATTCGAATTGAAATACGAGTCTAAAAATGAGCAGGATAACAACAAGGAAACTCTTAACCCCAAAGTTGATGGAAAAAACATGAAAGATATTATCTGTGGGGTAAATGAGTTAATGGGTACCGGGTGCGGCCTTGAAGGTAAGCTATCAATGCAGGTTGTGGGAGGGAAGCAGGGAGAACTGCGTCTTGTTATGGCTTGTGATGAGGGAATTTCGCTCAAAGAAGGTTTGAAGTGGATAAGGGAGCATTTTAAAGAAAATTACGCAGTAAAAGTAAAAGAACTGAGTGGGTCCGAAGAAATAACCGTTAAAGAGTTTCTTTCTCTTATTGAAAGGGGGGAATGTCAGAGCTACGGTACTCGTAGCTGGGAATACAAGAATCTTGGTCTAGACTATCTTGAGAACAGCAATTTTAGGGTGCAGGAAGAATTGCATGATGTGAAAAAGTTAACTAAAGCGGCGGCACTGACAAAAGCTCGCAGGCTGATGGCCGATAAAACTCTTATCGAAGAAATTGAACGCATTTATTCAGATGAAAACGGAAAGAATTATTGCGGAAATCCGGTGCATTACAGGATAAATGCCGGGAATGATGGGGCAGCTAAGGCAATTATAGAACTGTTGGTACAGGCTTTGGCATCTAATAACAGACTATTGGGTAAAAGGCTGTCCTATATCTACAATATTACGGAATACTGCTATGCGGAGCCAGACTTAGAAAACCTCTTTCGCACTGCAGAGGGAGAGGCATTGGCTATAGATATGAGCGAATCGGCTGCGGATAGAGGGAACCTAGCATCACCATGCCATGAGGTCGTATGGTTCTTTAAAGAGTTGATTAACAAGTATCAGTTATATACACTATGCTTTTTTGTAAATATCTATGATAATCCAGGTTTTTCTGCTAATTTAATAGCTGAGGTATCGGAAGATATACATATTATTGATATTCGCGAGGGAAAAGGGGACAGAGAAGCAAGCGCTGAGTATCTGCGCGACTTAGCTGAAAGCCGAAAGTTTGAAATAACAGAAGAGGAATTAGAAAGCGCGCTGACGAAGAAAAGCGGATATACCGCTTCGCAGTTACATGAAATTTATGATAAGTTCTTTGGCAACGCTTTGAAGAACAGAGTGTATCGAGCATACGCTATGAGCAAAAGAGTGGAAATGCAAAAGGTTGAAGGGGTTAAAGCATATGATGAACTCAAAAATATGGTGGGACTATCTCAAATCAAGGAACTTACAGATCAAATCATATGTACCGCAAAAATGAATAAGACTAGAAAAATGCTGGGAATGAATGACTGTAAAATGTCACAGCACATGGTTTTTACCGGAAATCCGGGCAGCGCTAAGACAACGGTTGCAAGGCTTCTTGCTGAAATATTGAGGAATGAGGGTGTTTTGGAAAGTGGCGTGTTCATCGAGTGCGGAAGGGCGGATTTGGTGGAGCAATATGTAGGCTGGACAGCAAAAAATGTGGTGAAAAAGTTCAGGGCAGCTAAAGGAGGAATTTTGTTTATTGATGAGGCGTATGCACTGGTGGACGAAAAGAATTCGTTTGGCGAGGAGGCTATTAATACTATAGTACAGGAAATGGAAAACCACAGGGAAGATGTAATCGTTATTTTCGCTGGTTATCCTGACAAAATGGAGAAATTTCTTGCGCAAAACGAGGGCCTCCGTAGCAGAATAGCATTCAACCTTAAATTTCCGGACTACAATGCTGATGAAATGGTGGAAATCTTTGAGCTCATGGCGAAGTCAAAAGGCTACAGCATAAATGCCGAAATGAAAACAAAATGCAGAGAGATTTTTGCAAAGGCCTGTAAGGAGCCAGAGTTTGGCAACGGTAGATTTGCCCGGAACCTCCTAGAAAAGGTCATTATGAAGCAGTCGGAGCGCCTAGTAAAAACTTATACCGGAAAGTCAAGCAAGAAACTCAGCAAAAAGGTCGTAACCACTCTGAAAATTGAGGACTTCGATGTGGATATGGACAATGCCGGCAAACCGGAAAAACCTGCTATCGGTTTTTTGGCGGGGTGTGGTAAAATTGTCTTGGGTGTATTATGATTTTCACGCTGAATATAATTAGGAAATGGGAGGTTATAACATGGCGCAGATATTTGAGAAGGAATGGGAAAGCATTGTGGATTACGATGAACAGCTAAAGAATGTTAGCCATTATAGAGTTCATCCGGAGATGATGCCCTTCATAGGCAGAAATTATCCCAAAACACGGATATTAATTTTAGGAGAAAGCCACTATGTGTGTCCGGAAGATAGGGAAATGATTTCGGATGAATGGTACGAGGCATGGGATAACAATGGCTTTAAGAGTCCTAAACATTTTGATACGCGACATGTTGTGAATAATTTCTTGCGTGAACGAAGGTCAAAAGCGCATTCAATGTTCAGAAATCCGGCTAAGGCCCTAATAGAAGCCTGGGAGCTTGAAAACGTGAGCGATAGCGAAGCTTTTACTGCGTTTTCTTTCATGAATTATTTTCAAAGACCTGCGGTAAACGAGGGCAAGTCCATTCAAGCGAGTTCAAAAGATAAAAAGCGCGCTTACGACACTTTACGGGCTGTTGCAGATATTACTAAACCCCAAAAAGTTATATTTCTTTCTAAAAAGGCGTTTGACGCATTTTTAGAATCAGGAGGGGAATTAGACGGTATAGGCTTTGAGTGGACATATCATCCAACATCGAAGTACTGGAATTATAGTGAAGGTAAGGAAAAAATCGAAAGGATGCTGCGTGAAACTCCAAATCGCCCTAATTTCTGCCGAGACGGAGCAATAGACTATGGAACAGCTAATGACATACTATCTAAAAAAGAGAAACCATATTTTATGATAGGGAAGAAGGGTAAGAGGTTTTGGGAAAATTGGATAGGCATAAAAGTTTATGAGTCAAAAGAAAGCTCTCGTGTGAGTGAGATAGTGTGGTATTATCTGGACGAGAAAAGAAGAATAGGTGTTGGCTATATTGTAAAAACCAGAGTTCTGTGGATTTGGGATTATGATCGACGGGAATATCTGCTGGAAAAAGACTTAAGTGATTATTCAAGGCAAATATTAAAAGAGTTCAAGGAGACGATTGAAACGTTATAAAGAAACAAAAATGAGACAGGGTCGCAAGCGGCCCTGCTTTCTCATGCAAAATGGGATTGGCTTAATTGCCAATCCCATTAAGTATAATATCCAGCATTTGTCGCGGAGTCACTACAAAAGGCTCCTTCGGGAAGTGCTTTATATTGCCGGTGGTTAGAAAAGCATCGCTTTTCTTGCGCGCTTCCATTGTAACTTCATAAAAGACTCTGTCTTTTGGGTCTGGAAGCTCTATGTCGAGCTTTTCTGCATCAACGTGGATGCCGACGCTTTCAATTTCATCTACGATATCATTTACGATTTCAGAAGTTAGGTGGAATTTTGGGCGCGATAGAACTTCGCGGTATTCCTTCAGGA
>JAEEOJ010000141.1 GCA_016284175.1 Lachnospiraceae bacterium | reverse complement strand
ATGATTTCACATAAAAAAACCCGTAAACAAATCGTTTACGGGTGTTTATTTAAGCAGCTCGTAGCGGAATCGAACCGCTGATTCTGCCGTGAGAGGGCAGCGTCTTAACCGCTTGACCAACGAGCCATTTTTAAACTAGCAATGACTATTCTATTATAACAGGGTAAAAAAAGCAAGTGTTTTTTATATTTGCTGATTTTGCCTTGTTTTTTACATTACGAATTTCTTGAAGCACTTCTTCTGTCGTGATTCTTGTAATAGTTTTCCTTGTCGATGTACATAAGTGCATCAATGTTGTTAAGGAAATCCGAAACATCTCCCTTTGAGAAATCATAAAGAGAAGTACCGATAGCTGCGGAAAGTTTATAAGGCTTTCCTGAAGTTTTATTAAATTCGTCAAAGGATTTTAAAATATTATTTTTATATGTTAATAATTCGTCCTCTGAAGAAGTTTTTACGATAATAACAAATTCATCACCTGCAAAACGGATGATAGAACCATTGGAGGAGATTACTTCTTTTAGGATGTTTGCGACACTGATTAAAGCATTGTCGCCTTCTTCATGTGAATAAAGATCGTTAATGCTCTTAAAACCGTTCATATCAAGCATCATTGAACCGATGGTGCCCTTGCTCTTTTTCCTGAAGTCTTTCTTAATTTCATCGAGGAAATAGCGGTTGTAAACACCGGTCATTTTATCAATGAATATGTTTTCGTTCTGAAGACATAAAACAATACTGCAGACTGCAATTCCGATGCTGGGCCAGATAACTGATACACCATAGGTAAGTCCCTGGATAATTGTTCCTAAAAGAATCGGAACCAGAAACTGCCATGCGGGGAAGAATTTTAAAATTCTTCCTCTAAACTTTGCTAAAAGGAATACAAAGAGGCCGTAGGCAATAAGTCCGGCTTCAATTATGATGTAAACCCAGAAGAGAGATTTTCTTGCATAAATATTGTCGGGAGTAATCTCAAAAATAATAGGGTGGAAGAAATTAATAAAAAGCATAATCATTTCGATTATGATAAGCGTTACCATTACATATATCTGAGTCTTGTTGAGTTTTTTGTTTATATGGGATGTTAATATTAGCGCATAGCAGGGACCGATTATAACGTCCAGAGAGAAAAGAATGGTGTTTAAAACGAAGAGGCAATAGTGAATTGATATGCCCTGCAAGCCTTCACAAACAAAAGAAAGCGGTTCGATAATGCAACCCGCCAGAACAGAAATTATCATTAATAAAACCATATTTCCTTCATGTTTCTTAACTCTGACAATCCATCCTCTGCTGAAAAGCAGTGCAATCATCAGAATAATACCGAAAGAATTGGTAATAAAAATAGATGTTAAATTTAACCCCGTCACCGGGTTAACCCAATGCATAATAGCTCCTTCTCAATTACACCAAGAAAAATTATACATATGCATTAAGACATAGTCAATTTACAATTTGTAAATAACCTTAATTTGACTTATAATCTTTGAAGAGATAACAGTAATTAATTGTTTTAGTAAGAGTTAATTGTGAAAAAGAATCAGAAACATATCGTTTCCGCGGTTGAGCCCGGTTCCATAGCTGAGGAAATCGGTCTTGAAAAAGGAGACGAGCTTTTAAAAATAAATAATGTTGAGATCAAAGACATCCTCGACTATATGTTTCTTGTTCAGGACGAAGAGATAGTTTTAAACGTCCGTACAAAGCAGGGTGAAATATGTGATGTTGAGATTGAAAAGGATGCTGACGAAGATTTAGGAATTGTATTCGAAAACGATTTTATGGACGAATACAGATCCTGCAGAAACAAATGTATTTTCTGCTTTATAGACCAGCTTCCTCCCGGAATGAGAGATACTCTTTATTTTAAGGATGATGACGACAGACTTTCTTTCTTACAGGGTAACTATGTCACACTGACAAATATGGATGATGACGAACTTGACCGAATTATCAGATATCGTCTAGAGCCTATAAACATATCTTTTCAGACGATGAATCCGGAACTTCGCTGCAAGATGCTTAACAATCGTTTTGCAGGAGAGGCTTTAAAGAAAGCGAAGAAACTTTATGATGCGGGAATCATAATGAACGGTCAGATAGTGCTTTGCAAAGGTTATAACGACAGGGATGAACTTGAATATTCATTATCCGAGCTTTATAAATATCTTCCCGTGCTTGAAAGTGTTTCGATTGTACCCGTAGGTTTGTCCAAACATCGCGAAGGTCTTACTCCGCTTGAGCCTTTTACGAAGGAAGATGCAAAAGTACTGATTAAAACCGTAAAAAAATGGCAGGATAAGGCGTATGAGGAGTTTGGTATTCATTTTGTACACGCATCGGATGAATGGTATCTTTTGGCAGAAGAGGAAATGCCTGATGCAGAGACATATGACGGATATCTTCAGCTGGCTAACGGTGTCGGAATGATAACGAGCGAACGCGAGGACTTTTATCTTGCGTATAATGACTTCCGCGAGACTTATAAAAGCAATCCGAAACATAAAAAGGTTAAGATAACCTGCGCAACCGGAAAACTTGCCTACGGACTCTTGACCGAACTGGCAAAGAGAATGGAAGAGGTGCTGGATAATCTTGAAATAGAAGTTGTTTCGATTACAAATGACTTTTTTGGCGAAATGATAACCGTAACGGGTCTTATTACAGCTACGGATTTACTGGCACAGCTTAAAGATAAGGACCTCGGCGAATCCCTCTTAATTCATGAATGCATGCTTCGTTCGGGCGAGGAAGTATTCTTGGACGATTATACCCTTAAGGATGTCTCCTCGACTTTACAAGTAAATATCGATATTGTAAAATCAAACGTAGGCTTTTTTGATACAGTCTTAGATATTTACAACAGATATTAAACTTATGATTTAGGTGAAAAATGAGTAAAAATAAAAGAAGACCGATAGTTGCGGTCGTAGGAAGACCGAATGTCGGCAAATCGACTTTATTTAACTGCCTTGCAGGCGAGCGTATTTCCATCGTAAAAGATACGCCCGGCGTTACCAGAGACAGAATATATGCAGATGTAACCTGGCTTGATACAAGTTTTACTTTGATTGACACAGGCGGTATTGAACCCGATTCAAAGGATGTTATTCTTTCACAGATGAGGGAACAGGCGCAGATAGCAATTGATACCGCAGATGTTATTATTTTTTTAGTGGATGTAAAGCAGGGACTTCAGGATGCGGATCTTAATGTGGCAAATATGCTTCGTAAGAGCAAAAAGCCTGTCGTTCTTGTAGTCAATAAAGTAGATTCTTTTGAAAAATTCGGAAACGACGTATACGAATTTTACAATCTCGGAATCGGCGAGCCTTTCCCTATCAGCAGCGTAAATAAGCTTGGCTTGGGTGAAATGCTTGACGAGGTTATTTCCCATTTTGACGACAGTTTATATACCGAAGAAGAGGATGACAGACCGAAGGTTGCCATTGTTGGTAAGCCCAATGTTGGCAAGTCCTCGATTATCAACAAGCTTATCGGCGAAAAAAGAGTTATTGTGTCCGATATTGCAGGTACAACACGTGATGCGGTTGATACACAGGTTAAGTATAACGGTAAAGAGTATGTACTTATAGATACCGCGGGCCTTCGTAAAAAAAGCAAAATCAACGACGAGCTTGAACATTTTATGATTGTTCGTACTGTAGCCGCTGTTGAACGCTGTGATGTCTGCGTACTTGTAATCGATGCGACGGAGGGTATTACAACGCAGGATGCAAAGATAGCAGGTATTGCTCATGAACGCGGCAAGGCTATGATTATTGCGGTTAACAAATGGGACGCTATTGAAAAAGACAACAAGACCACGAATGAATTTACCAAAGAAATAAGAACCGTTCTTTCATATATGCCTTATGCGGAGATTCTTTTTGTATCTGCAGAGACCGGCCAGAGACTTCCCAAACTCTTTGAAACCATCGATGCGGTTATGGAAAACCATGCTATGAGAGTTCAGACCGGTGTTCTTAACGAAATTATGGTTGAGGCAGTAGCTATGCAGCAGCCGCCTACAGATAAAGGAAAGAGACTTAAACTTTTCTATATCACACAGGTAGCGGTTAAGCCTCCCACATTCGTTATCTTTGTTAACGACAAAGAACTGATGCATTTCTCATATACGAGATATATAGAAAATAAAATCAGAGATACGTTCGGATTCAGAGGTACGCCTCTTAAATTCATCATAAGAGAGCGTCAGGAAGATAAATAATTCTTTAAGGTTTTTTTAAGAATAAAAAAATATAATAAGCATCAATAAATATTTTATATGATGAAAGGGAAAACCGACAATGAGTAAAATAGCTGTATTAGGTGCGGGCAGTTGGGGAATCGCACTTGCAAAACTTTTATACAATAACGGAAACGAAGTGACCGTATGGTCCGCTCTAGAAGACGAAATAAAGATGCTTTCCGAAAAGAGAGAGCATGTAGACAAGCTTCCCGGGGTTAAACTTCCGGACGATATGATTTTTACATCTTCACTTAAAGATGCGGTAGAAGGAAGAGAGGTACTCATTATGGCTGTACCTTCGCCTTTCGTAAAATCCACATCTGCTTCCTTAAAAGAGTTTTACAAAGAAGGCCAGGTAATCGTAAATGTTGCAAAGGGTATTGAAGGCGATACTTTAATGACCCTTTCCGAAGTTATTGAAAGAGAAATTCCCGGTTCAACAGTTGCTGTTCTTTCAGGTCCTTCACACGCAGAGGAAGTAGGAAGAGGAATTCCTACAACAATTGTTGTTGCCACGAAGAAAAAAGAAATCGCAATGTTTTTACAGAATCTTTTTATGAGCGAAGTATTCAGAGTTTATACTTCACCCGATGTTAAGGGTGTTGAAATAGGCGCTGCTCTTAAAAACGTTATCGCGCTTGCAGCGGGTATCGCTGACGGCTTGGGATACGGAGACAACACAAAGGCTGCTCTTATCACAAGAGGTATGGCTGAAATCTCAAGACTCGGCAAGGCAATGGGCGGAAGACCCGAGACATTCTACGGTTTATCGGGTATCGGCGATTTGATTGTTACATGTGCAAGTATGCATTCAAGAAACCGCCGTGCAGGAATGCTTCTTGCTCAGGGTAAGACATTAGCCGAAGCTCAGGCTGAAATTAAGATGGTAATCGAAGGTGCCAACTGCGCAAAGGCCGCTAAGGTGCTTGCTGAAAAGTATGGTGTATCGATGCCCATCGTTGAAGAAGTAAACAAAATTCTTTTTGAAAACAAATCTGCAAAAGATGTCTGCAACGAACTTATGCTTCGTGATGCAAGAATCGAAATTAAAGCGGCAGAGTGGAAATAAAATATTCGGAGGGTTATAAAATGGGTAAAGTATACGAAAAGCTTCAGAACTGTCTTGAATGTGTAAGAAAGCAGACCGATTTTGTTCCTAAGGTAGCGATAGTCCTTGGTTCGGGTCTTGGCAATTACGCTGATAATATAAAGGTTGAATGCGAGATTGAATATTCTTCAATCGAAGGCTTCCCCGTATCAACCGTTCCCGGACATGCGGGAAAATTCATTTTTGGTTATGTGGATGATGTTCCCGTAGTCTGCATGAAGGGAAGAGTACATTACTATGAAGGCTACGATATTTCTGACGTAGTGCTTCCCATCAGACTTATGGGTCTTTTAGGAGCAAGGGTTTTATTCCTTACAAATGCTTCGGGTGGAATCAACAAGGCTTTCAAAGCAGGCGATTTTATGATGATTACAGATCATATCGCTGCTCTTTTCCCCAATCCTTTAATCGGACCTAATGTAGATGAACTCGGAACAAGATTTCCCGATATGAGCCATGTATACGATCTTGATTTACAGGATATTATCAGAGAGAGCGCAAAAGAACTTTCGATAGATTTAAAAGAGGGCGTATATGTTCAGTTAACAGGACCTTCTTTCGAATCACCCGCTGATATAAGAATGTTAAGCGTTCTCGGCGCTGATGCGGTTGGTATGAGTACTGTCTGCGAAGCTATTGTAGCAAATCATATGGGACTAAAAATCTGCGGCATTTCCTGTGTATGCAATCTTGCTGCCGGCATTTCGCCTACACCTTTGACTCACGAGGAAGTTCAGCAGGCTGGAAAGGATGCGGCTCCCAAGTTCGAAAAACTTGTTACACTTGCGGTTAAGAAAATGGCTGGAATCTAATGGATGCTTTAATTGTAGTTTCGTTTATCGTAGGCGCGATAATTGTAGCGCTTGTGATAAATATTGTTGCACAACAGAACAAAATCAAAAGATTTGCCGAAAGGCTTAAAAAGAATTTCGGCAAAATCGAAAGAAAAGAATACGATCCCGAAAAGGCTGCTTCATACAGAGGGTATTACTTAAACCATCTGGATGATGACGGTTTTTATATTGATGATATTACATGGAACGACGCTGAAGGCGAGACACTTTATAATTCCATCAACAAGTGTTATTCTTCCTGCGGCGACGAGTATCTTTATTACACTTTAAGATGTATCGATACCAATCCTTCGAAAGAGAAGATTGACAAATACGTATCCCAGACGGATGCGCTTATCGAAGATGCAGATACAAGACTGAAACTTCAGCTTTTATTTGCAAAGCTCGGTAAAACAGGCAGACATTCCGTATTTGAATATATTTCTCTTTTATCAGATGTCAAAAGAGTTCCCCTTATACTTTTTTATATTGTTTGGCTGGTTTATATCCTTATAATCGGCTCGTTTTTTATTAATGTTACACTCGGCGTATGCCTTCTTATTGCATGGATGATAGTGTGCGTATTTATTTATATTTCACACAATAAAATGGTACAGAACTATATCACTTCTTTTGAGTATATAGTAAGAACCATTATCATCAGCGAAAAAGCGGTAAAAATGAATGTTCCTTTTTATGAGGAAGAGTATAAAAGACTTGCCGAATTAAGGAAAAAGCTTAAGGGCGTCAAAACCTCTTATCTTTCATTTATCAAGCAGTCCAACAGAACGGGAATTGCGGATCTTGCAAGTGGTATGACAGCCTTGCTAAACTGCTTTTTCTTAATTGACATCTTTTTCTTTTACAAGATGCTTAAATACGTAATCGAAAACGAAGATGCATACGGTGAGATATTTGCGATTTTAGGAAAGATGGAAAGTCAGATAAGTGTTGCAAACCTTAAGGCTTCCTTTGAAGATACCTGTGTACCGAATTTCAGCGATGAAAAGCTCATAAAAGGCACAGATATGATTCACCCTCTGGTAAAAAACTGTGTACCCAATTCTTTTGATAATTCGAAAGGAATGCTTATTACAGGTTCAAATGCTTCGGGTAAATCTACTTTTTTAAGAAGTGTGCTTGTAAATATGATACTTTCGGAAAGCTTATATGTAGCATGTGCGAAAGAGTTTTCGTTTAAGCCTTCCATGCTTTACTCCTCAATGTCCTTAAGCGATTCGCTCGGAAGCGGAGAGAGCTACTATATGGCTGAGATTAATTCGATTAAGAGAATTATCAATGCAAAGGAATCGGGTGAAAATGTTATTTGTTTCCTTGATGAAGTTTTACGAGGAACAAATACCGTGGAACGTGTGGCTGCGGCAACGGAGATTTTAAAGTATTTAACAGGCGAAAACATTATTACGCTTGCGGCTACTCACGATATTGAACTTACATATCTTCTCGAAAAAGATTTTGACAATCATTTCTTCAGAGAAGAGATAAAAAAAGACGAAGACGGCAAAGAAGATATTTATTTCTCGTATAAAATCAACGACGGAAGGTCAGACACGAGAAATGCGCTTCTTTTATTAAAGATTAAGGAATACCCTTCGGAAATAGTCGAAAATGCACAGATTCTTTCCAAAGGTTTTGTGGATACGGGGAAATGGCAGTATGATGAAGGTTAAAATTTTTTCCGACGGTGCCTGCAAGGGCAATCCCGACGGACCGGGCGGTTACGGAACACTTTTACAATATGTCGATAAGGAAAACAAACTTCACGAAAAAGAGTTTTGCGCCGGATATAAGGCTACCACAAACAACAGAATGGAGCTTATGGGCGTTATCACGGGGTTTGAGGTCTTAAAGCAGAAATGCGACGTAGAGGTTGTTTCGGACTCAAAATATGTCTGCGATGCATTTAACCAGCACTGGATATATGCATGGATGAAAAACGGCTGGAAAAAGTCCAACAAAGAGCCTGTTAAAAACAGGGAACTCTGGGAAAGGCTTCTCAAAGCGATGGAAGGTCATAATGTGACTTTTACATGGATAAAAGGTCATGCAGGTCACAGGGAGAACGAACGCTGTGATTTTCTGGCTTCAAGTTCAGCGAAAGGCAGTGAACTTCTTGACGATGACGGCCTTTCGATGTATCATAATTAGTTGGATAAAACTATTTGAAAATAAGACTTTGGAGGTCTTGATGTTTAGCGCATTTATTTCAAGTTTATTAAGCTATCTGCTTGTTTTCGCTGTATTTGTTTCAGTTATCGTTTTGGCTGTGGCAATCGGCATATTACTTAGAAAACTTGTAGACAGAACGAAAAGGGTTCACAGAGAAGAGTAAAAGTGCTTCTTTTATGTGATAAATTTTTTAACTTGTATATTAAGAAGGAGGAATTCTTATGTCAAAGAGATTTGGGGTTTCAGTTGCATTTATCAGTGCATTCGCATTCTTCTGCGGATGGTACAACTTCACATGGCTTCTTGTAGGTACAATTTTAGTACTTGTTTTAGCAGGTGAAGGCGAAGAAAAGCTTAAAAAGAATGTTCTTAATGCTTTCTTCTTATCATTTATTATTCTGATTGCGAATATTGTATTAAGCTGGATTTCCAGAAAATATCTCGGAATGCTGTTCGATCTTTCAACAGCAAAGTGGGAATGGGTTAGAAACATTGTTAATGCACAGATCGGCAAAACAGACGTTTACACAATATTTACAAAACTTGATATTGCAGGATTCATCGTTAAAATCTTAGGCTTTGTAGAGTTTGTACTTATGGTAATCTTTGCTATTCTTTCACTTACCGGCAAAACAGTTAAGGTTCCTGTAGCCAACTCACTTGCGCTTAAGGTTATGGGCCTTGCTCCCGTAAAAGAAAAGAAAGAAAAAGCAGCTAAAGAAGAGAAGGCTGAAGAAGCTGAAGAAAATCCTATTACCAGCGATAAGGCTACACTTACAGACATTCCTGAGAATGAAAAATAGGACTTTTAAAATCTGAATTTAAAAAAGTGGGGGAATTTATTTCTCCCACTATTTTATATGTAAATATAAAGGAGATGTTGTTTTATGATTAAAGTTCAGGGACTTTCTAAAATCTACGGCGAACATATTGCTGTCGATGATATTTCTTTTGAAGTAAAAGAAGGTCATATCTACGGATTTTTAGGACCCAACGGTGCCGGCAAATCCACGACGATGAATATCATTACGGGTTATATTTCACCTTCCGCAGGTACTGTGGAAGTTAACGGTTTTGTAATGGGAAAAGATACGCTTAAAGCCAAGAAGAGTATCGGATATCTTCCCGAAATTCCGCCTTTATATCCTGATATGAACGTAAAGGAATATCTCACTTTTGTTGCTAAGATAAAAGGTGTTGACAAAGATAAAAGAGCGGACGAGATAGAGCGTGTTATGAAAGTTACGGATATTGAAGATATGTCCGGAAGACTTATCAAGCACCTTTCCAAAGGTTACAAGCAAAGAGTCGGCATAGCACAGGCAATCCTTGGCAGTCCCAAGGTTATTATCCTGGACGAGCCCACAGTAGGTCTTGATCCCGAGCAGATTATCGAAGTAAGAAACCTTATCAAATCACTTAAGGGTGAACATACGGTTATTCTTTCTTCACATATCTTATCCGAGATCAGTGCTACATGTGATGAAGTGCTTGTAATTGCAAACGGCCGTATGGTTGCATGCGATACCACAGAGAATCTTTTGAAGAATCACAAGAGTGTCAAGACGATTAAGATTAATATTAAGGGCGATAAGGAAAAGATTGAAGAAGTCCTTAAAGGAATTGATTCTCTTGATGAAGTTAAATTCATTGAGGATAAGGGCGAGAGCTGCATGTTCGAAGTAACATGCGAAGTATCGAAGGATGTAAGAGAAGACATTTCCTTTGCGCTCTCCGATGCAAGACTTCTTATCCTTGAAATGAGTGAAGAGACCTCCTCACTTGAAGATATTTATTTAACACTCGTAAAAGAAGCAGATGAGGCTTACGAGGCGGAACTTAAGGCTATCAGAGAAGGTGCTGATTTAGACGAAGTTTTTGCGGATAAAGATGAAGCAGAAACTGAAGAAGCAGAAATAGCCGAAGAAGAAACTAAGGCAGAAGAATCCGACAGCGATTCCAAGGAGGAATAGAAAAATGACAGCAATTTTATTTAAAGAATTAAAATCATATTTCAAATCGCTGTTCGGCTGGATTTTCCTTGCAGTGTTTACATTCTTTGAAGGTGCTTATTTTGTAGCAAACAACATTCAGTACGGTTCACCCTATATCAGCGATTCGTTAAATCCGTTGGTTATTGTACTTATATTCATCCTTCCTCTTCTTACAATGAGAATTCTTGCAGAAGAGAAGAGACAGAAAACAGATCAGTTCCTTATTACGGCTCCGATTCCTCTTGCATCTGTTATAATCGGCAAATTCCTTGCTCTTTGCACGATAATGCTTATGGCTACGGCTATCTGCTGCGTAGGTGTCGGAATACTGATGATTTACGGAAGCATTCCCGTAGTTGAGACTATCTTTTCGCTTTTGGGATTTTTCCTTTTCGGATGTCAGTGTATTGCAATAGGTATGTTCTTATCGAGTATTACAGAGCATCAGTTCCTTGCAGCAATATTTACTTATACCGTATATATTTTCACACTGATTGTTCCCGGTTTCTGCCGTTATATTTTCGGTGCCGAAAAGGTTATTACCAAGATTATTTCAATCACAGACATTTATGCTCCGTTTGACAGTCTTATGTCAGGTGTGATTGTTTTAACAGATATTCTATACATGCTTTCGGTAATAGCAATATTCCTTATTCTTGCTTATAAGGTATTTGCCAAGAATTCGGTACAGCTTTCCGCAATGGGCAAGAACAGATTCTTCTTTTCAAATCTGCTTCCTTTTGTAATCATTGCAGCAATTATCGGTGCAAATATCGGTTGTTCTTACATTCCTTCAAAGTATACCGAATTTGATGTTACAAACAACGGCTGGTATAAGATCACCGACGAAAGTAAAGCTGTTCTTGATACTTTAACCGAAGATGTAACCATTTATGTAATTTCTTCGGAAGAAGAAGTTGACAGTACTGTTAAGCGTTATATCAACTCATACGATTCATATTCAAAACGTGTCAAAGTGGTTTACAAGCCTACTTCGGAATATCCCGAGTTCGCCGCAAACTTTACCAATGCAGCTCTTAATTACAGTTCTCTTATTGTTACAATGGGAGATCAGTACAGAGTAATCGATTACTACGATATGTTTGAATACACATATGATTACACATATTATACCCAGAACATCACAGGTATTGATGTTGAAGGTCAGATAACTGCAGCAATCAGTTCAATGATTCATGGCGACAATCAGGTTAAGATTTACTGTCTGTCCGGACATGACGAAATCGCACTCCCTGATTATGTTACAGAATCACTTACCAAGGTCGGATATTCGTTCACTGAACTTTATCTTTACGGCAAGGCTGTTCCCGATGACTGCGATATCCTTGTAATAAACGGTCCCCGTTCGGATTTGGATGACATTGATATTGAAGCAATCAAGACATATATCAATAAAGGTGGCAAGGTATTTATGACCACCGATACCGAAGATTCGAAATGTACCAATTACGATAAATTTATTGAATGGCTTGGAATTGAAGTAACAGACGGTACTGTTCTTGAAGGTGATTACAGATACATGCTTTCAGCCGACGATCCTACATGGCTTCTTGCTATACCTGAGTATTCGTCACCTTACACAATCAGTGACAAGAAGATGAACATTCTGTATCTGGCAAGAGGACTGAAATATGATTATGAAAATATACCTGCAGATACATCCATAACCGATATTTACCGTTCAAGTACTTCGGCATATGCAAAGAGCTTAATGTCCGAAACAGGTATCAGCAAAGAGGACGGAGACGAGGAAGGTGCATTCTCCCTTGGTGTTTACCTGACAAAATCTAACAGCGCTACAGGTGAGACTGCTGAAATAGTTATTATCGGTTCGGGAGCTTTCCTTTACGATCAGATTGACAGTATAGTTTCACATGGTAACTCTGATCTCTTTATTGATGCAACAAAGAAACTTGTAGACAATTCATTAGTGACAACCATTCCTGTTAAGCAGCTTACATACGATCAGATAGTTGTCAGTATGAGCATGGTTCTTTTCTATGTGGCAGTATACTGCGTAGTTGCACCTTTAGCATTTATCGTGGCAGGAATTGTAATTCTTATAGTAAGAAGAAGAAAGTAGTATGGGAAACATTAACCTTTGGGATGCCGAACTGAAAAAAGAATATACGGTTGAGAACATCTTTCTTGAAAATCCTATTTCAAGAAGACTTGAAGCGCTCGGCATTAACGAGGGGACTCCCGTTTCAGTGCTTACCAGAAAAAAATCAGGTGCTCTGATTGTAAAAATCCGCGGAACCAGACTGGCTCTCGGTAAACACATTACCTCCAATATTGAGATAAAGGAGGTAAAGAAATGAGAGAACATCCCAACGGTTTTCATGTTGCCTTTGTAGGCAATCCCAACTGCGGAAAAACAACTCTTTTTAATGCAATCACAGGCGCCAGACTTAAAGTTGCCAACTGGCCCGGTGTTACTGTGGAGAAAAAAGAGGGTACTGTCGAATTTGAAGACGAGAAACTGATTCTTATCGACACTCCCGGTATTTATTCGCTCTCAACATACACAATAGAAGAGAAAGTTACGAGAAACTGCATCCTTGATGACGATATCGAAGTTATCGTAAATGTCGTAGATGCATCGAGTCTTGAGAGAAATCTTTATTTAACCCTGCAGCTTCTTGAACTCGGCAAACCCATAGTCATGGCTTTAAACATGATGGATGTGGTGGAAGAGCGAGGCATGGAAATCGATATGCACCGCCTTCCCGAGATGCTTTGCGATATTCCTATCGTTCCGGTTTCCGCTATTAAGAAGCGCGGACTGGATATTCTTTTACATGCAATTATCCACCATAAAGAAGCGGTTACGCTTGGTGAAGTATTCTCATACAGCGACGATCTTGAAGACAAAATTAAAAAGCTTGAAGTAATTATGGGTGCAAAATACCCTAATCACTCATCTGCAAGATGGCATGCCATCAAACTTCTTGAAGACGATGAGGAAGTATCGGAAGAGCATCCCGTTGATGTTTCAAGAATCGTTGACAAGAGTTATTCAAGACAGATTATCCAGGCAAAGTATTCTTATATAGACGACATCATAAAAGAATGCCTCTTCAATAAATCTGCCAAGGAAGCCGGTACGGACAGAATTGATGCAATACTTACGCACCCTGTATTCGGTGTACCCTGTTTCTTAATAATTATGGCACTGGTATTCCTTTTGACATTCACACTCGGTGACTGGATAAAAGGTTTCCTTGAGCTATTCCTCGAATGGCTTCAGCAGGTTGTTTCGGTTCTTTTTGACAATGCACATGTTGCTGTCTGGTTAAAAGGACTTGTTGTCGACGGTATTATAGCCGGTGTCGGCGGAATTCTTACATTCCTACCCAACATCATCATACTGTTTATTGCACTTGCCGTTCTTGAAGACTCGGGCTACATGGCAAGAGTAGCATATGTAATGGACGGAATCATGGGCAAACTCGGACTCTCGGGTAAAGCCTTTCTTCCCATGATCCTTGGTTTCGGATGTACCGTTCCTGCGGTTATGGCTACAAGAGCACTTGAAACAACGAAGGACAGAAGAAGAACGATGCTTATCACACCTTTTATGTCCTGTTCGGCCAGACTTCCGATATATGTTCTTTTCTCAGGACTCTTCTTCGGCAAATGGGCAGCCGTAGTAAGCTTTTCGATGTATGTGCTCGGAATATTAGTTGCGCTTGCAACTGCATTTGTTGCCAATCTTTTTGACAAGAAGAAAAACAAAAACAATCTTTTAATAGAACTTCCGGAATATAAAAGACCCAACCTTCGTTCCATCAGAATATATGTATGGAACAAGGTAAAAGATTACCTTACAAAAGCCGGAACAACCATATTTATCGCATCCATTATAGTCTGGTTTGCACTTAATGTCGGTCCTAAAGGCTTTGTACTTGAGCCGGTTGATTCCTTTGCGGCTATAGCAGCCAAATTCATTGCTCCCGTTCTTAAGCCCTGCGGACTTAATATGTGGGAAGTGGTGGTAGCACTTTTTGCAGGCGTTTCCGCAAAAGAAGTGGTTGTTACAAGTTTTACGGTTCTTTTCTCAAATGCCGTTAACGGTGCGAGTCTTTAC
>JAEEOJ010000140.1 GCA_016284175.1 Lachnospiraceae bacterium | reverse complement strand
ATTCGCCAAATCCATTACAAGCTTAACTTCGCCAACTCCGATTCCAAGCTCTTTGGCGATAGCCACATTGCTCTTGCCTTCTTTGTAAAGACGAAGAATTTCATCTGTATTCTTGCTCGCAAAAGAAATTGACTCAGCACTTCTTTTAACAGTCTTTTTAGTGTTTCTCTTGGACTTTTTTGATTTCTTGGAATCAGAAGCTTCTTCAGGCTGTACTTTGGTTTCATCAGGAATACCTGTTTCATTTTCATCAAGGCCTTCTTTTAAGATCTTAATCAAATCATCTTCAGGATCGTCTGATAAAACTCCGGTAAATCCGTCGTCCGAATAATCTGTAACAGTTTCGGAAATAACTTCTTCAACATTGACTTCTGAATCAGCATTAATAACAGCCTCTTCTATCACTGTTTCTGTAACTTCAACAGGATGTACAGATTCTGTATCTAATTCAGCATTCTCGTTCTCAAAAGATTCAGATACAACTTCAACCTTAGTCTCTACAGCCTTCTCAGCTTCAGCCTTTATTTCAGTTTCTTTCTGCTCAATCTCACTAATCAGTTCGGACTTAGTCTTCTCAATATCAGCCTTGGCTTCATCTTTTGCAGACTCAATTGCCTTCAGAGTATCTTTTGCTTCATCAAGCTCAGACTTTGTTTTTTCGATATCAGCTTTAGCCTCATCTTTAGCTGATTCTATAGCCTTCAGAGTATCCTTCGCTTCATCCAGCGCAGTCTTACTTTTTTCAAAACCAGCATTGGCTTCATCTTTTACGGTCTCAATCGCCTTTAGAGTATCTTTTACTTCATCATGATTCTTATTGATACTGCCAATCGCATTTTCTCCTACTTCAGTAACGGCCTTAATCTTTTCATCCGATATGCTCTCGATTCCTTTCTGAGCCTTTTCCATGTACTCATTCATTTCGTCTTCGAGAGATTTTTTAAGGTTCTCTTTATATTTCTCAAGATCCTGATCGATCAGATCATGCATTCTCTTGATTTCTTTTTTCTCTTCCCAGCTGGCTTTGGTTTTAGGTCTTTCCGGAATGAAAAATCCGGCCACAAGGCATCCTGCGCCTATTATCAGTAAAATTATTTCAAGTAAAGTCATAACCTTAACTCCTAAAAAATAATTTGTAATTCGAATTATTTATAAACAAATCATTTAATCAAAAACCATCGTGTACTTTCCCAAAATACCCTTCATCTTGAACAAAGCTTTTGTGTGAAGCTGCGATACGCGGCTTTCGGAAACTTCAAGTACATTGCTGATTTCTTTTAAGGTAAGTTCCTCGTAGTAATATAAAACAACCACGCTCTTTTCTTTTTCTGTCAGAATTTCAAGAGCATCTACAAGTTTTCTTTTAAGTTCGTCTTTGAGAAAAGCATTTTCAGGAGAATCGAAATGCCTGCTGGCACCGCCCGACTCGTTAGAAATATCAGCTCCGGTCTCAAGATATTCATTCAAAGAAACCACATTGCTTGCTTTGCACTGTGTCTGCCATTCAGTGAGTTCATCCTCGCTGATACCTATTCTTTCTGCTATCTCGCTTTCATTCGCAGGTCTTCCAAGCTCGTTCTCAAGATCGCGCATAGCAGCATCAAGCTGTTTCTGGCGCTGTCTGACGGTACGGGGAATCCAGTCAAGTTTTCTTATCTGATCAAGTATCGCACCACGAATTCGTAAGGACGCATAAGTTTCAAACTTAACATCCTTATCCTGATCATACTTATCAATCGCATCAATCAGACCGAAGATACCGTAACTGCAAAGATCTTCATAATCAACGCTGTAGCCTAAGTACATACTGAGTCTGCCGGCTACCGCTTTTACGAGCGGAATATACTCTACTATGAGTTTATCCCTGGAAGCGTCAGTTTTTTCAGCTCTGTAGTTTTCCCATAATTCTTTTTTTGCGGTCTCGTCCATTAAGCATATCCCCAAGTTCTAGTAAGATAATCTTCCACAATTTATTATTATACCACAATAACGCTTGTCATGTACGCAAACAAAGTTTGTCCATGTAGAATATTATGAAAATCCATTGTATATTTTGACGAAATAAAAAAGCCTCAGGCGTATTTAGGCGCCCAAGGCTATATTAATCATAAAATCAGCTCTCCAGTTTACGTTTCTTTCTCTCTTCTTCGAAGATATATTTGATAATCATGACTCTTTCGTCGTTCTGGATATTAACAAACTGACATCTTATCTCAAAATCGGCATCCGCCAAAGGATTGTCAAGAGGTTTTACGGCGAGAACCTTGGCCACATGGCAGAATTCTTTACCGTCGATAATCGAATAATTCATAAGAATCAAATCGTTAGGCTCACAGATATCTTTGGTGATAAATCTCATACCGCCGCCGGAGATATTTACAACCTCAGCATCGGATAAAGGAAGTTCCATGAATTTGACTTCTTTCTTTTCCTTAAATGCAGCAATCTCATCCTGTGCTAAAAGTCTAAACTTAATCGGAAGCATGCAGGAATAACGATAATATTCTCTTCGCTGATATTTTACGAGATTGGAAATGATTTCGATTTCTAAAAGAGACTTTTCGCCCTCTTTGTAACGGTTGACAACACGTACAATACACTGGAAAAGTCCTTCGGGCGTAAAGATGTGAATATCGTATTCACTGCCCACAGGTAAAAGAACCGTATTACCCTGTTCAACCGGCATATTTACTACAAGTCGGTCATCAGAAATAATTTCAACTACCTTAGATTCGTATTTTTTCTTAAGATAACTTCCGTCATCCTGAAGAACTCTGTCAATGACTTCAAGTTCAACCTTGGAGCCCAAAGCAATATATTTGCTTAAAAGTAACCCGTTATCTTTCATATATATCCCTCATAAAACAATATGAAAACTGTAACCAAACACCTAATTAATTATACAACAAAAAAGGAAAAGTATCAAAACTTTTCCTTTTGCTTTAATTATTCAATAAAATCGCAACCTTCTTTGGTGCAGACCTTTTTGTTGCCTCTCTTTGTGAGCGGATAAGAGCACTTAGGACACTTCTCTGCAAGAGGTCTCTGCCACGACATATAGTCACAGTCCGGAGCACCTTCGCAGCCGTAATATGTTCTGCCTTTCTTTGTCTTTCTTACAACGATGTCTTTTCCACACTTAGGACATGCAACACCGATTTTTTCAAGGAATGATTTGGTATTGCGGCACTCGGGGAAACCGGGGCAGGCTAAGAACTTACCGTGAGGTCCGAACTTAAATACCATCTTTCTTCCGCAAAGTTCGCACACTTCATCACTTTCCTCATCCTGAACCTTAACATGCTCAAGTTCTTTTGTAGCCTT
>JAEEOJ010000139.1 GCA_016284175.1 Lachnospiraceae bacterium | reverse complement strand
GAACTCTTTGAATATCTCGGTTTCCCTGTACTTACATCCTGGAACGGTGTTGATCTGATCGAGAGTAATCATCCTTTATACTATGGCAGACCGGGCGCGGTAGGGCAAAGGGCTGCCAATCTCATAGAACAAGGTGCTGACCTTGTTATAACCATAGGAACAAGATTAAATATATTAAGTACAGGATACAATTATGACAGTTTCCTTTCAAATGCTTATCATATCATGGTAGACATTGATGAAAATGAAATGAACAAAAAAAGTGTTAAGCCTGACTTGAAAGTGGTTGCGGATGCTGAGTCTTTTATTAATTCGTTACTTGAAAGGAAAGACGAGATTAATAAAATAGATATTTCTAAATGGATGAACCACTGTGATGAGTTGCTAAAGAATTATCCGATATTTACGAGTGATATTAAAGCGTCGGAAGACCTTGTCAGTACATATGATTTGGTGAAAGTTGTCTCTGACAATATGAACGGAGAAGATATTTACCAGTTTACCAGCTCGGGAACTTCTGTAGATATTGCAATGAAGGTATTTGAAATAAAGAAAGGACAACGAGCATTCTTAAGTTCGGGTCTTGCTTCTATGGGATATGATATTCCTTCGTCAATCGGAAGCTGTGTTGCTTCGGGCGGTAAGAGAACTGTATGCATTACCGGAGACGGTAGTATTGCAATGAATATCCAGGAACTTGAGGTAGTTAAGCGTTTAAAACTTCCGATTAAACTGTTTGTTACTGACAACAGTGGTTACAGTATGATTTATCAGTCTCAAAGTGGAAACTTTGGCCGTCTTACAGGATGCACGGCTGATGATGGCCTTACTTTACCTGATATGGGAAAGGTGGCTGAAGCTTTTGGCATTAAATCATTCTTGATTGATAACCCCGATAAACTTGAAACTGTAGTTAAGGATACTTTGAATTATGATGGTCCGGCTTTATGTGTTGTTAAAACGGATATTACTCAGAAGATATTGCCAAAACAGGTTAACTATATGAAAGAAGACGGTCAAATGGCCAGCAGACCAATAGAAGATATGGGACCTCTTCTTGAGAGAGATGAGCTTCAAAAAGCCCTATATGGTTGAATTTTATAGAATTTTTATAAATGTTTCGTGAGATAGGATTTATTTGTATTGAACGCGTAATGACAAATGTTTTACGGGTGATACAATAAAATTGTGTAAAAGGGGTATATGAATACATAATCATTTTCTTAACGCGCGTAAAGGGGCTGATTATGCATTCGTATAGAAAATTCTTACGGAGGCAGATATGAAAAATAATAAGGGCTTTTCTTTGGTTGAGCTTATCATTGTTATTGCAATTCTTGCAATACTGGTAGGCGTTATGGTACCACTACTTTACATTTATGTAACTAGAACTAAAGTTTCTGCGGATGTTCAGCTTTGCGACAGCATCCAGGAAGCTATAGTGATTGCGATGTCGGATCCAAATGTTGTAAATGCTGAGGATTCAAGTAAAAGTCAGATAGATCTTTTGGCTTCTGGCGGTAGAGTGGAACTTGATACCATTTCAGAAAGTGAATTCTCAAGATGCGTTAATGACATCGTGGGATACGATGTTTTCTCTGTGGCTGATAACAGAAACCATTTCACAACTCAGATTGCAAGAGAGAACGGTGAGATGTTTACTCAGTATTATGATGGAAAATACTATGTCTGGATAAATGGCAGTGACGCATCTGGACGTGATAATACTATAAATATTGCAAACGATGCATCAGATGTTGGTAATGGAGTAATTTACTCTTATTAATAAAAACCCTTTCAATAACCGGGACTTGTAATTAGCGTAGGATTACAAGTTCCGGTAAAGCAATTTATAAGTAAAAATGAACAAAATGTAAACAATCTGTTTATAAAATTTTAATGAATGCAACCCATTGGATTGCTTGAATAAAAGGTTTACGTTTGCTATAATTACTTTAACTGGATAAATATGCAACGGGAGACGTATGTCTATGGATAACTTATTTTGGATAGGAACTAGCGGAGTGATTGCTGTATCCATTATTGTTTTTCTTTTCGGATTATTAATAGGCAGTTTCCTTAATGTATGTATATACCGAATTCCTCTTAAAGAGGACATAGCAGTTGAAAGATCGCACTGCATGAAATGTGGACATGTTCTTTCATGGTACGAATTAATACCTTTGTTTAGCTGGATAATCCAGGGTGGAAAATGCAGAGCCTGTAAAGCCAAGATATCAATCCAGTATCCTCTTGTAGAACTTGGAAATGCTCTTGCATGGTTGGCTGTCCTTTACATTTGGGGATTGCAGTGGGTAATCATTTTATATTGTTTATGTGCATCCTGCATGATTGTTATTTCGGTAATAGATGAAAGAACCAAAGAAATCAATCTTGCATTAAATATATTCATAGGTGTTTTGGGAGCTGTTAGATTAGCTCTTGACTACACTCACTGGTACTATTATTTAATAGGAATGTTTGCGGTAAGTATTCCTTTCCTTATAATAGTGCTGATTTCAAAAGAGAGAGCGATGGGCCTCGGAGATGTTTATCTGATGGCTGCAGTTGGACTTCTTCTTGGATGGAAACATGTACTGCTTGCTACAGTAATTGGATGTGTGCTCGGAAGCATCATTCATATCATCAGAATGAAGATCAGCAAAAAAGGTAGTCAGCTTGCTTTCGGCCCGTATCTTTGCGCAGGCATTTATTTAACAATACTGTTCGGAAATCCTATCATTGAATGGTACACAGGAATTCTGACAAGCGCTATTAAATAAGGTTTCTAAGCTAAAAAGGCTTGAAATAAATATCATTAAACTTCATTGAAAGGGGACAGAATAATGGATCAAAGATTATTGTCCATTTACATCAGTTCTGAGGTCATCAGGGTTGTTGATGCTACGCGAAAATCCGCAACCAATATCACAGTTAACAGTGTTGATGAAGTCAGTACTCCGGCGGGCAGTTTCGACGATGGTTACATTACCGACGTACTTGAAATCGCCAGCGCCATCAGGGGCAAAATTATCGGTAAAGCCGGTAAAGCAAAAGCAATCTTTACTATTTCTTCTAAGAAGATTGCAAGTAAGGAAGTTGTTATTCCTTTTGTAAACGGAACCAAGAAGATTAATTCCGTTTTAAACGCAAACTCGAGCGAATATTTCCCGATGTCTACGACCGGTGAATTTATCTTCGCTTACAACGTAATGGAGACTTTCCAGGATGATGACGGAAAGAAGATTCGTGTTAATGCTGTAGCAGCTCCCAAGGATTTGGTAGAAGGCTACTATGAAATTGCAGACGAATTAAAACTTTCTGTTTATGACATCGACTACGTAGGAAACTCTGTTCAGCAGCTTTTGAAACTTCAGATGAGCAATAACGAGAATGATACAAACCTCGTATTGCAGATTGAAAAAGATGCTACTTTCGTTAATATCATGGCAGGCAAGGATATTATCCTTCAGCGTTCTGTTCCTTATGGTAAAAACGCAGTTATTAATTCCATAATGGAAATTAAGAAACTTACCGAAAAGGAAGCCATTGAACTCCTTAGAGATAAGGATCGTATGGACAGAAGTGTTACTGACGAAGAGTATTCCGAGGCTGTTAGATATCTCATTTCTTCAATCGGACGTATCGTTGAATATCATAGATCACGTAACCCCGAAAGAATCATTGATGGTATCAAGGTATTCGGTGAAGGTGCATCTATCGCCGGTATCGACGAAGTTTTAAGACAGGAACTCGGTGCAGAAGTTACCAGATTTAATACATTAAATGGTATTAAGGTATCCCAGAAATCTTACCTTTCAGCAGATCAGGCTTTAAGATTCCTTGCATGTTTCGGTGCTGTCCTTAGTCCTATCGGATTAAAGATTCAGTCAGGCAAGACAAAAGAAGCTTCGAGTGCAATGCTTGATAAGATTTTATACGCAGTCATTGCTCTTGCAGCTGTTGTTATGATTGGTATCTGTGCTTGGTATCAGATTAAGTTTGCTTTAAAGAAAGCAGATGTTGAATTTAAGAAAACTCAGATTAATACGCTCCAGATTGCTGAAGATATAGCAAATCAGTATGAAGAAACTCTTAATGCTTATAATACTGTAAAGACATTTACTGATACAACTCACACAAACAATGTTGTTTTCCTTCAGTTTATTCAGGATTTGGAAAAAGTAATGCCTACAGGAACTCATGTTGACGATATTAAAGCAGTAAATGGTTCAGTAACTCTTAAGGGGTATGCTACCAGTAAAGAAGCTCTTGCAGATTTTATCGTTCAACTCAAAGGTCTTGATTACATTACATCATTTAGTATTCCTTCATTCCAGGTTAAAAAGATTGAAGGATGGGAAGAATCCGAAGCAGAAGAAAATGAAAATGATGAGACTACTGTTACAGTTGATGGTGAAGAATATATCAATACAGGAGAGATACTTGAATTTGATTTGTCTTGTACAATAGTTGATAAATCATTTACCGCTGGCATTATTGAAATGGCCACTGATCCTTCTCAGGTATCAGATACTACCGAAGGAGGTGAAGAATAATGAAACTTTCAGATAGAGATAAAAAGCTTATTTTAGGTATTCTTCTTATTGCTATTATCGTTCTTCCTATTTTTCTGTTTATCAGACCGAAGATTGATAAGATCAAGGAGCTCGATAATGAACTTGTAACATTAAATGATAGATATAATTACTTAAAGGACCTTGATACAAAGAGACCTTTCTATGAATCAGAAATTGCAAGATTGAATGAAGAAAGAAAAGATCTTGTTAAAGGGTTTGCAAAAGGCATTTTACAGGAAAATACAATCATGTTCTTGAGAGATGCAGAATTAAGTTTTCCTATTGAAATGTCAGCCGAAAATTTCGGTGCATATGAAACTACTGTTGTTGATTCTGAACTTACTGCTTTAACAACTACTACAGGTGTGTCTTATGAATGTGATTATACGCAAATCAAAGATTTTATAGATTATATTTTCACATATTCAGACAAAATGACTATTCCTAATATTTCTATGAAATATAATGGAGATACCGGAAAAATTAACGGTTCTTTTGACATTAGTGAATTTGCATTCATTAATGACGAAGAACAGGTAGAGCAGCATCCTATTCCTAAAATTGACAGAGGCGGAAACGAAGCTATCTTCGCTGATCAACTTCCTGTACTTGAAGGTGAGGAAGAGGAAGAAGTTGTTGTTGAAGAAACTCCTGCTGAAACAGAAACAGAAGCAGAAACTACTGAAGATTAATGGTACTTATTGTAAATTATTCCTGCGGCTTATGTAGCCGCAGGAATAAAGAAGGTTTTGAATTTATAAATGCTTTTCTTGTTGGTTTAGACTAATATTTATAATTTCAAAACAGAAAAGATGGAGGGCTTAATGAAAAAGATTATTAAGAAAATGAAGAAAAACAATTCCGGTTTTTCTCTTCTTGAGATTCTGCTCGCTGTTATATTACTTGCTATAGTTGTTACTCCTCTTATTCAGACTGTTTATTCATCTATGAGTCTCAATAAGAAAGCCAGAATTATGATGGGCGCGAATGATGTTGGACAATCTATTGTAGAACATTATGAAGCAATGACTTATGATGGCAATATTACGTCTAACGATTTTTGGTGGCCTGAACAAAGTAATGGTTATTACTATGATGGCCATATTACGATTAGTCCTTTGTTTGATGGCAGTAATTATCAGTTATATGAGGTAAAAGTTGACGTTTATTATAAGCCGAATAATGACCCTTTAAAAAGAACATTAATGGCTACATATAAGGGTTCTATGTATAGTAAATTAGAGGATTAAGGAGAGGACTTATGAAAAAGATTAACAATAAAGGTGCTGCATTAGTATCTGTAATGATAGCTATAACATTCATATCTATTGTTGCAACGACTCTTTTGGTTATTTCTTTAAACAACTACCAGATGAAAGTTGTTAACAGTCAGTCTAAATCAAATTTCTATGAGACTGAACAGAGAATAAATGTTGTTACAGCACAGGTTAGAGATGTTATTCCCGGCTCCACTGATGTAAACGGTGCTATTGGTACATTGATAAACGGTAGTTTAAGTGATTATAATACTACTCCTGCTAATGCTGGTGACCCTAATTTTACTTATAGTGCTGAAAAAATTGCAAATTTAGCTTTTCCCGGCGAAACAGTTCGTACTAAAAGTAATGGCGATAAATGTGTTGCTTTCTGGGCTAACGCATCTGAAACCGGTAATTTTGACAAAGACCACGAAGAATATATTTTCCATAATGGAAATGTTTATGTTACTCAGAAAACGAATGGTAAACAGATTACATTAGATAACGTTACTATTAATCACATTGCTTCTGAAAAAGAAGGAAGTTATGAAAATACAATTAAAACAGATATAAATTTCTATGTTGAAATTGCACAGGGTGGTGGAGCATCCGGTGGCGTTGGTTCATGTGCTTTTCTTCTTGACAATACAATCAGAATTAAAGCTAGTGATAAAATTACTAGATTAAACATTACCGGTAATACTATTATGGGTGATTATGATTATCATAGCTCCGGATCGTATACTACAACATTCAAGAATGGTGCCGAATTAGCTTCGCCTCAGTCTGTATCACCGTATTCTTCGCCTACTTCATTAAGTAAAACTTATGATACTAATGGTTATGTTAAACAAATAACCATGAATGAGAATAACTATAAGAAGGCTATCATTTATATTGATTCTACTTCTTTTATGAATTTTAACAGTGATAATAATGTCATAATTGGCGATATTTATCTAAAGGATAAATCTATTTTGAATGTACTAGATGGTTCGATTACAGTATATGGTGATATTTTTGTTGCTGATAATGCCGCATTTATATGTAACGGAGATTTGAAACTTGGTTACAATTCTAATATTTATAAAGTAAAAGATAGTGCGGGAAATGTTGAACGTATTACTTCCCCTGATAAAAGTAAGAATATAATGTACGGCAATGTTCAGACATTAGATAAGAAAAACTATGACAAACTAGCTGATCATCTTATGTTATTTGATAATGATGCTAATAATGATGGCGTTATTACTAATATTCTTCAACAAGCCGGCTCATATAATAAATATTGTTATGAAGCAGATCAGGCTTATCATGTAAAATCCAATAAACTGTTTTCTATGGATGGTAAGGATTATTATGCTACTTATCCTGAAGGAGACTTGAACCAGAATTATGCAAATGAGTTAATTTTTGTAAGTAATAAGATTAACAACTCACAATGTAATATTGTTTCAAATGTTCCGAATTCAACGTTTATTGCCAAAATGCCTATATATTGTTATGATACGAACAATATTTGTGTATCCAAAATGGGTGATCGTGCGTTTAATAAAATTTTAAATGATGCAAGTTGCAAAATCCCGTTTAAAGCTGATTATCAAAATGCTGCTACACAGAATATTAGCATTAAAGATTTCTTCAAACCTAATTGTAATGCTTATGTTACTACAATATTTAATATAGGTAGTGGTACTACAGGTGGTACTCCTGTTCCTTCTAAGACGGCTATTGGCTTTACTGATTGGACTAAAGAATAATAGGGGGTATTGCTATGACTTTGAAATATAAGAATAAAGGTATTTCCTATATAGAATTTATACTTGTTCTTGCCATAATGATTCTTCTTACAACTTTAGCTACAGTGACTATGAGCATTGTTAACAGAAATAATGTTACTAAAGGAGCTGACAGATTATCAACAGGTATAAATCATGCGAAAACCTTGTCATTGTCAAAAGGAGCAAAAAAAGGATGTATAACTTTTGCGGCTAAGGGAAGCAATATATATTATTACTATGGTGAAAACATCGGTGATAAATATAATGTTTGTAATGCACCTTGTAACATGCATATTGCCATTTTGAACGGTACGGGCCCTTCTGCTTTTGATGATGATATAAGTGGAAATACTCAATTAAGATTAAAATTTAGCCCTTCTACCGGAGCTTTTGTTGGTGCTGAATGTTCGTATGATAATGGTGCTACTTTTAGTCCTTGTATTAATGAAACAGGTCAGTTTGGTAATTTAAATAGAATTACGATAGATAATAATCATGGAAAAAGAGCTATCATTGATTTAAATATTCATGTTGGAACTGTAAAAGTTTCTTATGTAAATTATTAATGGAGGGATGAGAACATATGAAAACTAATAAAGGTTATTCATTAGCTGAACTTTTGGTATCGATAGCTATTTTCTCTGTTGTTATGCTTAGCATTGTAACTATAATGAGAAATGCTTCTATATCTTATAGAAATGAAAATGCTGAGGTTCAGTTGCAGGAAAATTCGCAAATGTTATTATCTCAGATAGAAGAGTTACTAGTAGATGCTAAAAGTGTTTCGTTTAATAATGGTTCTAAGACTTTAACTGTTACAGATAATAAAGATAAAACACATAAAATAAAACTTGATAGCGCTAATCATATTGTAGAGTATGATTATGCTAACTCAGGATATGAAGTTTTAGCTACTAATGTAAATGATATTAAAATTGAAGGTTTACAAAGTAATAATGGTGATGATAAATGCAAAGTTGTTATTGAAATGAAAAATACAGCTGACGGTGATGGTGGAAACAGAACTTACACTTATAAAGCTTCCAAAGAAGTTGTATTTAGAAATGCTTCTGTTGAAAAATCAGCTGCTCATAGTGATGCATTTCTTACCGGCGGTCCTACAACCACTCCTACACCTTCTAATCCCGATACAGTTAATTATAAAATGGGCAGATACGAACTTCTTAATCTTATTTCGGAATTTGATATTGATCCCAGTAAAACTATTACTATATCTGGTGATACATCAAAATATAGTTTTGTTAAAGCTTCCGGTTTAAATACAAGTGGTTATATGGCTACTGTAGATTTAATTACAGATGGTTCAACTTCAGGATATCTTACGACAACAGCCTCTTGCAATTCTACAACAAATCAGGCTTTCAGTTGTACGATTACCGGTACCACTAGCGCAAATAAAAATATTACCATCAATATTACTACTCCGAAGGTAAAACTTTTAAAAGGTGCAGGCATGGTATATATTCCTATCAATGCTATAAATAATGGTGCAGGTAAGAACTATTATTCTTATATAGAAATTGAAGGAATTTGTATTAGAGATGCTAAAGAATATTTTGGTAAAACTTGCAGTGGAACACTTGATTTTTCGGATATTCCTGGTAACGACAATCCTTATACAGGCACTATCTTTGATTGTTCTTCGGACTGGCAAAATAGTAATAAATATGGCCAGATGAAATTGGGAAGTGCAGCCGGAAGTGGAATGCAGTCTGATGTTGGGTTAGGATACGACCCTTTCTGTACAGATGTACTTGGTGTTTGTTTTAATGGTAAATGTTTTGAACCTGACAATACAAGTGGACAAAATTCATTTAATGGTGCAAAATATGATGTTGTTGTTACTGTAACTTATCCTTCTGGAACTTCAACTGCTACAACTTCTGAATCATATAGAGTATTCACAGCAGGCGCTAAGTTATCTAACTTAAATCCTTAATTGAAATATTTTGCTAAAAATTTTTCATTATAATCTATTTTGAATAATTTATTATCTGTCAGAGTTGAAATTCAACTCTGACAGTTTTTTTTTCAAAAATATAGATAATAGGTTCTTTTGATTATAAAGATATAGAGAATTAGATATTTTACATATAATTGGTCTATCAGAATATTTTTTTGACATATGAAATTCATAATGTTATTATTATTTTGTTCAGATTTATGTTATAAAATGTTTGAAATGAACAAATTGCTTTTGTTATATTTAATTAGGAGATTATATGGATATTTCCAGAAAACAATTTGATATTCTTGAAATCTTGGCCTCTTCCGATGAACCTTTATCACAGAGAGAAATTAAAGATAAATGTGTTCATTCTTTAGGCACTGTCAATAAAATTGTGAAAGAATTGAACGAATTGGGCTTGATGCAGGATGGAAAGATAACTAAAGAAGGCCTAGCTTCGTTGGAGCCTTACAGAGCTAAAAGGGCAATCTTTATCGCTGCAGGCTTTGGTTCAAGGTTAGCTCCTATTACTCTTAATACCCCTAAGCCGTTGGTAAGAGTAAAAGGAATGCGTATTATTGATACTCTTTTAGACGCTTGTTTAAAAGCAGATATCAATGATATATATATTGTTCGTGGTTATCTGGCAGAACAGTTCGATCAGCTTTTATATAAGTATCCTATGATTAAGTTTCTTGAAAATCCTGTATACAATGAAGCAAACAATATCAGTTCGGGAATGATTGCTAGAAACTTGTTATCAAACGCATATGTATTCGAAGCGGATTTGTATTTATCTAATCCTGATATTATCACGAAATATCATTACACTTCCGATTTCCTTGCTATTCCAAAAGAAAGAACAGATGACTGGTGCTTTACGGTGAAGGATGGAGTTATTAAGGAAGAGAAAGTTGGTGGTATTGACTGTTATCAGATGGTTGGTATTTCCTTCTGGAACGAAGAAGACGGCAAAAAGCTTGCTGATGATATTCCTGAGGTTTATTCTTCTCCTGGCGGCAAAGAACGATACTGGGAACAGGTTCCGCTTGTTTATAAGAAAGATCATTATGCAGTGGAAGTAAGAGAGTGTCGTGATGAAGACATTGTCGAAATAGATACTTTTAATGAACTTAAAGCAATTGATAAAACATATGATGTATAAAGCTTGAAAGGTATAATAATGAACGAAATTAAAAGAAATATACTATTAAATCCCGGTCCTTCAACCACGACAGATACAGTTAAATATGCTCAGGTTGTTCCTGATATTTGTCCTCGCGAAAAAGAGTTTGCAGGATTAATGAAAGGCCTTCGTGAAGATTTGGTAAAGATAGTCCATGGAGATACTGATAAATATACTTCAGTTCTTTTTTGCGGTAGCGGAACCATAAATATTGATGTATGTATTAACTCACTTCTTGCAGAAGGAAAGAAAGTGCTTGTTGTTAATAATGGTGCTTACAGTACGAGAGCAGTTGAAGTTTGTGAATACTATAATCTGCCTCATATTGATTTAAAATTCCCTGTAGATGAACAGCCTGACCTTGCGGTTGTAGAAGAGACACTTAAGAACAATCTTGATATCGGTCTTGTTCATACAACGCATAACGAAACCGGTACAGGCATTCTTAATCCTATTCGTGAAATTGGCGCTTTGGCACATAAGTATGGTGCTACTTTTACGGTTGATACAACCAGTACTTATGCAATGCGTCCAATTGATATTGAGAAAGACAATATTGATTTTTGTATGGCATCCGCGCAGAAGGGTCTTATGGCATTTACAGGCTTAAGTTTTGTGGTCGGCAATCGTGCGATTATAGAAGAATCAAAGAATTATCCTAAAAGAAGCTATTACTGTAATTTATATCTTCAGTATGAGTATTTTGAAAAGACCGGAGAAATGCATTTTACACCTCCTGTTCAGACGATTTATGCAACCATAGAAGCATTGAAGGAATACTGGGCAGAAGGCGAAGAGGCAAAATGGGCGCGTCATACCAGAGTGTTTAATGCAATTAATGAAGGACTCGATGAACTTGGATTTAAACAGGTAATTAAGCCTGAACTTCGCGCTGGACTTGTTTCCTCGGCTATTTATCCCAATGATCCTAATTTTAGCTTTGAAAAGGTTCATGATTACTGCTATGAGAGAGGATTTACCATTTATCCCGGTAAAATTTCGACTACCAATACATTCCGCCTTTGCGCTCTTGGAGCGATTGATGAAGCGGATATTAAAGATTTCTTTGTGGTTTTTAAAGAGGCATTAATTAATACAGGCGTTAAGATACCTGTCCGGTATAATTAAGAAAAGGACTATTTATGAAGACTGCTTATACTTGTTTTTGCACTGATGTAATTCATGAAGGACATTTAAATATAGTTAACGAAGCGAAGAAATATGGTCGCGTTATTATAGGCGCATTATCTGATAAAGCACTGATTCGTTATAACAAATTCCCGACGGTAAGCCAGGAAGAACGTGTTAAATTATACCGTTCACTGGATGGTGTGGATGAGGTCGTTATTCAGGACGATATGCTTTATGATGATGTTATAAGCCTCATAAAACCTGATTTTGTCGTCCATGGAGACAACTGGGTTACAGGACCTGAAAAGACTATTCGTAATCATGTTGAAGAACTCGTAAAAGCGTATGGAGGCCAGGTAATAGATGTTCCTTACACCTACACTGAAAAGGTCAGAAAAATAGATTTACAGCTTCGCGAAAAGCTTGCTATGCCTGAATACAGAAGAAAACGTCTTCGCGATCTTTTAAAGATGACTCCAATCGTAAAAGCAATGGAAGCGCATAGTGGCCTTACCGGTCTTATTGTAGAAAAGACAGTAGTTGAATGTGACGGTAAACTCGATCAGTTTGATGCTATGTGGATTTCATCTCTTTGTGATTCTACTGCAAAGGGAAAGCCTGATATTGAACTCGTTGACATGACCAGCCGCTTCAGAACTATAGAAGATATTACAGAAGTTACCACAAAGCCAATTATTTTCGACGGCGATACAGGAGGATTAACAGAGCATTTTGTGTACACTGTTCGTACTCTTGAGAGGCTTGGCGTTAGTGCAGTAATAATCGAAGACAAAAAGGGGCTTAAAAAGAACTCACTTTTTGGAACTGATGTTGAACAGACTCAGGCTTCTATTGAAGAATTTAGTGCTAAAATCTCTGCAGGCAAGAAAGCGCAGCTTACGGATGATTTTATGATTATTGCTCGCATTGAGTCTTTAATTCTTGAAAAAGGAATGGAAGATGCGCTCGAGAGAGCCAGAGCGTTTGTATCTGCAGGTGCGGATGGTATTATGATTCACAGTAGAAAGAAGGACCCTGCTGAAATCATTGAATTCTGTGATAAATTCCGTGCGGAAAACAAAACTACTCCTATAGTGGTTGTTCCTTCGAGTTTTAATACTATTACAGAAAATGAACTCGCTGAGCACGGAGTGAATATTGTTATCTATGCCAACCAGCTTACACGTTCTGCTTTCCCTGCTATGCAGAAGACTGCAGAAGATATTTTAAAATATCATCGTGCAAAAGAAGTTGATGACAGACTTATGCCTATTAATCAGATTATTACTTTGATTGATGAGATTTAGGAGACTAAATAAATGAATGTAGCAAAACTTGTAGAAATAATTGGTTCGGACTTTTATACAGGCGTTCCTGACAGTCAGCTAAAAGCTTTATGTAATTTTCTGATGGATAAATATGGTATTGATCCCAAGCATCATATTATTGCTGCAAATGAAGGTAACTGTACGGCTCTCGCTGCCGGTTATCATCTTGCTACAGGTAAAGTACCCGTTGTTTATATGCAGAATTCCGGTGAAGGAAATATTATCAATCCTGTTGCATCTCTTTTAAACGACAAGGTTTACGCAATTCCGGTTATTTTCATCATCGGATGGAGAGGTGAGCCCGGTATTCATGATGAGCCTCAGCATATCTATCAGGGAGAAGTGACTGTTAAGCTTCTTGAAGATATGGATATTGCAACATTTGTGATAGGTAAGGAAACGACTGAAGAAGAATTATCTGCAAAGATGTCTGAATTCAGAGAGATTTTATCCAAAGGTAAAGACGTTGCATTTGTCATCAGAAAAGGTGCATTAACCGATGCTCCGAAGGTTGAATATAAAAACGACAACAAAATGATTCGTGAAGAAATCATAAAACATATAGTTGCAGCAAGCAGAGAAGATCCCATTGTAAGTACCACGGGAAAGGCTTCGAGAGAACTCTTCGAAACAAGAGTTGCTAATGACCAGAGCCATAAGTACGACTTCCTTACAGTCGGTTCCATGGGTCACAGTTCTTCGATTGCTCTCGGCGTTGCAATCAATAAACCAGAGCAGCGCATATGGTGCATTGACGGTGACGGAGCTGTGCTCATGCATATGGGTTCAATGGCTGTTATTGGCGCAAATAAGCCTAAGAATTTAATTCATGTAGTCATCAATAACGGAGCTCATGAAACTGTTGGCGGAATGCCTACAGTTGCTGCAGATATTGATTTGGTGGGTGTAGCCAAAGCTTGTGGATATCCGTATGCTGTTTCGGTTGATTCATTTGAAGATCTGGATAATGAACTCAATGCAGTTAAAGAAAGAAATGAATTGAGTTTAATTGAAGTTAAATGTTCAATCGGAGCGAGAGAAGACCTTGGAAGACCTACAACAACAGCTCTAGAGAATAAGCAGAATTTTATGGATTATCTGAAAGAAATTTAATCCTTATTTGGTATATTTTTCACAATTTCACAGACTAATTTTTTAAATTGCAATCCCTTGACTTATTATGTTTATATGGTAAACTTAAGATGATACGAAAACCCATAAAAACACAAAAGCGTATCATTCGGATGGAAAGGGGGTTGTTTTTTATTGCCTAATGTAAATATAGTTAAGGTTAGCTTTGATGATTATGATGAAGAAGTTACTGCGGAGCCACAAGTCCCTTGTTCTGAACAAGAAGTATTATCTGTTTTGAATGATATTTATATCGCTGTGAATAATGATTCGTATTATTGTCCACGCGATGAAAGAAATTATTCCTTTTTTTCTTATTTTAACATTAATAAGAAAGAACAAGATTATATTTTGAAGGATTTAACTTATAGTAATTTTGTAGCAAAAATAAAAAATTTAAATGAGAATTCTAAAGCTAGGAAATTAAAAGGATATCCCGATGAATACCTATATGTATTTAAATATCCTTGTGAAATATATAAAAGAGACGACATAAAACTTATATTTCCACAAAAAGTAATGATATATATTAAGATAAACAATAGGAAAATTCCGAATAAAATTGTGATAGTTGTTTCTTTTCATGAAAACAGAAAATGATGAATGATAAAAAAATATATTATAGATTTTTAATTGTAAAGAATTTGAATGAAAGATGGTGGTTTATATGTATAAAAATATGATTACATACTGTTCTAATTGTGATGATTTGGTTGAGTTTGATGTTAAAGATGAAGAAATAAAAGATGAGTATAAAGGACAGAAGATTGTTTTTAGATTTCAGGTTGGAAGATGTAAAAAATGCAAATCAGAAGTATCTACTGACAATAATTATAATTTTTTAAAGGCCTATAAAAGAATAGAAGCATATGAAAAAGCGATGGGCTTAATTACAATAGATGATATTTCGGAGTTATTGAATAAATATGACTTAGGTAAAGAATCGTTATCTGATATAGCAGGCTTTGGCAAAATTACTATTAAACGGTATTTTGAAGGGTTTTTACCTGCTCGTGAATATTCTGCTATTCTTTATAATATTTTAAATGATGAAAAGATATTTATGAAATATGTTGAAGCCAATAAAGTAAAATTAAAGGATGTTACATATAGAAAAATTATGACTAGGTATGAAAGACTGAATGAGATTGGGTCGTCAAAAATTGATCAAATTTCTAATTATCTTATTACTCATTTGGAGGAGGTTACACCATTGGCTTTGGAAAAACTATTGTTCTTCTCTAATGGTGTTAATTATGCATTAAACGGTTCACGTTTAATTGATGAAGACAGTCAGGCTTGGGCTCATGGACCTGTATATCCTTGTGTTTATAATAAATATAAAAAATATGGTTATAAACCAATTGATGATGGTATATATAGTACGCATGGCTGCCTGGTTTCGAAACTATCAGAAGAAGAAATGAAGGCCATTGATTTAGTTATAAAAACATTTGGTCTTTATTCACCTAAAACCATGGAGAAAATAAGCCATTCACAAATTCCCTGGATTGAAAAAAGAAATGGATATAGTGAAGAAGAGGCTGGAAATGATATAATAGATGAGAATTCAGTTAAGCAATATTATATTGAAAATAAATTGAATTCAGAAGAAAACATTATGAATTATATTTTGGATTGTGTTAAGAGTTGAAAATAGTATAATTAATTTATGGACAGAAAATATTTCGGCAATTCATTATTATCTAACAGCGAAGATTTGTTCAACGCTACGATTTTTATAAGCGGTTCTTATGGAATGCTCGCTTCTTTCTTTGTGTTTTACCTGATCAATTTAAATGAAGAATATAATGCAAATATTAAGATACTCTGCCAGGGCAGAAGTCATGATAAGATGGTCGCTCGTTTTGGTGATTATCTTGATAAAGAGTATTTTATTGAGATTAATGACGATATCTGCTCGGAACTTAATATCAGTTATGATATTGATTATATAGTTCATGCGGCCAGCCTTGCGAGCTCGCAGTATTACAATACGAGACCTGTAGATGTTTTGATGCCCAATGCTATGGGAACTTATCATCTTTTAGAATTAGCTCATAAAAAAAACGTAAAATCTTTTCTTTTCTTAAGCACCGGAGAAGTGTACGGAAACATTCCTCCTTCGGATACTGTTTATGATGAGACTACCGGATTTGGTGCCTTGGACAGCATGAATATCAGGAACTGTTATTCCGAGAGTAAGCGCATGGGAGAGCTTCTTTGCAAAGCATACTTTGTTCAGTACGGAGTAAAGACTGTAGTTACCCGTTTAGCGCACACATATGGCCCTACAATGGATTTAATGAACGATAAGCGAGTATTTACCGAGTTCGTCAAAAATATCGTAAATAACGAAGATATAGTGATTAAAAGTTCAGGAACTACAGAGAGAATTTTCTGTTACGCAGCAGATGCAGTAGAAGCTTTCATTTTGATGATGACCAAAGGTGAGGGTGGTGAAGCATATAACCTTTACAACAACTATCAGAGAGTAATGATTCGTGAACTCGCTGAAAGACTTGTAGCCTTATATCCTGAGAAAAATCTTAAGGTTGTATACGAAAAGCGTGATGATGCAAATTATCTCGAATGTCCTGTTGAAAAGCCCATCCGAATGAGCACAGACAAACTTGAATCGCTTGGTTGGAAGCCTAAGTACAGTATCGAGGAAGGCTTTAAACTGACGATAGATTATTTTGAATTCATTAAGAAAAACTGATAAGAAATTATGAATGCAGAAAAACTGAAATCATTTTACAAAAACAAAAAAGTATTAATAACCGGCCATACTGGTTTTAAGGGATCGTGGCTTTGCCTGTTGCTTAAATCACTTGATGCTGATGTATACGGATATTCGTTGAATCCTCCGACAAAACCTTCTTTGTTTGAATTGTGCGATATAAAGAACAAAATTTCACATTTTGAAGGAGATGTGCGTGATTTAGATAATTTAAAGAATGTATTCAATAAGGTTAAACCCGAGATAGTTATCCATATGGCTGCACAGCCGATTGTACGCGATTCTTACAAAGAGCCGGTCTATACTTATGACGTCAATGTAATGGGTACTGTAAATGTATTGGAATGTGTCAGACTGACTGATTCGGTGAAGAGTTTTGTAAATGTGACTACAGATAAAGTTTATCTTAATCGTGAGTTAAATGAACCCTTCAAGGAAGATGAAGAACTCTGCGGATTTGACCCTTATTCAAATTCCAAATCCTGCTCGGAACTAGTGACTTACTCATATATAAATTCGTTCTTTGGTGGCGAAACGGGTGTGATGTCTGACGGCCGAGTTGTTTCTATCAGTACATGTCGTGCAGGTAATGTGATTGGCGGTGGTGATTTTGCAAATGACCGTATTATTCCCGATTGCGTACGTGCAATTGAAGCCGGAGAGGATATAATAGTTCGAAATCCTTACTCAATCAGGCCTTACCAGCATGTATTGGAGCCTTTATTCGTATACCTTTCTATCGCTATGGAGCAATACGAAAATCCGTCATTTTCAGGTGCTTACAATGTAGGACCGAATGACTCTGACTGCATTACTACAGGCGATATGGTTACGAATTTTTGCGATAAGTGGAATTTATATCAAAGCAGTAAAAATGTTCAAGGCGAATCAAATATAAAAGAGCTCTGCTGGAAGAATCTTTCAGACAACGGCCCTCACGAAGCCGCTTTCCTAAAACTGGATTCATCGAAAGTTCGAGAAGCCTTAGTGTGGAGTCCCAGGTGGAGTATAAATGAAGCGCTTGATAAGATTGTTGAGTGGTCAGACGTTTATTTAAACGGTGGAAATGTTCTGGAAATCTCTATGAAACAAATTAATGAATTTATTAATGCTAAATAAAATCAAATATCAAGTTTTTATAATCTAAAAGGATGTTCATGCATCCTTTTTTTATTTCACTTGACTTATAGTTAGTATATGATAAACTAAAGTTAGTCAAACGCGAACTATAGTGAGGGCTATGATATGTCTTTTGATGAAGTAAAAAGAAAAGAAATCAAACTGTATCTTTTAAGAAAAATACAGGAGGATGATGAATTTGTTGTATCCAAAGTTGCGGATGCTTTTGGCATCTCTATGACAAGCGTAAAAAGATATATTGATTCCGAGATATCATGTAATCATATTTGTCAGGATTTGGATAGAAAATGCAAATATAACCTTGTATATACCAAAGCTCAATTTAATTACGATTTGTCTAAATTAACCGAAAGTGACGATGAAATTATATATGAAGATGTTTTTCCGCTTTTAAATATAAATAATAATGCCTATAAAATATGGAGTTATGTATTACCTGAAATATTTAATAATTCTATAGAACATTCTTTTGGGAAAAAAATTTCAATCTATATTTATACATGTTTTTTAAACACAAAGATAATTGTTGTAGATGATGGTATTGGAGTTTTTAAAAGCATTATCGATTATAGAAAAAAGAATGGGAATAAAGATAATGATTTAAGAGACGCTGTTTTGGAATTGTATAAGGGAAAATTTACAACCAACCCACAAAATCATTCAGGGGAAGGAATATTCTTTTCTTCCAAATTGCTTGATAAACTTGCCTTGGTTTCTGATAATACCATTTTTAAGACGGGGTTTGATGGAGAATATAAGATAATTAATTCACATTTACTTTCATATGCAATGAAGTTTTCAAAGAAAGGAACGGTGGCAATTATGGAATTGGAAAATGATACAAAAAGAAAAAGTATTGATATATTTAATGAATACTCTGATGTTGATGAAGGACTTATAAAAACCATGGTTCCTGTTTTTGAAGCGTGCAGAGAAAGAAATCCTATTGCCAGATCTCAAGCTAGAAGGATAACTGATAGGTTAAATGCATTTAAAGAGGTTGAATTGGATTTCTCGAATTGTGAGATAATGGCCCAAGGCTTTGCAGACGAATTATTCAGGGTTTTTCAAAATGCAAATCCGAATATTAAACTAATCCCTGTTAATATGAATGAAGAAGTTAATTTCATGTACTTGCATGCAATTCATACCAAAGTTTGATTAAATAAATAAAGCTTTATTTCTTATGTTATCATATATGATTACATTGGTGTGAATGAAGGCTTTTTATGAGCAATCAAAAATGCTATAATCTTTTAAGAATGATTATCAAAAGGATTTAATAAAATGAGCAGATGGACTAACGAAGCAGAAGCTAAAAATGAAATATTAAAACTGGTAGAAGATTATTACAATCAGTTTAAGGCTCCTAACAAGCCTTTCGAGCCTGGTGACAGAATTAATTATGCATCAAGAGTTTATGATGACAAAGAGATGTGTAATCTGGTTGATTCCGCGCTTGAATTCTGGCTTACTTCAGGCAGATTTACTGCTGAATTTGAAAAGAAATTTGCAGAGTATTTAAACGTCAGATTCTGTTCGCTCGTAAATTCCGGTTCATCAGCCAATCTGCTTGCTTTTATGACTTTGACGTCTCCTTTGCTTGGAGAGAGACAGGTTAAACCCGGCGATGAAATGATTACCGTAGCTGCGGGATTCCCGACCACGGTTACGCCTGCGATTCAGTATGGTGTGGTGCCTGTATTTATTGACGTTACAATCCCTCAGTACAACATGGATGTCACGATGCTTGAAAAGGCCTTATCTGACAAGACAAAGGTTGTAATGGCTGCACATACACTGGGTAATCCTTTTGATTTAAAAACCGTAAAAGAATTCTGCGATACGCACAATCTCTGGCTTATCGAAGATAACTGTGATGCTTTAGGCTCGGTTTATGACGGCAAATTAACAGGTACAATCGGAGACATCGGTACATCTTCGTTTTATCCTCCTCACCATATGACAATGGGCGAGGGTGGAGCGGTTTATACAGACAATCCTTTACTTCACAAGATTATGAGGTCTCTTCGCGACTGGGGCAGAGACTGCTCATGTCCTTCGGGCAAAGACAATCTCTGCGGTCACAGATTTGACAGACAGTACGGTGAACTGCCTTTGGGTTACGATCATAAATACGTTTATTCGCATTTTGGATATAACCTTAAGGCAACAGATATGCAGGCAGCCATAGGCGTTGCCCAGCTTGAAAAATTCCCTTCTTTCGTAGATAAAAGAAGAGCTAATTTTAAGAGACTTTATAACAGATTAAAAGCAATAGAAGATAAGGTTATCTTGCCTGAAGCATGCGAGAATTCAGACCCGAGTTGGTTTGGTTTTATGATCACTTGTAAAGGTGATGTAAAGCGTTCTTTTGTTGTGCCTTTCATCGAATCAAAAGGCATTCAGACCAGAATGCTTTTTGCCGGTAATCTAACCAAGCATCCCTGCTTTGATCAGATGAGAAAAGAAGGTAAGGGCTACCGCATCGTCGGAGAGCTTGCAAATACCGATATAATCATGAATAATTCGTTCTGGGTGGGCGTTTATCCCGGTATGACTGATGAAATGATTGATTATATGGCAGATATGATTATTGAAGCAGTAGAAAATTGTGTGATATAATAACTTCATGGACAGGGATAAATCATACTATTTTAAACTTAAAAATATATCTACGAAAAGGAAGATAATAATCTGCGTATTATCTTACCTTTTTTCTATTTTTGCGGTTTTCGGCATTCAGTTTGACAAATATTCCAGATACAATTTTTCATATGTTTATTTCTTTGTTTTATTTGTACTTTTTGCGCTGCATTTAGTTATTCTTTATGTTGTTTATTCGCATTTGGACGATATTTCCGAGCTCGTAAAAGGCAAAGAAAAGGAAGCCATGGAAGAAGCCATGAAGGCGGTTGAAAAGGCGAGAGCGGAAGGCAAAGTATTAAAAGGTCCTGTAAAGCAGAAAGGTTTTATGGGCATTCTGTTCAGATTCAGATTTCTTTTTTCTTTTATACTGCTTGGCGCCATATATACCATTCAGTTTTTAGGCCTTTATCCCGGCATTTTTGCGTTTGATGCAAGATCGCAGTATTTGAGTTACTTAAGTAACAATATGTCGGAGTTTCACCCGATTCTTCATACCGTAATGCTCGGCTCGATCATAAAAGCAGTATCAAGCGATCCTTATTCGATTAACCACGGTGTTGCTGTATTTGTAATTATTCAGATAATCCAGTGTGTACTTGCTTTTTCATGTATAGTTTCATACCTATTTAAGAAGGCTCGTAATCCTGTTATTTTCTTCGTTGCAATAGTTTATCTCGGTTTCTTCCCTCCCATTGTCTGGGAAGTTTTATCGGTTACAAAAGATACGTATTTCCTGATTGATTTTATATTCGCTGTTATTCTCTCGCTGATGATGCTTGATATTATTAACAAGCCTGCGCATATGCCTCAGGGCAAAGGCAATAATCCTGTCATTCTTGTTGCTATTGCAATTATGCTTGGCCTTTGCATTAACGGAATGTGCATCTTCAGAAACAACTGTATTTATGTTATTCCATTCTTTATCATTCCGCTTGTATTCGTACTTAAGAAAAAGAAATGGCTCATCGGTATAACTGCAGCTGTTTTTATCTCAGGATTTCTTATTTATAAACTGATTTTTGTTCCGGAATTTGCTTCTTACAAACCTGACGGACGAGAAAAATATTCTGTACCCATTCAGCAGATAATGGCTGTTTATACAAGGGAAGATGCTGTTGTATCTGCAACGGACAGAGCAATGATTGAAAGACTTATTCCCGAAGAAGGAAGAGTTTATCTGCCTTACATCGCTGATATTCCAAAGTCTGTTGTTGATATGGAGTATTACAAAGAGAACAAAGAAGCGGTTAACGATATGTATTTCCGCCTCCTAAAAGACAATAAAGGTATTTTCACTGATGCATTTCTTGCTTTAAACTGCGGACTCTGGTATCCGGGTTTTGAACTGACACTTTACCCTGACGGTACCAAGGGTTACTGGCCGGTCACTTGCTATGAACCTGCGGTCATGAATTCGCAGCTTGAATTTGTTCATGAATATCATAAAAACATTGAAGCATCGATTTTCTCAAGAAAATGGTCGATTTCTTCATACCTGGTTGCGCCCGGTTCGTTCTTCTGGCTGTTCCTAACATTCTTCGGATATGTAATCGAAAAGAAGAAATTTAAATATTTTCCGTTATTCATCTTTGCGTTAATGTATTTTGCAACATTTCTTTTAGGACCTGTTGCACTCGTCAGATATGTCATTTACTTATATGTGCTTTTGCCGATTTATCTTACGATTTACTCAAGCTAAAAGTTTGGATAAATAGTGTTTATGTGATATAATAATTACTGTATTAAAAATGGTGGGGACGGATATGATCAGATTTTTTAAAACCATAAAAAGCATATATCTTTTAGTAAACAATCCGGTTACAAAGTTTCTGGTAAAGAACCTGTTTCTGATTATCGGATTTTTCATAAAATGGTTCTTCATTATACTTGTCGGACCGATCAGCTGGTTTGTATTTAAACTTTCGTTTAAGGCTGCTTTTACGAAGACTTTACCTAAGATGCTTAAAAAATATTTTACGGTGACTTTCCCTAAAGTATTAAAAAAGAAACTTTCGAAAACTTATCCCGTAAATTTAATTTCAAGCTTTATAAAGACCACTTAAATATATAATATTTAAAATGCCGTTTGTGTCCTACAAATGGCATTTTTTTATTGCCATAAAAAAATTAATTTATAAATCTTTTACTTGTCAAATGCATTTTTATAGTGTAAATTCATTTATTGTGTAATGTTGAAAGGGAAGAATATTTCGCTTTTTCTTCTATATATAATGCGAAATATTGATTGGAGTTTTATATGGCAAAGTATTTGGTTATAGTGGAATCACCTGCCAAGGTAAAGACAATTAAGAAATTTTTAGGTTCAAATTATGAAGTTGTTGCATCCCAGGGACATGTCAGAGATATGCCCAAGAGCCAGCTCGGTTTTGACGAAAATTTCGATCCTAAATATATAACGATTCGTGGTAAAGGCGATGTACTTTCAAACCTTCGTAAGGAAGTTAAGAAAGCAGATAAGATTTATCTCGCAACTGACCCTGACCGTGAGGGAGAAGCAATCAGCTGGCATCTTTATGAAGCTTTGAATCTAAAAGAAAAGAAAGTTGCCCGTATTACGTTTAACGAAATCACTCAGTCTGCAGTTAAGGAAGCTTTAAAGAATCCCCGTGATATCGATATGAATCTCGTGGATGCTCAGCAGACACGTCGTGTACTTGACCGTATGGTTGGTTACAGAATTTCTCCTCTTTTATGGGCTAAGATTAAAAGAGGCTTATCTGCCGGACGTGTTCAGTCTGTTACTTTAAAGATGATTTGTGACAGAGAAGACGAGATTAATGCATTTATTCCCAAGGAATTCTGGTCGCTCGATGCGCACCTTAACGTTGAAGGCGAGAAAAAGCCCCTTGTAGCTGCGTTTTATGGTAAAGGCGATGAGAAAGTCGAATTAACTGATAAAGCTCAGGTAGAGGCAATTAAGAAAGATTTAAAAGGTGCTGAGTTTAAAGTAGCTGAAGTTAAAAGCGGCTCTAGAAAGAAAAACTCACCGCTTCCTTTTACGACATCTACTCTTCAGCAGGAAGCAAGTAAGGTGCTTGGATTCTCCACACAGAAGACCATGCGTATCGCACAGAGTCTTTACGAAGGTGTTAATGTCGGTAAAAGTACTGTCGGTGTAATTACATACCTTCGTACCGATTCAACCAGAGTTTCTGACGAAGCGTTAAAGTCTGCTAAAGATTATATTACAAAGAATTTTGGCGATAACTACAACAATCCTGTTGAGCAGAGCAAAGGCACAGGCAAGAAGATTCAGGATGCTCATGAAGCCATCAGACCTACGGATCTTTTAAGAACTCCTGAGATGATGAAAGAATATCTTGGAAGAGACGAGTTAAGGCTCTATACTCTTATTTACAAGAGATTTCTTGCTTCAAGAATGGCTCCCTGCGTATTTGATACAGTATCTACCAAGATTGCTGCCAAGGATTATTCATTCAGAGTTAACGCATCAAAGATTTCATTTGATGGTTACAGAGCAGTTTATACATCCGACGATGACGAAAAGGATGACAAGAACGCTTTAGTTAACAAGCTTGATAAGAAATCCAAACTTAAACTTGATAAACTTGAAGGCGAACAGCATTTTACACAACCTCCCGCACACTTTACGGAAGCAGGCCTCGTAAAAGCGATGGAAGAGCAGGGCATTGGCCGTCCTTCCACATATGCGCCTACGATTACAACCATCATGGCAAGACATTATGTGCTTAAGGAGAACAAGAACCTTTATGTTTCGGACTTAGGCGAAGTTGTTAACAAAATGATGGAAGAAGCTTTCCCGACAATTGTTGATGTAAGCTTTACAGCCAACATGGAGCAGTTACTCGATGCTATCGAAGAAGGTACTGTTCAGTGGAAGACAGTTGTTGCTAACTTCTATCCCGATCTTGACGAAGCTGTTAATAAGGCTACAAAAGAACTTGAGCATGTTAAGGTTCAGGATGAGGAAAGTGATGAAGTGTGCGAACTTTGCGGAAGAAAGATGGTATTTAAGTTCGGACCTCACGGTAAGTTCTTAGCCTGCCCCGGTT
>JAEEOJ010000138.1 GCA_016284175.1 Lachnospiraceae bacterium | reverse complement strand
GGGTGCAACCCCGATTCTGACTCATCCCCTTTATCGCTCTCTCCCTTTCGGGAGGTCTTGGCGAGGTCGGAGTCAACTTGGCTTGGTATTTTAACGCCGATACAAGTTTCGTACCTTACGGTCTTTTTATTTAATTGTCAAAGACCGCGAGTACCTTCCTGTCCTCGTCTTGATATTACAAGGACAGAACTGTACTCTACACTACTATACAACAGTCAATCTTGTTTTTCAAGTACAATTTTGCACTTTTTTATATTTTTTGTCTTACAATTCCGCAAGGTCTATGTTAAAATGCACTTACGGAGGTGTATTGCATATGACAATTGGAGAAAAAATCAGGTACTTTAGGAATCTTCGAGGCTATACTCAAGCTGAATTGGGCGAAAAATTAAATCTTCAAGCAGACAGGATAAGGCAGTATGAGAATGATGTACGCACTCCCAAAACTGATCTTCTTCAGAAAATTGCTGACGCGTTGGATGTTGACGTAGAAGCACTGTCCGATATAAATATCCAAAATGCAACCGATATAATGCATGTTCTCTTTGAGCTTGAGGACCAGCACACTATTGATATTGAGAGACTGGACGGCAAGACTGCTATCGTTTTTGACAACGAGGATTTTCGCAATGCTATTATCAATACATATCTGAATTATTGGTACGACAAGCGACAACTTTTTTCTTTGGACAGGTATTCCGATAATAAAGATCCCCGCGTAATTGAATACAAAAGCTGGAGGGGTAGATTTACAAGCAATGAAACAGAATTTGAAAAGGGGATTCTTCAAAACATAAGGGATACTTATAATAGCGAGCTTGCAAAGCATACTAAAGATAAAGCTAAACACTGCGAGACAGTATCGGATCTAATAAAATTGTTCCGTAATCTCCCTCAAGGGCTCCTTCTTGATGTATTTGAGGTTAATCATGGAATATACGGATTTGTCTTCGATGCAGATAAGCTATTAGATCCGGCTGCTATTTCCTCTGATTTCGCGTATTTGTTATATGAACTGGATCATTTTAGCAAATTAGGCATTTATGGGTTCCCCGAGATTAAATACACTGGAGCTTCGCTTAAAATCACATTCTTTACCAGGATGGGTGGCATAAATATTGTCTGCAACATGGTCAATGATTGGCTTAATTACACACAAAAGAAAGCGACCTATTCTGTACTAGCAAGAAAAGAGTTTGAGAAGAAGTTTGAAGAAGACCTCAAATTCTATAATGATGCGACCATCAAGGAAATGATAAAGCCTTATGAATAACCCGTTTGATATAACTGTCATATGGGGCGGTACATTGGTCTTCCTAATGGCTAAGCTAAAAAGAAAACCTTATAAGATGACTCACATCAAGCAAAATGCAAACGAGCGTATCAAGAGGCTCGGTGTCTACTACATGTGCATTGATGACCTGCCGTTATAAATGTCCCTCTACTATTACCCACTGGGAAACCATAATTGCGACATCATTTTTGAAAGAAGTCTGATTTTTAACATAATTTGTCTGAGATTTATAAAGCCCGTAAGAGTCATTCTTACGGGCTTGTTAGTCGAGATAATTGCGAGTTTCCTGTATATTATTTTTGTTCTATAAGCGTTGAATCAATACCTGTTGCTCTAGCAAAACTTTTTGCTTCTTCTATATCATCAAAATACATATTAAGATACTGACCAGTTTTCATAATCCCTGCGACTTTATATTTCTTTACCCCATCAATATTACTTCCGTCTGCATTATAAAGAATTGCTCCGCCCGCAACGTTCTCCAGTTCTTCCGGGTTTAACTTCTTATCTTCTGCCATAGTTGTATTCTCCTTGATCTTGATCATTTAGATAAAAAGACATTTCCGCATTTTTTGCATTGAATGAGGCCACCCGAATTCTCGTAAGGTTCTCCGCACTTCGGACATTTCTTATCAAAGTCCTTTCCGCAATACGGGCAAATACCAACACCTTTTGCGTGAAAAACAGCTTCCTCCATTGTTTCAAAACACTCTCCACCAGCTACGGCTTCGAGTTCTTCAGGATTTAACTTTTTATCTTCTGCCATAGGGGTTTCCTCCTAATATCAAGATGCTTTAAGTTTAAATCTGTAATAAAAACTGGTAATTATCCTTAGATAACGAATCTGTAAACAAAAAAGTCATGGGCTGTATCCATGACTTAGGCTAAAAAATTGCGATTTGCCATTCCATCATCTATGGTTCTTCTTTGTCTTCTTAACCTGATACATCTCGGCATCAGCCTGCTGTATGAACTCCAGCAAAGTATCTGACTCTTCCGGAACTGAAGTAATATGACCGATACTTGCATCCAATAAATATGGTTTGTCTGAGCTATTATTCTTCCTCTCGAGTTCGGCATTGAACCTGTCTTCAAAGATCTTGGCGAATCCTTCGCCTCTGCCGACAATAACAAATTCGTCTCCGCCGATCCTTCCGCAAACATCCATTGCTCCGCATGCCAACTCAATAGTATCAGATATGGCTAATATAGTAGCGTCGCCTTCCTTGTGGCCATATGTGTCATTTATCACTTTCAATCCGTCAACATCAATGAAGATAACAGAAATGGCCGACTGCTCCCTTACACACTCATCAAAGATGTATCCTGCATTAATATTAAAGCCGTTTCTGTTGTAAATCCCGCACAGCGGATCCAACACATTCAATTTTGAAATACTCTCTATGGCATTTCCGATACACATTGTGATCGTATGGCAATGGTTGCTGTATATCGGGAAATCAGTATTGGTCATGATGTAATAACCCAATATCCTTGGTCCGAAATGAAGCGGAATATAGTAACTGATATTTCCGCTGGACATCTGCATTTCAGGCATGAGCTGCTTGCTCGGGAAAGATTTAACAGCACGCCTCTCGCCATGATCCCAGATGAGAGGTGCCGTCATCGCTGCAGGATAATTATCCTCCTGTTCTTCAAGTGAAACGGTATTATAAGTTTTTTCCCAATCACTGACAAGACAGAGCGCGAAATCATTACAGTCGATCGCTTCAAGCCATTTCTTGATGGCATCGGAGCATTCATCGATATTCTTAGCTATGGCTAATGCGGCGATCAACCTGTTAAGTATATGAATGCCGGTATAAGTACGTTCGATCTTAATGGAAGTCTCTTTCCTGAATTCCAACGCGTTCTCATCATTTTTCAATTGACATCCGCAGCTTTCAGCATATACAGGTTCGGCATCCATGATCGTGCTGCGTGGCTGTCCTTCACCTCTCATAAGAGAATACAGGACTTCACAAGACTTAACTCCCGAAGCAAAAAGCGGTCTCTTAACCGTCGTAAGTACCGGGAACGAATTCCTGGCATTAAAAGTATTGTCAAATCCGGTCACGATAACATCGTCCGGCACTTTGATACCGTTTGCCTGGAGTTTGTTCATGGCCGTAAGAGCCATACTGTCATTAGCACAAACAAATGCATCCGGCAGGCTCAAACCAGAATGGAAGAATTCTTCGATTGCCCTGATTCCGTCGTAACTTCTGAAGAAACCTTTGAAAAGACGTTTATCCTCATCAAAATCCAGCCCGTTCTCAGCGAGAGCATCTCTGAAGGCTTGGTATCTTGCCTTAGCTTCAGGATTAGCTTCCGGACCGGAAATGAAATTGAATGTTTTGGCACCATGCGCTTTTATAAGGTGTTCGACGAGTTTTTTCATAACCGCATAGTTATCTATGCTTACGTCGTAGAACTCTTCATAATCCTTGCACTCGAAAATAACGGAAGGAATTCCGACAGCCTTAACTTTGTCGATTATCGCGTTCCTTATGACCGGATTCGAAAATGTATTTGTCAGGAGAAGGGCACCGTCAAACTTGGCAAAATTCGGGAGCTTATAAATACTGTATTCGCCGTCATCAAAAGTACTGTTCTCTACTATTCCGCCGAATGACGCAAAATACGAAACATTTATAGCGTGTTCCCTGGCGAATTCATTTATACCCTGTATGATCTGATACGGATATTCCTCATCCATACCGCAAACAAAAGCAGCAACATTAAAAACTCTCTTCATAATCAGGACCTTTCTTATTCCAAAGGGTACCAACACTTACTTTAGTTTACTATAAGGAGTATCCATTATTCTTTAATGGGATTTATCGATTTTGTAAAGAATTCAAGCTAATATTTTTCCCACCGCAGACGAATTGGGATGCTTTCAAGTTTTGCGTATTATATTACGCTTTCCTTAAGTTTATCAAACGCTCTCTTTGCTGCCTGTCTTACATTAGGATCATTATCTGCAAAGCGCTAAGGATTTGAAAAGAATTGGATGGAACTATACCAGATAGCTAAAAGGACACAATGTAACAAATAATAGCTTATCCCCACAGTTCATTTTGTTAAAAGATTCTCGACGAAGAACAATTCCTTTATCTCTTAAGATTATACCTTGTCTACCAGTAGATTTGCGATAAATCCTTGATTCTCCTGTCATTTCATCAAAGTCATTTATCTTCTCTGCCTGTCTTTTCCGCTTTCTTTATAGTATCTTGACTTAGCCTCGTACATCATCTTGTCTGCTATAATTACGAGATCTTCACAATTAGCATCCTTATTCTCTTCGGCCAGTGCAAATCCTATGGCAAGATGCATAGATTCGACCTTGTTGCCGTGCCAAGCCTTTACGCATTTGTTTAAGGATTCGGTGATTGTTTCGGCTT
>JAEEOJ010000137.1 GCA_016284175.1 Lachnospiraceae bacterium | reverse complement strand
TCTTAAGGAAGAATACGTGAACATGGTTGAAGCAGGTATTCTTGATCCTTCAAAAGTTACCAGAAGTGCACTTCAGAACGCAACCAGCGTAGCATCCACATTCCTGACAACAGAAAGTGCCGTAGCAAACATCAAGGAAGATACTCCCGCAATGCCTGCCGGCGGTATGGGCGGAATGGGATATTAAAAAGTCGAAATATCGACAGAGAGGTGATTTCATGAAAAAGTTTTTATGCTTGGCTGCAGGTTTACTTATGATTGCTTCACTTGCAGCATGTACGTCAAAAAAAGATGAACTCGTTATGGCAACAAACGCAGAGTTTCCTCCTTACGAGTTTCATGAAGGGGACAAAATAGTAGGAATAGACGTTGAAATCTGCCAGGCAATCGCTGATGAGTTAGGGAAAGAGCTCGTTATCGAGGATATGGCATTCGATTCGGTTATCACTTCTGTATATACAGGAAAAGCAGATTTGGGAGCAGCAGGTCTTACAATAACGGAGGACAGACTTAAAAACATTAATTTCTCCGATCCTTATGCAACTGCAGCTCAGGTTATCATTATCAAAGAGGATTCCGATATTGCTTCACCCGACGATTTAGTCGGCAAGACAATCGGTGTTCAGCTTGGTACAACAGGCGATATTTATGCCGAAGACATTGAAGATGCTACACTTGAACGTTACAACAAGGGATTTGAAGCGGTTCAGGCACTTCTTCAGGGCAAAATCGATGCGGTTATTATCGACAACGAGCCCGCAAAGGTTTATATATCACAGAACGACGGTTTAAAGATTGTTGACGAAGCATTTACCTATGAGGAATACGCAATTGCAATCGCAAAAGACAACACAAAGTTACTTGACGATGTAAATGCAGCTATTAAGAAATTAAAGGATTCCGGCAAGCTTGATGAAATTGTGGCCAAATACATTTCTGCCGACAACTAGGTGTTCATATGGCTTTTTTTGAGGATATTTATTTAAACTTCATAAAAGACAACAGATGGAAATACATCGTAAACGGTTTGGGAGTTACTCTGAGAGTAACTCTCTTTGCCGTTTTAATCGGTATCGCTATAGGCTTTGTAATAGCGATAATCCGTTCAACTTATGAAAAGACGGGAAAACTTAAAATACTTAATTTTTTGGCAAATATTTATCTGACGGTAATCAGAGGAACGCCCGTTGTAGTTCAGCTTCTGATTATCTATTTCGTAATATTTGCATCTTTTAGGGTCGACAAGATTTTCGTAGCCATTGTTGCTTTCGGTATCAATTCCGGCGCATATGTTGCTGAAATAATCCGAAGCGGAATTATGTCCATTGATCCGGGTCAGATGGAAGCAGGAAGATCACTCGGATTTAATTACATTCAGACCATGTGGCATATCATTATCCCGCAGGCCTTTAAGAATGTACTTCCCGCACTCGGCAACGAATTTATAGTTCTCCTAAAAGAGACTTCGGTTGCGGGTTATATCGCGCTTGAAGATTTGACTAAAGGCGCAGACATTATAAGAAGCCAGACATACAGTCCGTTTATTCCGCTTTTATCCGTTGCCGTAATATATTTGAGCATAGTAATGCTTTTAACATTCCTTTTAAAGAAACTGGAAAGGAGGCTTAGAAGCAGTGAGCGATAATAATGAAAAACAGCTCCTTATAAGTGTTGACAATCTTTCAAAACATTTTGACGATTTACATGCGCTTAACGGAGTATCGATAGATATTTACAAAGGTGATGTTATTTTTGTGGTAGGTCCTTCCGGTTCCGGAAAATCCACGTTCTTACGCTGTCTTAACAGACTTGAGGAACCCACAGGCGGAACGATTCTTTTTGAAGGAATCGATATCACCGACAAGAAAACAGACATCAACAAGCATCGTCAGAAAATGGGAATGGTATTCCAGCAGTTTAATTTATTCCCTCACATGACGGTATTAAAGAACCTTACCTTGGGACCCATTAAGCTTCAGGGGAAATCAAAGGCAGAAGCCGAAGAAGAAGCCATGAAACTTTTGGAGAGAGTAGGACTTGCAGACAGAGCAAAAGCTTATCCCAATCAGCTCTCAGGCGGTCAGAAGCAGCGTATCGCCATTGTTCGTGCGCTTTGTATGAAGCCCGACGTAATGCTTTTTGACGAACCCACATCCGCACTCGATCCCGAAATGGTAGGCGAGGTTCTCGAAGTAATGCGTGAGCTTGCAAAAGAAAACATGACCATGGTAGTTGTAACTCACGAAATCGCATTCGCCAAAGAAATCGCCAACCGCGTTATCTTTATGGCAGAAGGCAAAATCGAAGAAGAAGGCCCTGCAGCCGAGTTCTTCGACAACCCCAAGTCCGAAAGACTTAAAGCATTTTTGGCTAAAGTGCTGTAATCGCGGGCAGCCATGTAAATGGGGGAGCGGCGACCACGCAATACACCGCGGGCACGCTTATAAAGAAATTTATTCAAACTTATAAATATATTTATTACGGAGGAAAAAGATGAGTACAGTTAGACGAATCTATGTTGAAAAGAAACCTGCATATGCGGTTAAAGCGAAGGAACTCTTTAATGATATTAAGGGTTACCTCGGAATTACCAGTGTGACGGGAGTTAGATATCTCATTTGCTATGATGTTGAGAATATCTCAGACGAAATATTTGAAAAGGCTTGCAAGACTGTATTTTCAGAGCCTCCTGTAGATAATTATTATCTTGAGAAATTTGATACCAACGCAACAGATAAGATTTTCA
>JAEEOJ010000136.1 GCA_016284175.1 Lachnospiraceae bacterium | reverse complement strand
GCGACACTGCCAATCCCTCCTTCCGATTTTAACCTTTGTAATGTTTATCGACCTATTTATTTTTTTCTTTATAGCAAAATTAAAATTTGTGGACATGAATCGGACATTTTTGTTTTTATGTGCAATTTCAACAAAAAAGGCCGGACACCTTTTCGATGTCCGACCTGAAATATCTGTTTTAAATTTTATGCCCAGGGATCTGCAGCAACCGGAGTTCTGATATCCGAAAGAGCAAGGTTCTCAACTAAGAACCACTGATTTGTGCTGGGTTTAAGTCTGCACTTAATCTGTCTGGGTGAATCAGCGCCCGTTGAATCCATGTGAAGTGTAGCCCATCCTGCTTCGGGATAGCTGTAAGGGTTATCATAAACGGTAATCTTTAAAGGTTCCGTGGGAATGTAATTGTTCTGAGGTGATGAGCCTTCGAAGAACGAACGAACAACATATTCCTTGCCTACGAGTCTGTCTTTTAAGAACTGAATCTGATAAGGATTCATAGGTTCCGGTCCTTTAAGGAAGTTGAGCATTTCGATTGTTGCGTTAACATCATCAGCATAGTTCAAAAGAACGAGCATTGTCAGCGCACATGTTTTAAAAGGTGTGGATAAATCACTCTCGGGAAGAGCCTTTAAATCCGCAACGCTTCTGGGAATGGTTGTAAAGGTGAAAGTTTCTCTCTTTCTTTGAGCTTCGTTAACTGCACCTGTAACCGCATTTGCTGCAGCATTGCTTAATGCATTTCCTGCAGAACGTGTAATTGAATCAAATAATCCCATAAAAAATCCCTCCAATAATTTGATAATGCTATTTTATCATTTTTCGGGCTTGCTAACAAACATTTTTACTGTTCGCAGGCAAACTCGATATTAACAAGTGTTAATCCCTGCGGTTCTGCTGTCGGTCCGGCGAGTGTTCTGTCCGTGCCCTCGAGTACTTCTTTTATGTGAATGGGGTCCTTTTTGCCTGAGCCTACTTCCATAAGGCTTCCCGCGATGATTCTGACCATGTTGTATAAAAATCCCGCACCGCTGACGCGAATTACGATGTCGTCTCCGTCGTGAAATACATCCGCCGAGTAAATCTTTCTGACCGTGGTTTCCGCCTGCGTACGCACGCAGCAGAAGCTCTTAAAATCATGCTCGCCGATTAAATACTTTGCAGCCTCGTCCATTCTCTCGACATTAAGCTCTGTAGGGAATCTGTAAGCATATCTTCTTTTAAGAGGATCGTTGATACGCGAAACAAAGATTCTGTACTCGTAGGTTTTAATGCTCGAGCAGTGTCTCGGATGAAAATCCGCGGCAACTTCCTTTGATTCGACAACCGAAATATCCTCGGGAAGAAGTGAGTTTAACGCATACATAAATCTGTCTGCGGGAACCGTGGATTCGGTATCAAAAACCGCCACATTGCCTTTGGCATGCACGCCCGAATCGGTTCTGCTTGCTCCGATAACTTCAATCGTCTCGCCTGTGAGGGCATTTATCGCTTTATTCAATTCTCCCTCTACCGTGCGGCCTTCATTCTGGATCTGCCAGCCGACAAAATCCGTTCCGTCGTAAGCCACTCGAAGAAAAATTCGTTTCATTTATTTCTCCTAAAAGATTAAAAGAGCCATGACAAAACATTTCCGAGATTCGTATTTGCGAAGAACAGTAAAATAAATTCTGTAAGTCTTGAGAATGTGATTCCCAAAGCAACGATTGCTCCAATGTAAAGAAGCAGTACGGTGTATGAAATATAATCTCTTGCCGCATATGTCAAAGGATAAAACTTGGTTCTGCCGTCGCCACCGTGATATCCTCTCGCTTCCATGGCAAGGGCTAAATCCGCCGCACGTCTGAATGCGGAGATGAAAAGCGGAACGATTAAAGGAATCAGACTTTTTACTCTGTCCGTAAGTTTTTTTGAATCAAATTTCGCACCTCTGGCGGTCTGTGCTTTTACGATTTTATCCGCTTCCTCGGACAGAATCGGAATAAATCTAAGCGCTATCGACATCATCATTGCGAACTCGTGAACCGGAACCTTGAATATTTTAAGAGGTCGAAACATCATTTCAAGGCCGTCCGTCAGTCTGTTCGGAGTGGTTGTAAGTGTCATAATCGAGGCCGATATGATAAGAAGCGAGAGTCTTATCACCATCAGCAATGCCATCTTTATGCCTTTTAGGGAAACATGGAATATCCAGAACTGCCAGATGATTTCACCTTCGGTAAAAAGCACGTTAAACACTACCGCAAATACCATGATAAAAATTACGGCGCGCATCCCTTTAAGCATATATCCGATGGGAATTTTGCAAAGGATAATTACTGCCAGTAAAAGAATCGCCGATACGATATAGCAGAATATGTTGTTGAAAACAAAGAGGGAAATCATGTACAGGAAGGTTCCCGCCAGCTTGACTCTCGGATCAAGTCTGTGAATGACGGAATCCGCCTGATAATATTGTCCCAGGGTTACATCTTTAAACATTTATTTTTTCAATACCTTTAAAATCTCGGTAAGCGCTTCATCAACGGTTATTGCATCCGTGTTAACCGGTATGCCGCTTTCTTTTAGTCTTACCATTGCTTTGGTCACCTGCGGAAGCGAAAGGCCGTAGCTTTCAAGTTCTTCTTTGTGGTTAAATACTTCTCGCGGTGTTGCATCAAGCGCAAGCTTTCCGTCGTTAATAACGAGGATTCTGTCCGCATATTCAGCCACGTCATCCATGCTGTGAGAAACCAGAATGATTGTCATCTTCTGCTCTCTGCAGAGTTTCTCAACTAATCCTAAAATCTCTTTTCGGCCCGCGGGATCAAGTCCTGCCGTCGGCTCATCGAGTATCATAATCTTCGGATTCATCGATAAAACGCCGGCAATCGCAACTCTTCGTTTCTGTCCGCCGGATAATTCAAACGGAGACTGTGTGTAAACTTCCTCGCTTATTCCGACTAAACTTAATGCCTCTTTGGCACGTCTTTCGATCTCTTCTTTTTCGAGTCCCATATTTTTGGGGCCGTAGCAGACATCCTTAAAAACGGTCTCTTCGAAAAGCTGATGCTCGGGATACTGGAAAACTATTCCGACCTTGCCTCGAATCGAATGAAGGTCAAATTTCTTGGCAAAGATATCCTCGCCGTCAATCAAAACCGTTCCCGATTCGGGTTTTATGAGTCCTGAAAGAAGCTGTAAGAACGTGGTTTTGCCCGAACCTGTATGCCCTATAAGTCCTATAAACTGCCCGTCATCGATGGTTACCGAAATATCATCGACCGCCGTTGTTATTAAATTTTTGTTTCCACCGTAAATGTATGTGAGGTGGTCTGCGGTAATTGGCATTTCTTTTTCCTAAAAGATTTAAACTAATTTTTTAAGTGCATCCGCAAGTTCCTTATCGGATAAAATGCACTCGGGAATGTCCACTCCCTTTTTCTTAAGTTCATGTGCAAGAAGTGTAATCTTTGGCACTTCAAGCTTGCATTCTTCTAGTTCTTCCACGTGCGTAAATATCTCACGCGGCGAACCTTCCATCATAATTTTTCCTTTATTCATAACGAAAATCTTATCCGAATAAATGGTTTCTTCCATATAGTGCGTGATAAGGATAATCGTAATTTTCTCAACTTCGTTTAATGCTCTTAGAGCCCTGATTACTTCTTTCCTGCCTGCGGGATCAAGCATTGCGGTAGGCTCGTCAAGAACTATGCATTTAGGATGCATTGCAAGCACGCCCGCAATGGATACTCTCTGCTTCTGACCGCCGGATAATCTGTTGGGAGATTTCTTTGCATACTCCATCATTCCTAAGGTCTTTAACGCTTCATCGACTCTTTCACGAATCTGCTCAGTCGGAATGCCCATGTTCTCGGGTCCGAAAGCAACGTCTTCCTCAACCACCTGACCTATTATCTGGTTGTCGGGATTCTGGAAAACCATTCCCGCAGTCTGTCTGATGGTAAAGAGTTTATCGTCGTCCTTCGAATCCATTCCGTCAATCCATACAGTTCCTTCAGTCGGTAAAAGAATCGAATTTAAATGCTTGGCAAAAGTCGATTTGCCTGAGCCGTTAGCACCGAGAATAGAAATAAAATCTCCCTCTTTTACGTCAAGCGAAATTTTATCTAGCGCACGGTTCTTTCCTTCGACGTTTCCGTTCTCATCGCGACGCACATATTCAAATGTAACTTCTTCTGCTTTGATGATACTCAAAATCTGTTTCCTTTTTAATAAAACTTAAGCAGTTTGCAGATTCCTGCAAGAACCGCCAGATGCAAGGGGTAGTAAAGGTAGAAAAGCCAGCCGATTTTTTTACCCTTTTCACCGTTATAATAATTCATCAGAAAAACATTTGCCATAGCAGCCAGTTCGTCAGGACTCATGGCACCTAATGTGGCACAGGCCGCAAACATTTTTCGTGCATTTTTGTTTTTAATAAATATTGTCAGACACAGAACAACCGACGAAACAACCAGCACAAATACGAGGTAAACCGCAATAACTATCTTTGAGAATTCGGCGTATTCGGCAAAATCGATTTCATCAGCATTCGCTAAAACTAAGTAATAGAAAAATAATGCCATTGCGTTAATTACCGGTGTAAAGAAGATTTCTTCTTTTTCCACCAGATAAATGATAACAATAGTCGAAATACCGAAAGCCCCGTAGTCGGATTTTATCGTAAAAGCAACAAAACCTGCAAGGAAAGCAATCGTGAAAACAAGCAGATACCTTACTGCTTTTTTTAATTTAAATTTACTGTAAATGCCATCGATGCAGTATATGGCAACAAGTCCGAGAAGCAATGTCCAGAACACATTCTGATCTGTAAACTCTAAAAGAGTGTTTGAATGAGAAAGATCAAAGGGTATTTCGGATATTAACGCAAGAAGAAAAAGTCTGAACTCATATCTGTATATATTTCTTGTGTGTATCAGGCCTTCCACGATAAAAAAACAGAATAACGGAAAAGCCAGTCTGCCGATAAGTCTTAAAAAGAATATCAGCCCCATATCGCATATATATGCAAAGCTTCCCTTAGTTAAAGTATGAAGCCACGCAGCTAAAACAATTCCTGCGAAATGGTCCAAAGTCATACAAAACAGGGCAATCATTTTAAGATTGCCCCTGTTTAATCCAAATTTTGAATTTTCTTTTAATTCATTCATTGTCTGCCTGAAAAATTAGCACATCTTGTCAAGTGAAGCAGGATCGTTGGAAACCTTCATAGCTTCTTCCTTGGTGATCTTCTCACGATGTACGAGTGAAGCAAGATCGTCGTTAAGAAGATGCATGCCCTGTGCACGACCACCCTGGATTGAAGAAGGAATCTGAATTGTCTTCTTCTCACGAATGAGGTTACCGATAGCTGCGTTTGCAACCATGATTTCTGTAGCAACACAACGTCCGTTTCCGTCAGCTGCAGGAAGGAGACACTGTGTGATGACACCACGGATAACGTTCGAGAACTGAGTTCTGATCTGATCCTGTCCTTCAAGAGGAGTAGCGTCGATAACACGTTCTACTGTCTGAGCTGCACTGGTTGTATGAAGTGTTGATAATACGAGGTGACCTGTTTCAGCAGCTGTAATAGCAGCGGAAATTGTTTCGAAGTCACGCATTTCACCTACGAGGATAATATCGGGGTCTTCACGAAGAGCTGAACGAAGAGCTGTTGCAAATGAAGTAACGTCCTTACCAACTTCTCTCTGGTGAATCATAGCTTTGTTATGAGGATATACGTACTCGATAGGATCCTCGATTGTCATAATATGTCTTGATGTTGTTTTATTGATGTAATCAACCATTGAAGCAAGTGTAGTTGATTTACCTGAACCTGTAGGACCTGTAACAAGAACAAGACCTCTGGGCATTTCAGCAAGATCTCTTACAACAGGAGGAAGACCAAGTTCCTCAAATGTAGGGATATACTGATTTAAAAGACGGATACTTGCTGCAAGGTTATTTCTCTGATGATAGATGTTCGCTCTGATACGAGTGCCGTCCCAAAGCATACAACCAACATCGAGATCTTCGCCTCTTGAAACTCTTTCAACCTGCTCCTGATCAAGGAATGAGAAAATCATATTTCTTGATTCTTCTGCTGTGGGTGAAGGCTCCAAAATCTCAAGTGTACCGTATCTACGGATTGCGAGGTTTGTTCCTACGGTGATATGAATATCGGAACATTTATTCTGTTTCGCATATTCCACGAGTTCTTCAAAATTCATACTAATTTATCCTCCCCTTTTCATGATATATGATATGAAATAAAAATTTTTAAGAAGAAAAAAACTCCCTATTCACGATTATAACTTATTTTATCGTGAATAGGAAGTCCTAAAGTTCTTAAAATATTGTAAAAATTATACTAATTCGATGATAACCATCATAGCTGCATCGCCCTTACGAGGACCAACTTTGATAATTCTTGTGTAGCCACCCTTACGGTCAGCATACTTAACTGCAAGTTCATCGAAGATTTTAGCAACCATGTCTACTTTCTTTGTAGCTTTCTTCTTGCCTGCGTTATCCTTGGGAACGCTTACTACGGGCTGAAGAACCTTTAACATCTGACGACGAGCATGTAATCTTGAAGGGTTATCCTTCTTGATTTCTTTTTCTACTTCGTCATAAACAGTAACTTTCTTGCCGTCTACAACTTCTTTTACTCTCTTGCCGTCTTTGTCTTTACGAGCTACTTTACCCTGAACCTTAACAAGTTCATAGTTGTCTTTTTCTTTTATACCTAAAGCGATGAGGCTTTCAGCGATTTTACGAATTTCCTTAGCCTTAGCTTCGGTTGTTTCGATTCTGCCGTAGTATAAAAGTGCTGTTACCTGGTTACGAAGAAGTGCCTTTCTCTGTGCACTTGTTCTGCTTAATTTTCTGTACTTTGCCATTTTTTTCTCCTTTTCCAAACCTGGGGTCCCGGTCAACGCCTTTGGTCTTACTTGTCCTGAACCTTTTCCATTTCAGAGTTTCATTGCGTGCTTTTCAGACTTACCGCATTTTTTTATCTTAGTCTTCGCTGTCTTTTAAGTGAAGATCAAGTTCTTTTAATTTCTGAAGAACTTCGTCAAGGGACTTACGTCCTAAGTTACGAACCTTCATCATTTCGTCGGATGTCTTGTTTACAAGTTCCTCAACAGTATTGATGTTGGCTCTCTTCAGACAGTTGAATGAACGAACGGAAAGTTCAAGTTCTTCGATGCTCATTTCAAGCACTTTGCCCTTGTTGTCTTCCTCTTTCTCAACCATAACTTCTGCATTTCTTGCGTTCTCGGAAAGGTTGATGAAGAGCTTTAAATGCTCGGAAAGAACCTTTGCTGCAAGACTTACTGCATCGTCGGGACCGAGTGTTCCGTTTGTGTAAACATCAAGTGTAAGCTTGTCATAGTCTGTCATCTGGCCGACACGTGTGTTTTCAACTGTTACGTTTACTCTTTCTACGGGTGTGTAGATTGAGTCAATTGCAATTGTTCCGATGGGTGTGCTCTCGTCTTTGTTCTTGTCTGAACTTACGTAGCCTCTGCCCTTAGTAATTGTAAGGTCGATGTATAAACCGTTGTTCTTGCCGCTGATGGTGGCAATTACCTGGTCGGGATTCATTACCTGAACATCATCACCGAAATGAATATCTGATGCGCGAACTACGCCTTCGCCCGTGAAATCAATGTATGCTTTCTTGGGCTCGTCATTATCGGAACTGTCCTTGATTGCAAGGTTCTTAATGTTCATGATAATCTCGGTAACGTCTTCCTTAACACCCTTAATGGATGAAAATTCATGCTGTACACCGTCGATTTTAACCTTGCTTACAGCTGCTCCGGGTAATGAAGCAAGCATGATACGTCTAAGCGAGTTGCCAAGTGTAATTCCGTAGCCTCTCTCAAGGGGCTCTACAACGAATCTTCCGTACTTATTATCCTCTGAAATCTCAACTACCTCGATGTTGGGGTTGTCAAAATCAAATGCTAACATTTACTACCCTCCTTATCATGCTATGCTATTATTTCGAATACAATTCGACGATAAGCATCTCGTCTACGGGAACGTCAATTTCCTCTCTGGTGGGAAGTGACTTAACCTCTACCTTGAAAGCTTCATGGTTTGCTTCCATCCAGTTGGGTGTAAGTCTTCCGTCCGTTACTTCGAATACATCTTTAATTCTCTGTGTTGAACGACATTTTTCTTTTACTTCGATTACGTCGCCGGCTTTAATAAGATATGAAGGTATATTAACAGATTTTCCGTTTACAAGGAAAAACTTGTGATCTACCATCTGACGTGCTTCACGACGTGTTCTTGCAAATCCTGCACGGAATATAACATTATCAAGTCTGGACTCAAGAAGGATCATAAGGTTTTCACCTGTCATACCCTTCATACGGTCAGCCTTCTCATAGTAATTTCTGAAAGGTTTCTCAAGTACACCGTAGATGAATTTAGCTTTCTGCTTCTCTCTTAACTGGTTGGCGTACTCAGATTTTTTACCTCTTCCTTCATGTAAAAACTTTCTGTTAGACTTCTTGTCATAACCCAAAACCATGGGCTCGATACCAAGATGTCTGCATCTTTTTAACACAGGCGTTCTATCTACTGCCATTTTTTTGTTTCCTCCTAAATTATACCAATCCAATAATCACAACGAATAGTCCATCAAACTCTTCTACGCTTGGGAGGACGGCATCCGTTATGGGGAACGGGTGTAACGTCTGTGATTGTTGTAACCTGTAAGCCACAAGCTGCTAATGCTCTGATAGCTGCTTCACGTCCTGTTCCGGGTCCTTTTACAAATACATCTACTGTCTTTAATCCGTGAACGAGAGCTGCCTTTGTAGCTGTCTCTGAAGCCATCTGAGCTGCATACGGAGTAGATTTCTTTGAACCTCTAAAACCAAGACCACCAGCACTTGCCCAGCTTAATGCATTACCTTCAGCATCTGTGATGGTAACGATTGTATTATTGAAAGATGCCTGGATATGTGCCTGTCCATGTTCAACGTTTTTCTTGACACGCTTCTTAGCGCCTTTTTTAGCTACTGCCTTGTTTGCCATAAAAACTAACCTACTTTCTTATAAATCATTTTTCTTCCATATAATATGAAAGCGACTAATGTTACCTTATTATTTCTTCTTGTTAGCAACGGTCTTCTTGGGACCTTTTCTGGTTCTAGCGTTTGTTTTAGTCTTCTGACCACGAACGGGAAGACCTTTTCTGTGACGGATACCTCTGTAGCATCCGATTTCCTGAAGTCTCTTAATGTTAAGTGCAACTTCTCTCTTTAAATCACCTTCTACCATGTAGGATTCAGCGATGATTTCACTGATTGCCTTAACTTCGTCATCGGTAAGATCTCTTACACGTGTGCTAGGATCTACCTTTGCTTCTTCAAGAATTTTGTTTGAACTTACTCTGCCGATTCCGTAGATGTATGTGAGACCGATCTCAACACGCTTATCTCTCGGAAGGTCAACACCAGCAATACGAGCCATGTTTCTTTTTCCTCCATTTTCTTTTGAATTCGCGCCCCGGACTATCCGGCGGTAAATGGCGAATTCGGATTAACAGTTACTAAATGATAGGGGTATTTCTACCCGACCGGCATAAACCGGTTTTCCGATACTTTGATCTTGCTTCTCGGTATCAAAAAGTAAATGCACGGACAGACTTAATGTCTTCCTCACATTTATTTTTAGCCGACATTATTTGACGGAATAATATCGACCGCAGCCGCTTAACGACAAATAGAACAAGAATATCTATTATCCTTGTCTCTGTTTGTGCTTGGGATTCTCACAGATTATCATGATTCTCCCTTTTCTTTTGATAACTTTGCATTTTTCGCAAATTGGTTTCACCGATGATCTTACTTTCACGATAAAGCCCTCCTCTCAAAAAAGTCCGTTTACCATTGTAACACGCGGAAATTAAGTATGCAAGAAATATTTTTTCCGCTAAGGATTTATTTTTCTCTCCATATAATACGTCCCTTGGACAGATCATAAGGAGACATTTCTAAAGTAACTTTATCCCCGGGATAAATTCTTATGTAATTCTGTCTGAGCTTACCGCTTATGTGAGCAATAACCTCGTGGCCGTTTTCGAGTTCAACCCTGAACTGGGTTCCGGGAAGTTTCTCCGTAACAACACCTTCGATTTCAATAACATCTAATTTTGACAATTCTTGTACCCGGCGACTAATCGCTACTATCCTTTCATATTTTATCGTTTGGGTAATGTGAGTATTTCAGGCTCACCCTTTGTAATGAGAATCGTGTTCTCATAGTGTGATGACGGAAGTCTGTCACTTGTAACGCATGTCCAGCCGTCGTCTAAGAAATCTACATCACCTCTTCCGAGGTTTATCATGGGCTCGATTGCAAGTGTCATACCTGCTACAAGTTTTATGCCTCGGTTGTTCATGTGGTAGTTTGGAATTGACGGATCTTCATGAAGTGAAGTTCCAATTCCGTGTCCTACGAGCGCGGTAACTATTCCGTATCCGCACTTTTCGGCGTAATCCGCGATGGCGTTTGAAATATCATGTAAATGATTTCCTTCCTTCGCGAACTTGATGCCTTCGAAAAAGCAGTTTTCTGTTTCTTTTATGAGCTTTAAGACTTCGGGATCCACATCTCCGACGGGATATGTTCTGGCCGCGTCGGAATGATATCCTTTATAAATAAGTCCGCAGTCAAGGCTTACTATATCGCCTTCTTTAAGCTTACGGCTTTTCTTGGGAATTCCGTGAACAACTTCTTCGTTAATCGATACGCATATCGATCCGGGAAATCCGTTGTAGTGAAGGAAGTTCGGAATACAGTCGTAGCTTCTTATCAGTTTTTCTCCCTCGATATCAATTTCAAGTGTTGATATTCCGGGACGAATGAATTCTTTAAGTTTTTCCTGAACCTCTCCGAGAATCCTTCCGGACTCGCGCATCAGTTCAATTTCTCTTTCGGATTTTACCGAAACTGCCATTTTTTCTGCCTCTTATCCGAGAATCTTAGTGATACTCTCAAATACTTCTTTTACATCAATTGTTCCGTCGACTTCTTTTAAGATGCCTTCATTATTATAGAAGTCAATCAAAGGCTGTGTCTGATCGTGATAAACCTTTAATCTGTTTAAAACTGTATCGGGCTTATCGTCATCTCTTAAAATAAGAGCGCTGCCGCACTTATCACAAATGCCCTCTGTCTTGGGAGGAACATGTTCGATGTGATATGTTGCGCCGCATGTAACACATGCTCTTCTTCCCGACATTCTTCTTACGATGTTTTCATCGGGAACGTCAACGTTGATTGCGAAGTCGATTTTATCGTTCTGCTTTGCAAGCGCTTCTTTTAAAACATTTGCCTGAGGGATTGTTCTGGGGAATCCGTCTAAAACGTATCCGTTCTTGCAGTCGTCCTTTGCAACTCTGTCAAGAAGAATCTTAACTGTGAGTTCATCGGGAACGAGCTTTCCCTGGTCCATATAAGACTTAGCTTCAAGTCCGAGCGGTGTTCCTTCCTTAATATTTGCCCTGAAGATATCTCCTGTGGAAATATGAGGGATGGTATATTTCTCGGCAATCAGTTTTGCCTGAG
>JAEEOJ010000135.1 GCA_016284175.1 Lachnospiraceae bacterium | reverse complement strand
ATTATCTCTCATAAAAGCAACATCCGTATTCGAGAGCGAAAAGAGTAAGGGAAGAATTAATGCTGATGATATTGTTTTAGGAGCGGATACGGTTGTTTATGCATGCGGAAGTATCTTGGGAAAACCTTCAGACAAAGATGATGCAAGAAATATGATTAAAATGCTCTCGGGAAATGTTCATTCTGTATTTACAGGATTTACCGTATGCATGGGAGACGGAAGAATTATTACTGACTATTCGGAAACAAAGGTATATGTTTATCCGATGACAGATGATGAAGTGGAAGAGTATATATCTTCAGATGAACCCTATGATAAAGCCGGAGCATACGGTATTCAGGGACTGTTTGGAAAGTATGTAGAGAAGATAGACGGCGATTACCAGAATGTTGTAGGACTTCCGGTATCGAAGATAGTGCATTCCTTGAAATAATGTTATGTAACCCAAAACCGTCGTAAAAGATTTGAAAAAAAGAGCGATGCATAACAATTATGTAAACTAAAACAAATAGAATATTGATAAAAATAAGGATAGATAATTGCAGTTACAAATTTATGTAAACTTCTTATCTATCCTTTATTATTTCGAAATATAAATACATTATGTTAACCTATACGGGCGACAGATTTACATAATACAAATGATTATGTAAACTAATATCTGAAATTAATTTACATAATACAAAAAATTATGTCAACCAAATGCATATTTATGTAAACTATGTTTACGAGAACAATTCCAGGAAATCAGCCAATCCGTCACTGTTATTGTCACGGAAAGTTATGTAATCCGAAACTGCCTTAAGCTTGGGATTCCCGTTCATCATACATACGCTGTTAGCTGCGGCCTGCAGAAGAGTAATATCGTTTTCTTCATCGGCGAAAGCGTAGGAGTGTGATTCTTTTATGCCGGATGTTTTCATAATGTATTTCAATGCATTGCCTTTTCCTGATTCCCTGGGAATAACTTCAAGGAATTTGTCACAGGAGAAGATGCAGAATACTTTGTTGCCGAGTTCTTTTTCGATTACAGTCTGAACCTTCTTAAGTTTTTCAGGCTTGTCGAAATGCATTATTAAAAACTTGTAAGGAGTGGGTTCTTCCTTGATTACGCTTCTTACCTGTCTGTAGGGAAGTGAAACGTATTTGGAATAATACTCAAGTTCTTTTGTTTTCTTTTCACTTAGTATTTCATAATCGGAATATGTATGGAAATGACAGCCGTATTTCTTGGCTGTTTTTTTGACGATTTCCGAATATTCTTTTTTAAGGGTTACTTTTTCAAGTATTTCACCTTTTTTACAGTCGTATATAACTCCGCCGTTAAATGCAGCGATATAATCCGTGATTTCTCCGATAGAAAGTTTTTTTACTATCTTTAATGCTGATGCAAGAGGGCGGCCTGTGTTAATAATGAACTTATGGCCGTTTTCACATGCTTTGTTAAGCAGGGCTTTTGTAATCGGAGTGATAATTTTCTCGTCATTTAAAAGCGTTCCGTCCAAATCAAAGAAGAGTGCTGAATGAATGGCTTTGTTAGGAACAAAACCTTTAAGATAAGCCTTCTTTAAAGGCGGAAGAAGTTTTGCGGGAATATAAAGATCTCCGTGACCGCAACCAAGAGATAAGTTCGGTTTGTTGCTTCCATGGAAATCAGAACCTCCGGTAATCATCAGTCGGTATTTGCTTGCAAGTTTTCTTATAAGCTTTTCATCTTTGCTTGAATATGTGGAGTAGATGGTTTCAATGCCTTTTAATCCCACGCGTGATAAATCAGCGACAAGTGTTTCAAGATCTCTGTCGGAGAATTTATAAAGAATAGGGTGGGCAAGAACCGGAATTCCTCCGCATGAAAGAATAAGTGAAACCGCTTTAGCGGGAGATATTTTTTCTCTCGGAACAAATCCGGGGCAGTTATCACCGATATAAGTATCAAAGGCTTCATCTATGGTTTTTATGATTCCTTTTGAAATCATATATTTAGCGTAATGTGCTCTGGTAATAACACTGTCAGGATACTGCGCAATAAAAGAATCGTAGTCGATATCGACTCCGAGTTCCTGTAATTTTCTGCACATTTTCTGATTGCGGATTTCTCTTGAATTTCTGAATTCAACAACTTTCTTTGAGAATTTTTCGTTGTACGGATTTATATAATATCCGAGAATATGAATATCCTTTTTCTTGTATTCTGTGGAAAATTCAATTCCCGGAATTACTTCTATATCCTTTCCGACAGATGCAGTATATGCTTCTTCGATACCGTCTGTCGTGTCGTGATCTGTGAGGGCAAAAGCTTCGAGGTTGGATTTAATAGCAAGATCAACGAGCTCACTCGGAGTTAAAGTACCGTCGGAGAAAGTTGAATGTACATGTAAATCGATTGCCTGCATTTAGTTTTCGTCATCCTCTTTCTTTGCAATGTAGATAGTACGTTTTCTGGCCATTTCATCGCTAGCAAGATAATCGTCATAAGTAGTGATTTTATCGATGAGCTTACCGCCGGGCATAATTTCCATGATACGGTTGGCTGTTGTTTCGATAAACTGATGGTCATGGCAGGAAAAGAGTTCAACACCTGAGAATCTTATAAGACCGTTGTTTAAAGCCTGAATGGATTCCATGTCAAGGTGGTTTGTAGGCTCGTCCAGGATAAGACAGTTAGCACCTGAAATCATCATCTTTGAAAGCATACATCTTACCTTTTCACCACCGGATAAAACCTTAACTTTCTTAAGAGCATCATCCTGTGAGAAGAGCATTCTTCCAAGGAAACCTCTTACGTAGGTTATATCTTTTACGGGGGAATAACCCATCAGCCAGTCTGTAATAATTTCGTCAGACTTGAATTCTTCTGTATTGTCCTTGGGGAAGTAAGCCTGTGATGTGGTTACGCCCCATTTGTATGTACCTTCGTCAGGCTCCATTTCGCCTGCAAGAATCTGGAAAAGGGTAGTGGTGGCAATTTCATTGCTTCCTACAAAAGCAACCTTGTCTTCACGTCTTAAAATAAATGAAATATTATCCAAAACCTTTTCGCCGTTAATTGTCTTTGAAATGCCTTCAACCTGAAGTACTTCGTTACCGATTTCTCTGTCTGGTCTGAAATCAATATAAGGATATTTTCTGCTTGAAGGTTTAATCTCTTCAAGTTCGATTTTTTCAAGAGCACGCTTTCTCGAAGTAGCCTGTTTTGATTTGGAAGCGTTAGCGGAGAAACGGTTAATGAATTCCTGTAATTCCTTAATCTTTTCTTCTTTCTTCTTATTGGCTTCCTTCATCTGCTTAACAAGAAGCTGGCTGGATTCGAACCAGAAATCGTAGTTACCTGCATAAAGCTGAATTTTGCCGTAGTCAATATCAGCGGTCTGTGTGCAGACTTTATTTAAGAAATGTCTGTCGTGGGATACGACGATGACAGTGTTTTCAAAGTTGATTAAGAACTCTTCAAGCCATGCAATAGCATCAAGATCGAGGTGGTTTGTAGGCTCGTCGAGAAGAAGAATATCGGGGTTACCAAAGAGTGCCTTCGCAAGAAGTACTTTAACCTTTTCATTACCGCCGAGTTCTGACATCTGTGTGTAGTGAAGCTCTGTTTCGATACCGAGACCGTTAAGCAAGTTAGCTGCATTAGATTCAGCTTCCCAACCGTCAAGCTCAGCAAATTCTGCTTCAAGCTCGCTGGCTCTGATACCGTCTTCATCGGAGAAATCTTCCTTTGCGTAAATGGAATCTTTTTCCTTCATGATTTCATAAAGTCTGGGATTGCCGAGGATAACTGTATCCATTACAGAGTACTGGTCATATTTGAAGTGGTCCTGTTCAAGTACCGATAAACGCTGACCGGGTGTGATTACGATATCACCTGTAGTGGTTTCGAGTTCTCCTGATAGAATCTTAAGAAATGTGGATTTTCCTGCACCGTTGGCACCGATGATACCGTAGCAGTTACCTTCGGTGAACTTTATGTTTACATCCTCAAAGAGAGCTTTCTTTCCAAATCTTAAGGATACATTGTTTGCACTTATCATTTTTTATAATTCCTTTCTGAAACGAACCGCAAAATAAATTACGGGTTTGATATAACAACCCGCAATTACAGAATATCCGGTTCAATTTATTAATAATTGACGCTGTTGGGGATCTCGGCGACAACCTGACATTTGCCGTGAGTTTTTCCGTAATACAGTCTGTTGTCAGCCTGCTGAATAAAGTCCTCAATTCTGAAACTCTCGTTAGCCTGAGCCACGCCGAAAGTCATGGTGACTTTAACTGTGTTGCCTTCGTGGTTAACTTCGGTAGCACAGATTTTATTTAAGATACGCTCGCCAAGAGATTTGGCAGCATCGATATTACCGTTTACAAGGATAAGAATTTCCTCGCCACCCCATCTGCATACGAAGTCGCCTTCACGCATTTGTGAGGAGATGGTATCGGCAACCATTACAAGAACCTTGTCACCGCAGTCATGACCGTAGGTATCGTTGACTTTTTTGAAGTCATCGATATCACCTAAGATAAGACTGAAGACTTTTTTATCTTTTCGTAAAAGATGCATGGAAATATTAAGTTTTTCCATCATGCTTCTTCTGTTAGCAAGTTTGGTAAGCGGATCGATACTGGATAACTGTTTTAATTGTCTTGTTCTGTTCTCAAGAGTAGCAGTACTGTTACGCATTTCAATCGTAAACATAAAGCAGAAGAGACCGAGCAGAACAGTAGTAACTGTTATATTTAATACTATGGTGACAATCAGAAGAACGTGGTAACGTTCAACAAGAGTCTGGTAATTATTGTTCTCATAAAAGGCAGAGAAAATATAATTTGCCATAGTAATTAATGTTACAACAATCGATGCAAAAAACGGATGCTTAAAAGCCTTTGCGGAATTGGAAATGTAAAATACCGCAGGAATCAAAAGGAAACAGAAAAGATTGAAATACAATCCTTTGCCGTAAGCAAGAGTGGAAAGCAGTACAAAAATATTTACTTCAGCCGTAATGGCGAGAGTAATTAATTTGAACTGTTTGTTCTTGGTTAATGTTACCAGTGATTCGTATACAAGGAATGAAAGGAGATTGTAAAGCATCATAAGGATATTACCGAAACCAAGGAAAATTCCGGCAAAAATCAGGTGTGAGAATGCGCAAAGATGAAGAATAAGCGTAAACTTATCCCTGTCCGAAAGGTACTCTTCACCATTGATGATTTCCTTTATGTAATTAAGATAAATCTTAATCTGGTCCATTCTATCTCCAATTTAAGCATATATATAAAAGATTTTATCATTAAATTATGTTAATCTCAATAAATATTTTATTATTATTTTATATTTATTATATATATAAGAGGAAAAATATAAGTTTTTATAAATAAATTGCATTAAAATTGACAATTGTTAGCACTCTCTCTTGACGAGTGCTAAAGAAAGTGATATTATATCTTTAGTTTAAAAGATAACACTCGGATTATGTTTAAAAGAAATAGAAAAGAAGGATTTTTAGTCAGGAAGAAGGTGATTTTATGAACATTACGAAATTCACTCAAAATTCTCAAAATTCTGTCAATATGGCGCAACAGTATGCAATAGAGTTCGGCAATCAGGAGATTGAGGAAGAACATCTTCTTTATGCGCTCATAAATATTGACGACAGTCTGATTTTAAAACTGATCGAAAAAATGGAGATTAATACCGAGCATTTTACCGCCAGGGTTAAGAAAGCCATTGAAAAAAGAGTAAAGGTAAGCGGCGGAGAACTGCGTATCGGCCAGAAACTCAACGAAGTTTTGATTACAGCTGAAAATCAGGCTAAAAAAATGGGAGACGAATATGTATCGGTAGAGCATTTGTTCCTTTCGATGCTTGATCATCCCAACAAAGAAATCGGTGAGATTTTCAGAGAATACGGTATCACGAAGGAGAGATTCTTAACCGCTCTTTCATCTGTCAGAGGAAATGTGAAGGTTACAAGCGACAATCCCGAGGGTACTTATGATGCACTTAACAAATACGGCCAGGATCTTGTACAGAAAGCCAAACAAAGAAAGATGGATCCCGTCATAGGCAGAGATGCTGAGATAAGAAATGTTATCAGAATCTTAAGCCGTAAAACAAAAAACAATCCGGTGCTTATCGGTGAACCCGGTGTAGGTAAAACTGCGGTTGCAGAAGGTCTGGCACAGAGAATCGTAAACGGAGATGTTCCGGACGATCTTAAAAACAAAACTATCTTTGCACTTGATATGGGTTCTCTTATCGCAGGTGCAAAATATCGTGGCGAGTTCGAGGAAAGACTTAAAGCAGTGCTTGATGAAGTTAAATCTTCAAATGGTGAAATAATTCTTTTTATCGATGAACTTCATACCATTGTCGGAGCAGGTAAAACCGACGGTGCGCTTGATGCGGGCAATATGCTTAAACCCATGCTTGCAAGGGGAGAACTTCACTGTATAGGTGCGACCACACTCGATGAGTACAGAATGTATATCGAAAAAGACGCTGCTCTTGAGAGAAGATTCCAGCCTGTAATGGTAAACGAGCCTACGGTCGAAGACACGATATCTATTTTACGAGGTATAAAAGACAGATACGAAGTTTATCACGGCGTAAAAATCATGGATAATGCGCTTGTAGCCGCAGCCGTGCTTTCCGACAGATATATTTCCGACAGATTCTTACCCGATAAGGCAATAGACCTTGTGGATGAAGCATGTGCCATGATTAAGACCGAACTTAACAGTCTGCCCACGGAACTTGATGAAAAACAGCGTAAAATACTGCAGATGGAAATCGAGGCACAGGCTTTAAAGAAAGAAGACGACTCACTGAGCGAACAGAGACTGGCAGATCTTTTGGCAGACCTTGCAGTCGAAAAAGAAGATTTTGCAAACGCCAAGGCTAAATGGGAGAATGAAAAGAGTGCGGTAGACAAACTTTCCAAGATGAGAGAGGAAATCGATGCACTTAATTCAAAGATTGAAATTGCAAAACGTGAAGGCGATCTTGCGAAAGCAGCAGAGCTTACATACGGTGAACTTCCGAGACTCAAAGCAAGTCTTGAGGAAGCGGAGAAAGCCGCAGAAAAGAAAGACGATTCGCTGGTGCATGAAAAAGTTACGGATACCGAAATCGCAAGAATAGTATCAAGATGGACCGGAATTCCCGTAGCCAAACTGAATGAATCCGAGAGAAACAAAGTACTTCATCTTGCAGATGAACTTCATAAAAGAGTTATTGGTCAGGATGACGGTGTAACTAAGGTTACCGAATCAATCATCAGATCAAAAGCAGGCATAAAAGATCCTATCAAGCCCATCGGTTCGTCCCTTTTCTTAGGACCTGCCCATGTCT
>JAEEOJ010000134.1 GCA_016284175.1 Lachnospiraceae bacterium | reverse complement strand
TGTGCTTAATTTGTTTGCCCTGTCGACATCGTTCCAGAAAGTAGGCTCCTGCATTTCACGCTCAAGTTCGGCCACTCTCTCTTCTTTTCTTTCGATATCACAGGAAAGCTTAACCTGATTAAGCGTATCCTTAAGCGATAAAAGTTCTGTTTTGATATTGTCTAAAAGTACCATATTTCTCTCTCTAATCGTCGTCTCTTATCCAAACTCTGGTCTTAAGAGCAGCGCTTGTAACCGAATCGTTTGATTTATTTACATTCTTGTTTGTATCTGCAGGCTTCTTTGCCGCAGTATCGGTATCCTTAAAATATATAGGTGCCGCATCTTTTCTTTCAAATACTCTGGACTGTGTATTTGTCTGTGTTGTTTCTGCCGCCGCACCGGGCTTTTTAAGTGATGCGAATGAAGGCATTTCTTTCGCCTGGCCTGTCTGTTCTGCCGAAGGTTTTGCCGGTTTCGCTGCAGTAGTTGTGGAAACGGGCTTTGTGGGCGTCTCAGGGGCCGTATAAGCGCTTTGAGGGTTCTCATTGACATATTGTCTGATCTTTCCTTTAGGAGCGCTCTGAGCCTTGTCAGGAGCCTTCTTGGTTGCAGCCGCTACAATACCCGATTTTTCTTCTTCTTTTTCTTTTATGGTATCAGCCTTAATAACTTCAGCTGCTTCCTTACGTTTCTTCTCTTCTTTTTTAAGCTTGTTCTTAGCTCTGTTTGCAGCCATCTTGTCGACGAATGCAAATGAAAGATGGAATCTTCTTACAGCGATATCATAAAGGAATAAAAGTGCTGCAATAATAAGAAGAGGTATCCAGAGATTGAATCTTGCTTTTACAAATTCGGGACTGTATTTAAATACTTCGTCCGGATTTTCGATAAATATTCCGCCCGTGCTTGCAGCAAATTCGTCAAGCAGCGTATTTTCGGGATAAAATCTGTACTCAAGCGAATACTGCATAATTGCAGCCGTATTGATAGAGCTTACAATCTCACCCTTGTCTTTCTGCTGAACATTGATGGTATAAATACCTGTATCCTTTGTATCTACCTGAGCCTCATATACGCCGGGCTTTTTAGGATCAAGTTCAACTTCCTTAGGGTTGCCTTCCTCGTCATAAACTATTGCAATAACCTTCGTATCCGCAGAATATTCTTCCGTGGTATATGTGATGGTTGCCTTGTTGCCGTTCTGCTCAACATTGGCATAGGTACCCTCCATACCGTTGTCTTCGGATACAAGTTTTATGATGTTATGCCATAAAAGAGGCGTATTGTCCCAGCCCGAATATTCCGCGGTCCATTCGCCGTTAACATCGGAAGTCCAGGCCACTGTTTTGCCGAGTCCATACTGCCAGTACGAAAGAATCGGATCGTGTTGGAAAGATTCCAGTAAGTCAATCGACCTCTCCTTTTTCATTGTAGCCACATAACCGTAAAGCTGTGGCATACCGTCTTTTACGACATCTCTTATAATCTTGTCGTTACTTGTAACTTCGGGTGTAAATACCTCTTCTACAATGTATGTGTTGGATGCTAAAAATACTTCCTGCGCGAAGATTCTCGGAAGGTCGGTCGTATCGTCGGAATAGAAAATACGTCCGTTACCCTGTGTAGCCAGGTCGCTTAAAAGCTGGTCGTTACAGCCGCTTCCGACTGCAACACACGAAAGTGTGATACCTGCGTTATTAATAATTCGAAGAAGTCCTTCATAGCCTGTATTGTAATCCTGTCCGTCGGTAAGAAGGATAATATGCTTAATCATGGCATCACAATTATTAATATCCTTTACCGCTGCCTCAAGTGCGGGATAAATACTTGTACCGCCGCCTGAAGGGATTGAGAAAATCATCTGCTGAATCTTCTCGGGATCTTCTACATTCTGAAGAGGAACAACTCTTGAATAAGCATCGTCAAAAGCGATTACTTCCACGTAATCTTCAGGTCTCATATAATCAATGGCTGCTGCCGCAGATTTCTTTGCAAGATCAAGATAGGATTCTATACCGTCTGATGAATCCATTGAACCGGAATGGTCAATAACCATTGCCATAGCCATTGTGGGAATTTCATTCTCACCGTTAATATCCATGTATACGGGAGCCATTTCTTCAAGAAGTGTATCTCTGTAACCGCCGACAGCATATGAAGACGAACCGCCTGTCATTATAAGACCGCCGCCGTTGTTTTTAACATACTCATTTAAAATATCAAGAAAGCCCTCACGTAAATCAGCTTCGTAAACATCGACTAAAACTACAGCCGAATACTGCATGAGTGAAGGCATGTCTACAGGTACCGTTCCCGGAGAAACAGTATCGTATCCGACATCTATGGATTCAAGAATCTTCTTGTAGTTTTTAGCATTACCCTCGCTGCCTTCCACTACGAGCAGAGGAAGCGTGGTTTCAATATTTGTATATGCCGCAAACTCGTTGTTAACCGAAATTGTATCTTTTTCGGACTCTACAACGACCTTGTAAGTTTTAAGACCTTCGTCTGACTGGGTATCGGAGAAGATAAGCTGGTTGGTACCTTTCTGAAGATGCACATCCTGCTCACCCTTTAAGGTACGTCCCGCATAAAGTTTAACCTTTGCATCACATGCAACATTACTTTCAACTTCTACTTCGATATTGAATTTCTCACCGATTCCTGCCTGTGTGGGGATTGAAAGATCCGAAACATAAACTTCGTCGGAGATGTTTTCTTCTATCTTTTTAATCTCAAAAGCGCAACCGCTTGAAATAATATCGGGAGCAACGCTCTTAAGAGAACCTTCGTTTTCATTACCGTCGGTAATAAGCACAATTCTTCCCGCAGAGTCGTCAGGTAACTGAGATAAAGCAATCTTTACCGCATCCTCAAGGTTTGTGGCGCCTGTATTTACATCTGTCTGGAATTTGGAGAATGCCAGATTTTCCGATACGAACTGCTCTACTCTGGTGTCTTCGCCGAATGCTATAACTCCGACATTGTCGTTCTTTTTCTTATCTTTTACGGACTCATTTACAAAATTAATAATATCCTGCCTGCTGTCTCTGACCGAATCCGAAACGTCAAGAAGGTAAATTGTAGTCGTGCTCTTTCCCGTGAATTTAAGTGAAAATCCCGAGAGCGCGAGTATCAAAATAAGAAACAGAATGGCTCTTATGACAATCTGTCCGATTTTACTGCCTTTTTCTCTTGTAAACATGAAACGCTGTGTTATAACTAAAAACAGCGCTGCCACGGGTATTAAAAGCAAATACCACGGGTTTTCAAATGATATCGACATATCTTTCCCCTAAACTATTTCCTCAAGCTGAATATCCATTCAAGTGCAAGAAGGATAAGTGAAAGTAAAATAATAAAGTTTCTTAAGTTAAAAATACCTTTTACTTCGGTAACAACTTTGTCTTTGTCCGAAGAAATCATTGTGGGATGAGTATCTATCTTGCTCTCTGTGACAGGGAAGTTAACTGCAAATACCTCGCTTTGCTCTTCTTCTCTTATTGTCTGGGCTACCGAATAAATACCCATTTCCTTTGTATCGTTAAAGTTAAAGCGGTAATCGGAAAGACTCACTTGTTCGCCGTTCGGTTTTGTAACCACCGGAAGTTCACCATCTACGTTGGTGTTTACGGATACCGCATCACCGCAGTTATAAACATAATTTGTAACCATTCCGCCCTGTACACATTCATTTACGAGGTTGTACATAAGAAGCGGGAATTCCATATAAAGAGGAAAATCGGAATTGTGGATATCAAATCCCAACATTGCATATGTTCTGCCCTGGTTTTCACCGATGAATGCAATATCATGTGATTTTTCTTTTTCATTTCCCTGAGCCTCCAAAAACGGAGTTGCGTAATCCGGAACATTATATGTATATGATCTGGAAACAGCAAATGAAAGGCCGTCCAAATACTTGGTTACCTTTGAATCCAGTCCGTTTACAATACAGCCGTCATCGAGAATATCATCTATAGGAGCAATTTCATCACATTCGGCACCTATAACGATAATATTTCCCTGGCTCGGAAGTTTGGCTGGAACCATACCGTCAAACACATATAAATCAAATTTCTGAGTGGCAAAATCTTCAAAGCTGTTGATGTCTTCAGACTTTATAACAGATATTCCGGGAATGATTTTTAAAGCATTCTCAAGATACATGTTTCTCTGAGTCATCAAAAGAACTGTGCTTTCCTTTTCCTCAGTCAGAACATCGTAACTGATATTATCGAGGTCGCATGCATCCTTGCCTGAAACCTGAGCAAAGAATACATTGTCTTCAAGCTTTATGTCTTCAAAATAAACAACACTCGAAGATTCGGCTTCGATTTCAACTTCCTTGGTCATAACAAGTTCTTCGCCCTGATAAATCGATACGTCTCTTTTAACGGGTTCCTTGCAGTAATTGGTAACTTTTACGAGCACATCGAGCTGGTCTTCCTTAAAACCGTGGCTTACGTAATCAATGGATACATTATCCATCTCCGAATAAACATCCACCACTATTGCATCAAGGTTTTCAACATCGACCGTGCTGTCGGTGATAATAAGTGTCTGAAGGCCCTTTGAATCCATTGCAAGCGATTTGGCCATCTGTACGCCTTCGGAAGCATCACCGGGATAATTGCTTAACTCAAGATTCTTAATCTGTTCCACAACATCACTCTTGCTCTGTGATTTGCTGGATAAAAGAATCGAGTTTCGATCCGATGTGATAAGTGATATTTCTGTACCGTTTCTTAATTTTTTAACATAGGAAACGGCTTCGTCCTTCGCCTTGTCAAATCTGGTCTGATTTTCGTCGTACATAAAGCCCATACTTGCGGAAGTATCGATTACTATGCAGGCTTTGCCCGAAGAAACAAGACCTGACAGAAAATAAGGGCTCGTAAGTGCTGCGATAAGCACAAGGAGCGTTATAATCTGTAAGATCATAAGCCAGTTCTTTTTAAGTTTTTCCCATGGTGTATTGGCTCTGTCGTTCTTTACCATTTCTCTCCAGAGATAGAGAGAGGCAACTTTCTGTTCCTTGGCCTTCTGTTTCATCATGTACATGATGATAATAACCGGAACCAGTATAATGAACGCTATAGGCCATAAATGAGTAAATTTCATTTATATTTACCTGTCCTAAGGCTGGTTTTTATACTTTCTTCGCAAGCTTTGCAAGCGATGAGAAGAAAAGTGAGTCAAAGCTTTCCGACGAACATACACGTATGTAAGTTACGCCGTATTTCTTGCACATATTTTCTGTTTCTGTTAAGAATGCGTTTAACGATTCCTTATAAGTTTTAATAGCCGATGCGTTAAAAGAAACTCTGAGTTCTCCCAAAAACTCCGAATCCAGAAGGTTTAATGTTCCTTCGTATCTCGGGTCTAATTCCTCATCGGATAAAACATGAATTAAAACCACGTCCTGTTTTTTGTATTTTAAATATTTTATGGTCTCATCGAGTTCGTCCGTGTAACCGTCGGTAATCAGAAAAGAAAGACCTCTGTTTTTGAATTCCTTTTCTTTTACGCTCTTAAATAGATCGTTTGCTCCGCCCATAGGTGCTTCTTCGATAAATTTGATGCATCTTATAAATGCCTGCATTCCCGAATAACTTCCCGCGGTAACGACATGGTTGTCTTTGAGCGCGTTGATATAAAGTCTGTCACCGTTTTCAAGCACGATATAACTTAACGCACCTGCAATTCTTTTGGCGCAGACTTCCTTTGAATGCTCGCCGTATTTCATAGACTCGCTGCAGTCCAAAAATACCTGGAATACACCTTCCTTTTCTTCCATGAAAAGTTTTACGAAGAGTCTGTCAAAACGCGCATAGGCGTTCCAGTCGATTCTTCTTATATCGTCTCCGAGCATGTATTCCCTGAAATCGGAAAACTCTACGGAATTACCCTTGGAATTACTCTTTCTGCCGCCGGCCTGACCGCTGGCGATATTAAGAGCGATACTCATGCGAAGCGTATGCAGTTTTTCATAAAATTCGCTGTTAAATATCTGTTCCATTTATCATTCCTTGGGAATACTTGATATTATCTTCTTTACAATCTGGTCTGTGGTAATGCCTTCGGCAAGTGCTTCGAAGGAAAGTGTTACTCTGTGACGAAGTGCGGGAAGCGCAACTGCCTCAACATCCGCAAATGAAACATTGTATCTGCCTTCAAGCATTGCTTTAGCTCTTGCTGTCTTAAAGATTGCCTGCGCTGCTCTGGGTGAAGCACCGACAGAAATATATTTCTTTGCAAGCTCGTTTGCGCCGGGAACTTCGGGATGTGTACCGATTACCAGACGAAGTGCAAATGCTTCAACTTCTTCAGCCATAGGAATTTCGTTAACATACTGTCTTATATTCATAATGTCATCACCTGAAAGAACAGGATTAAGAACTGTTTCTTTGTTGGTAACGGTGATGTCCATAATCTTTTTAAGTTCCGCAAACGTAGGAAAATCAACCTGAATCTTGAATAAGAAACGGTCGAGCTGTGCTTCGGGAAGAGGATATGTACCTTCGTTCTCGATAGGGTTCTGTGTAGCTAATACCATAAAAGGCTCAGCAAGAGGATATGTATTGTTACCAACGGTAACAGTATGCTCCTGCATGGCTTCAAGTAAAGCCGACTGAGTCTTAGGTGTAGCACGGTTAATTTCGTCCGCAAGCAAAAGGTTTGCAAATACGGGGCCGGGCTGGAATTCAAATTCGTTTCTGCCCTCTTTCTTTACAATAATATCCGTACCTGTAACGTCGGCAGGCATAAGGTCGGGAGTAAACTGAATACGTGAGAACTCCAGATCACATACCTGTGCAAGTGCTTTTACGAGCTGTGTTTTTCCTAAGCCCGGAACACCTTCGAGAAGTACGTTACCGCCTGCTATCAAAGACAGTAAAACCTGTCTTACAACATCTTTCTGACCTATGATTGCCTTGCCAATCTCAGCTTCGGCAGCATTCATTTTGGCAATCATTTCCTTTAATTCCTGTTCGCTTGCGTTCATTTTGTTTTCCTTTCAAAAATGATTTATTAGTTCATACTGTCAAAATAATTTTTTACAACATCTTTCATACTGTCGGGGATCTTACTGTGTTCCATGTTCTGATAAGCATCCTTGGTATAGTTACCGATTACTTCGCCATGAGTCAGCTTATTTCCCGACCATACATATGAGTAATCGGACGGTGTCATATTGGACTGTCCGTCCTGATTTGCAAATCCGGTAAGCTTTTCGTTGGGATCCCAGTTGTCGGGAATCATAAGAGATTCATTCGGATCAAGAGTTAAATCTTTTTCGTTACCGACTTTAGAACCTGTATCCCAGCCTGAACCGCCCTGCTGGCCGCCTTGCTGGCCTCCCTGGCCATCCTGACCGCCTTGACCACCTTGCTGACCACCTTGCTGACCGCCCTGCTGACCTCCTTGCTGGCCTCCCTGCTGTCCGCCTTCACCGGGCTGCTGGCCCTGTCCGTCCTGGCCGCCTTGTCCGTCCTGGCCGCCCTGACCCTGACCGTCCTGGCCGCCCTGCTGGCCCTGACCATTCTGACCGCCTTGTCCGTCCTGACCACCCTGCTGACCATCCTGACCGCCCTGCTGGCCTCCCTGGCCCTGGCCGTCCTGTCCACCCTGCTGTCCGTCCTGGCCGCCCTGACCCTGACCGCCCTGCTGACCGGGCTGCTGTCCCTGTCCGTTAGGGTTCTGATTACCGCCGTTTGGATTCTGCTGTCCGCCTTGCTGACCACCG
>JAEEOJ010000133.1 GCA_016284175.1 Lachnospiraceae bacterium | reverse complement strand
ATCATCAGTACTGGAATTATGCCGAAAAAAAAAGGTTATTCCGGAACGGCGGTCTTTACGAAAAAAGAGCCGATAAGCGTGACATACGGTATCGGCATAGAAGAGCATGACCACGAGGGAAGAGTGATTACCGCAGAGTTTGACGACTTTTATTTTGTGGACGTATATGTTCCGAATTCTCAGAGAGAACTGACCAGACTTGATTACAGAATGGTCTGGGAGGATGCGTTTCTGTCGTATGTAAAAAAACTGGATGAAAAGAAACCGGTCATTTACTGCGGAGATTTAAATGTCGCTCATAAGGAAATCGACCTTAAAAATCCCAAGAGCAATCATATGAATGCAGGGTTTACGGATGAAGAAAGAGCATGCTTCACGAAGGTGACCGAGAGCGGATTCATCGATTCCTTCAGATATTTCTATCCCGACGAAAAGGATAAATATTCATGGTGGTCTTATATGTTTAAGGCCAGAGAGAAGAATGCAGGGTGGCGTATTGACTATTTTGTCGTATCGGAGAAAATAAAAGACAGAATGGTTGATGCGAAGATTCATGCGGATATTTTAGGGTCCGATCACTGCCCTGTTGAGCTTGATATTAAATAATTGGAACTATGAAAATAAATTTACCGAAAAATGTTGAAAAAATAATAAATGCACTTTATGCGGCCGGATACGAAGCGTATGCGGTCGGCGGCTGCGTGCGCGATTCAATCCTCGGACGCGTTCCGAACGACTGGGATATCACGACTTCCGCAAAACCCGAAGAGGTTAAGGCGATTTTTAAGAGAACCGTGGATACCGGACTTAAACACGGTACGGTGACGGTTCTTTTCGGAAAGGAAATGTATGAAGTCACGACCTACAGAATCGACGGCGAATACGAGGATTCAAGACATCCTAAAAGTGTTGAGTTTACGGCCAATCTTAAGGAAGATCTTTTAAGAAGGGATTTTACCATCAATGCGATGGCTTACAATGATACCGAAGGGCTCGTGGATATATTCGGCGGAATGGACGATATTGATAAAAAAATCATCAGATGTGTGGGAAACGCAAAAGAGAGATTTACGGAAGATGCGCTTCGTCTTTTACGAGCTGTAAGATTTGCGGCTCAGCTTGGATATGAAATCGAATCCGAAACTTATGAGGCCATAAAAGAGCTTGCGCCGACATTAAGTAAAATAAGCGCCGAGCGAATTCAGGCGGAACTTAACAAAATTCTTTTATCAGATAATCCCGCGATGTTAAAGACCGCGTATAAACTCGGACTTACCAAAGAGTTTCTGCCTGAGATTGATAAATGTTTTGAAACAGATCAGCATAATCCTCATCACTGTTACAGTGTCGGAGATCATATCATAAAATCGGTCGAAAATATAGAAAAAACCAAAGCACTTCGCCTTTCGATGCTTTTACACGATATAGCAAAGCCTGTATGTCTTACAACGGATGAAAAGGGAATCGACCATTTCCACGGACACCAGTTAAAATCTGCCGATATGTCAAAGGAAATCTTACGAAGGCTTAAGTACGACAACGACACTATTGACATGGTTTATAAGTTCGTCAGATACCATGACGAGAGACTTGATGAAGGCACAAAAATCATGAGACGTGCTATGAACAGAATCGGTGTCGAAGCATTTCCGGATATTTTCAAAGTCTGGGAAGCAGACCTTTTGGCGCAGAGCGATTATCAGAGAGAAGAGAAATTTGCGAGACTTAAGAGAAACAAAGAGGCCTATGCAGAGGTTGTTGAAAAGGGCGAATGCGTGAGCTTAAAAGAGCTGGCCGTGTCCGGAAAAGACTTAATCGAAAAAGGAATTCCCTCGGGACCGGCAATCGGAGAGCTGCTCAACAAAATGCTTGAGGAAGTAATCGAAAATCCCAAGGCGAACGATAAAGAGTATCTCTTAAATAAATATCTTAAATAAAAAAACTGTTAATCCTACTATTATGCAAAGCATATGGGGTTAACAGTTTTTTAAATCAGTCACGCTCCCAGTCACGGGCGTGCTCTACTGCTTTGTGCCATTTGGCGATTTTCTTCTCCTGCTCTTCGCGGGAAATTTCGGGCTTGAAGGTCTTTTCTATGGAGATGTTTGTTAAAACATCTTCTTTGCTTTTCCAGTATCCGACTGCGAGACCTGCCAGATATGCGGCGCCTGCGGCAGTTGTTTCAACGCATTTAGGACGGTTAACTTCGGTCTGAATGATATCGGCCTGCATCTGCATCAAAAGGTTGTTTGCGCTCGCACCGCCGTCCACATTTAATTTCGAGAGCTTCATACCCGAATCGTTTTCCATCGCGGTTAAAACATCATAGGTCTGAAATGCGAGTGATTCGAGTGTTGCGCGGATGATGTGGTATTTGTTGACGCCGCGCGAAAGGCCTACGATTGCACCTCTTGCGTAAGGATCCCAGTAGGGTGCGCCGAGTCCCGTAAAAGCAGGAACCACGTAACATCCGCAGGTGTCTTTAACTTTGGATGCGAAGAATTCGCTGTCCGATGCGGAATCCATGAATCTGAGCTCGTCTCTTAACCACTGGATTGCACTTCCGGCCACGAATATGGAGCCTTCGAGTGCATACTCGACTTTGCCGTCGATTCCCCAGGCAATGGTGGTAACAAGTCCCGATTTGGAAAATACGGGTTTTTCTCCTGTGTTCATTAAAAGGAAACAGCCGGTTCCGTAGGTATTCTTGGCCTGTCCTGCGTTAAAACATGTCTGTCCGAAAAGCGCTGCCTGCTGGTCGCCTGCCGCGCCTGCGATAGTGATTTCACCGCCGAACAGATCTGACATTGTTTTTGCATATACTTCGCTGGAAGGCCTTACTTCAGGCAGCATGCATGCCGGGATGTTTAATTCTTTTAGGATATCTTCGTCCCATTTTAGATCGACGATGTTAAAAAGCATAGTTCTGGAGGCGTTGGAATAGTCCGTTATATGAATGCTTCCGCCTGTCAGTTTCCAGATAAGCCAGGTTTCGACTGTACCGAAGAGAAGTTTTCCTTCTTCGGCTTTTTGTCTTGCACCGGGAACATTTTCAAGGAGCCATCTTATCTTGGTCGCACTGAAATAAGGGTCTATGACAAGACCGGTTTTCTGTCGGTAAGTGTCTGTAAGGCCTTTGTTTACCAGGCTTTCACAGTAGTCGGCAGTACGTCTGTCCTGCCATACGATTGCGTGATATATCGGCTCTCCGGTTTCTTTGTCCCAGACAATCGTGGTTTCACGCTGGTTGGTAATACCGATAGCTGCGATATCTTCGGCTTTGGCGTCGGCTTTTGCAAGTGCTTCGCTTGCTACCGAGTATTGTGTCAGCCAGATTTCCGCCGCATCGTGCTCAACCCAGCCCGACTTCGGAAAATACTGCGTGAATTCCTTTTGGGCAAGAGATACTATTTCGCCTTTTTCGTTAAATAAAATACATCTGTTGGAAGTAGTTCCGGCATCGAGTGCCATTACATATTTACTCATATAACCCCCGTTATCTGCGCAAAAAAACTATTCTTCAAAATCAAATTTGTAAGGAAGATTAAGCGCATCGCGAACTTCGATGATGTCTTTCTGAACGGATTTGCTTACGGGAACGCCTTTTTCTTTTCTCTCGAGCCATACGAGGTATTCTTTTTCACCGGCGGTGTAAATGCGCTCGTTCCCCGGAGCTTTCTTGGAAGCGCGAAGTGCACGACAGATATCACCCGCGGTTTTCTTAAAGGTTTCGAGTCCGGAAAAAGCTTCGGGATCGATTACGAAGAAGAAATGTCCGAGATGGTACATCTGAGGTTTGCCGTTTTCGTCAACGCCCGTAAGTGCTTTCATAAACTGACCGCCTGCAAGTGCTGCGGAAAGAATTTCAACGACTGCCGCATAGCCGTAGCCCTTATATCCTGCGAGATCTTCGCCGATTCCGCCTAAAGGTGCGAGTGCTGCGGTTCCGTCAACAAGTGCTTTTAAGATTTCTTCGGAGTCGGTCATCGGCTCACCTTTTTCGGATACGACGGTTCCTGCGGGCGTTGCCTTGCCTTCTCTTGCATAATATTCGATACGTCCTCTCTGTACGATGGATGTTGCACAGTCAAGACAGAAAGGGAATTCTTCATCTGTCGGAAGAGCGAATGTTAAGGGGTTCGTACCCATCATGTTCTCTACACCGAAGGTAGGTGCAATCGAAGGACGGGCGTTGGTACCGGTCACACCGATTAAGCCTTCCTTTGAAGCCATTGTTGCCCAGTATCCCGCGATACCGTAATGCGTTGAGTTTTTGATAGCGCCGCCTGCCATACCGCATTTTTTAGCCTTTTCGATGAGCATTTCCATCATTTTATGGCTGGCAACCATACCCATTCCGTCATGGGCATCCATGACCACGGTGGTGGGCGTTTCTTTTATGATTTCAATATTGGTGACGGGCAGAAGAGTGCCCTTTTTGATTCGGTCGATATAGATGGGTTTGAAGCGGTTGCAGCCGTGGCTTTCGATGCCTCGTCTGTCCGATTCGAGCAGTACGTCTGCGCAGATTGCGGCGTCCTCTCTCGGCACTCCGTAGCCCACAAAAGCATCAATTAAAAAGGAATTCATGAGATCCCATGAAACACATGCACGATTATCCATATGTATACCCCCATTCATAATTTGTATAAGATAAATATAATGCAGATTACCTTTTTATTCAATTTTTAAACTAACCAAAAAATAATCTTCTGTGGCGGCATTATTAACAATATGCGGTAAAAATCCGATTAATATATTGAGAAG
>JAEEOJ010000132.1 GCA_016284175.1 Lachnospiraceae bacterium | reverse complement strand
CAATCCTTTACAATATCAACATCGGCCACGCAACCCCGCACTGCATAATGCCGTTTGGGGTAAACGCAAATGTTGATGCGGAAAAGCAGATTATTTCTTTTGAATAAAAAAGTTTTACCGAGATTTTACAATAGTGTGATTATCTCTTTTACATTAACGCTTTATAATATTTCTATCAGGAGGATAAGGAGTGATTTATTGCGTCGAGGACAACAGTTCAATAAGGGATTTAATGGTTTATACTCTTAAAGCTTCAGGCTTTGAGGCTCAGGGCTTTGAGGATGACAAAGGGTTTTGGGCTGCCATGCAGGAAAAAAGGCCGGAGCTGATTATTCTCGATGTAATGCTGCCCGGAGAAGACGGACTTACGATACTTAAAAAGATCAGGTCAAACCGGGACATTGCAGATATTCCTGTAGTTATGGCGACAGCAAAGGACAGTGAATACGATACAGTTATTGCATTAGATAACGGTGCGGATGATTATCTTTCGAAGCCTTTTGGAATGATGGAAATGGTTTCCCGAATCAAAGCCGTTCTCAGGCGTACGAATCCAAAGCAGAACAAGATTTACACTTACAATGGAATAACACTTGATGAAAGTAAGCATTCTGTGTCTGTCGGAGGCAAAACAGTGCCTCTGACATTAAAGGAATACAGGCTGATGCAGGTATTTATGGAAAGCCCGGGGCAGGTATTTACAAGAGATATTCTTCTTTCGAATGTCTGGGGAATGGATTATATCGGAGAAACAAGAACTATTGACGTTCACATAGGAACGCTAAGAACCAAGCTAGCCGAAGCAGGCAAGATGATTCAGACCGTTCGCGGCGTCGGTTATAAAATGGAGGCAAAGGATGAGCAGTAAGATTTTCAATTCAATTTGGATAGTTGCAATTACTGTTTTTCTGGCCTCCTTACTTTTTATTATGTGCTTTTCCTACAGCTATTTTACGCATCTACAAAAAAGCCAGCTAAAGAATGAAACAGAACTTGCGGCACAGGGTGCCGAGCTTTCGGGAGAAGCTTTTTTTAATACTCTGCCTGCGGAAGATTATAGAATAACGTGGATTGCTGCCGATGGCAGCGTGCTCTACGATAACGAGGCTGATAAAGCGATGATGGAAAATCACCTCGAAAGAGAAGAAGTAAAACAGGCAATTGAAGAAGGATACGGCGAATCAGCGAGGTATTCAAGCTCTCTTGCAATAAAGCAGCTTTATGCCGCAAAGTCTCTTTCGGACGGAACCGTTGTTAGACTATCAATTGCACAGATGGCAATTTGGACGCTTTTCATAGGATTTGCGCAGCCAATATGCATAGTTATATTAATTGCACTCGCTCTTTCGTTTTTTATTGCTTCAAAGGTTTCAAAGGCAATAGTAAAGCCGATTAACGCTATAGATCCCGATCATCCGGAGGATTATTATGACAGGGAGGAATACAAAGAGGTTGAGCCGCTTTTACGGCGAATCTCGTCCCAGCAGGCTGAGATTAAAAGGGATAGAGAACAGATTGAGAAGACTGCACTGATTCGCCAGGAGTTTACGGCTAATGTTTCCCATGAATTAAAAACACCTCTTCATGCAATTTCAGGTTATGCGGAGCTCCTTGAAAACGGCATGGTCAAGAGCGAAGATGTTAAGCCGTTTCTGGGTAAAATACGTTCAGAAGCAATGCGCATAACAAAGCTTGTCGAAGATATTATAGATCTCACAAAACTCGACAATGGCAACGACGAGGAAAAACTGGACTGTGAATTGTATCGCATTGCGGAAAATGCAGTGGATAGTCTCGAGGTTGCGGCTTCAGCACAAAATATAAATCTTGAAATTGAAGGAAGCGATGTTCATGTAAAGGGAATTCCTCAGATGCTGTACAGCATTATTTATAATATCTGTGATAATGCAATTAAATATAACAAAATGGGAGGCAGTGTAAATGTCTCAATTACGGAGAAAAATAATAACGCCGTAATAGTTGTTAAAGATACGGGTATAGGCATACCGGAAGACAGTCTGGGCCATATCTTTGAGAGATTTTATCGCGTGGACAAGAGCCGAAGCAAGGAAGTGGGAGGTACCGGCCTGGGTCTTTCGATTGTAAAGCATGCTGTAAAGCTTCATGGTGGGCAAATAGAAGTAAACAGTAAGCTTGGCGAAGGCACTGAATTTACGGTTGTTTTACCCAAAGCGTAGTACAGTTTACAAGGATTTTACAAAGCCCTGATAGAATATTTGATGTTGAAAAGCTATTCTTTTCTTGGATGAACAAAAGAAAGGAGAAGAAACGTGAGCTTATTTGACATATTGAATTTAATCGGGGGATTATGCCTTTTTCTCTTTGGAATGCGTCTGATGGGAGATTCTCTCGAGAGACGTGCGGGAAAGAAGCTGAAGGTTTTACTTGGAAAGCTGACGACAAACAGAGTAGCAGGGCTATTTACCGGGCTCGCTGTTACAGCTGTGATTCAGAGTTCATCCGCTACAACGGTAATGGTTGTTGGTTTTGTAAACTCCGGTCTCATGTCTCTTTGCCAGGCAATAAATGTTATTATGGGCGCCAATGTCGGTACTACGGTAACTGCATGGATATTAAGCCTTGCAGGGATTGACAGTGAAAATATTTATGTTAACCTATTAAAACCCACATCGTTTACACCGATGCTGGCTTTAATAGGTATTGTTTTGTTTATGGCCGAAAAAAATAGCAGGCAAAAGGACACAGGACTGATTCTTTTGGGCTTTTCCATTTTGATGTTCGGCATGAATGCTATGTCAGGAGCGGTTACAGGGCTAAAAGATGTTCCTGAATTTCAACAGCTTTTCATTGCTTTCACAAATCCTGTTCTCGGGGTGGCTGCCGGTGCAGTTCTTACTGCCATCATTCAGTCAAGCTCGGCTTCCGTAGGTATTTTGCAGACTCTTTCTTCAACGGGCGCTGTTTCTTACGGTGCTGCAATTCCTATTATTATGGGGCAAAACATCGGTACCTGCATTACGGCTGCACTTTCCTCAATCGGCACCAGCAAGAATGCGAAGAGGGCAGCACTGGTACATTTAAGCTTTAATTTAATCGGCACAATAGTGCTGATGACCGCATTTTGCATTTCAAAGGCGTTGCTTACTCCGGCAATCCTTTCAGAATCTGCAAATCTGCCCGGTATTGCTGTATGCCACTCGATTTTTAATATTTCATGTACACTTTTGCTGCTCCCGTTCGGAGGACTTCTGGAGAAGCTCGTATGCAGAATCATACCTGATGCAAAGCAACCCGAGCAGGTAAAAGAGCTCGATGAGAGACTCTTGGGAAGCCCCGCTCTTGCAATAAATCAGTGCACGCATGTGCTCAGGAAGATGGCGGATATCTCAGTTAAAGCGCTAAAGAGCAGTCTGGAGGTTATTGTTAATTACGATAAAAGAAAGGCAGAAGAAATCAGAGCCGCTGAAAGCGAAACTGATCATTTAGAAGATATAATCGGAACTTATCTGGTAAAGCTTACTTCAAGCGGTCCGGGCGTTGAGGAAAGTGTAAAAGCAACTGAGTATATGAAATTGATCGGAGACTATGAGAGAATCGCGGACCATGCCGTGAATATTTTGGAGTCTTCTGAGGAAATGAGGGAAAAAGGACTTGCTTTTTCTGCTCCGGCCTTGGAAGAATTTAAAAAGATCAGCGCGGCGCTTAATGAGATCCTCGACCTTTCATATAATGCTTTTGCTGCAAAGAGCTATGAGGCTGCCAGAAAGACGGAACCTCTCGAACAGGTTATAGACAGACTGAAAGAACAGCTCAGAACCCGTCATATTCACCGCTTGCAGAAAGGGGAGTGCTCTGTAGATGCAGGCTTTGTATGGTCAGATTTACTAAATAATATAGAGAGAGTCTCAGATCACTGTTCAAATATTTCGGGATGTATTTTGGACTCCATAGACCGCAACATGAACATACATGAAAATCAAAAGCTCTTTAGAAATAAGGATGAAGATTTTAAGCATGATTATATTGATTATCTCGAAAAGTACGGGAATATTTAATTCTGAAAGCCTGCAAAGGAAAGCATGCTTTTTGTATGCTTGAAAGTGCTGTGAAAAGCAGGTAATTAGATTCTGATTTTTAAAAACAGCGCTTTAACCAAAAACGTCAATACCCGCGGTTTTCACCGCGGGTACTTTCTCATCATCACTTTCGAAATATGTACTCGTTTACACGCTTTCAATTCCGATTCATTTTTCCTTTAAAGGTCTTGCCTTATTACACTCTTAGTCTAACACCCCAACTGCAACGAAAGTGCAATAGATTCTATTGCATTTTATAAATTTTAAAAAGAATTGACATTTTGCGGATTGCGTGGTGTAATTTTCGTAGAGGTGATTTGCGAATTAGAGAGGAGTAGCCATGAAATTAATAGCTATAGGAATCGTAATCGTAGCATGTGTGGTTTCGATGTTTGTAAAGAGCGACGGGACCTCAAAATACGAGGGCAAGGTCGTTTCCTCGCAAATGCTGCATAAAGAGGTCGAAAAGGAGAGGGGCAAACCCCTGCCACAGTACGGCGGCTGCTGCGGTGGAAACAATTATGCCAGAATGGACAAATCATGGACGTCGATACCGGATTTCTTTAAGAAGCTCTTCAGTGGTAAAAAGTAAAAACTTAAGAAAGTATAGATAATAACATACCCGCGGTGAAAGCCGCGGGTATTGACGTTTTGGATCACTTTGCATAATGGATATCACAAATTAATCATCCATCAACATTTTAGAAGACAAAAATGTCCGCCCATCAACATTTTGGAAAGTAAAAATGTCCGTGAAGCAACGCCCTTTTTTGATTGTTTTTAAAAAATTTTCGAATTCCTGTCACAAGAATGAGGAATCAAAACGTTTTAAATATGAAGGGGAAGGTAGACCTGTTTTAATTGACAGTAGCTGTGAATGAAGTTATAATTTCATTGGTATTCGAGAAAATTCAGTAAAGTTTGAATGTTTTGTATTAAATTAAATACAAGGAGGAGTATAGGTTATGCGGAAAGTAACAATTGCACTTATGGTATTGCTGATTGTAGCATTTTCAGCGCCGGCAAGCTTTGCTTGGGACAACAGCTTGTATGTACCACAGATGGGATATGACAGTTTTTTGATGGTAGATAAGTTTTGTTCGGTAAACCCTTTTAAATCTCCGTTTCCGAGTGAAAAGTTTATGGAAATAGCAAAACGCCTTTTTGAAGAGCCGGAGGATTGCATTGTTGAAAATGCTGACGGTGAAGATATTACCGAAAAGTTTATCTCGGAGAATTCAAAGGCGTTTGCTGAAGGCAACTATCTCCTTGTTTGGAGAAATGCCCAAGACGAAGTTCGCTCTATTTCGATAGCTGAAGGCCTGCGCCGCGATGTAAAACAACATGCAGTTGCCGCCAGTAAGTTCCCTGTGAGGGGTGCAAATATAACAGTAAATGCTGAAGGCACAAAGTATTTCCTTGAAAAGAATCCGGTACTTGGCGCCGGTTCAAGGCTTTGCGAGTTTACCATTGTTGTAAAAGGGACGATTGTTGAAAATACCAGCACGGGTAAAATTTTGGCCGCAGCTAATTCCGGAATAAGTGTAAGTTCCACTGCTCATCTTGGAAAGGGGTGGCATGTTTATATCCTCTTCTCCGGAACAGAACCGATAAAGACAAATTATAGTGTGCTGTTTATCGGAGGCGTACGATACTATATAAGCACTGGATTATTCGATGCGTACGAATCGGAAATCCACAATATGCAATTTAGATTTTACAGTATATGAGTTGTTGACGAATTATGGAAAAAAGAAAGAACCTAAAATACAAACGAACTGCCTGGATTTCCTTGTTTCTAATCGCTTTGGCGATGAGGTAAGGGACGTAATGTACTACTACACCTGCGACACTTAAGCCTAGACAATTGGCACCTTCTTTATTATACGGCTTGACATGTAATAGATAGAGGTATAATGAAAATAGGATAAATCAATCAATAAAACGGAGGATAAATATGTACATTAATACAAATGCGATATTTTCCATGTCTCAGGCGAATCAAAATTTTTCTGCGGTTGCCA
>JAEEOJ010000131.1 GCA_016284175.1 Lachnospiraceae bacterium | reverse complement strand
AGGTCGAAAGCTTATCCAGGTTTAGGTTAAAGTCTAGTTTAAAGAATTCTGTGTTCGGTTTTGAAGGTTTGAGAATAATCCTCAATAGCTCAGTTGGTAGAGCGCATGACTGTTAATCATGATGTCGTTGGTTCGAGTCCAACTTGGGGAGCTAGACGCGCAAGAGCGAACTAAAATATCCGGCTCCGTGGTCAAGCGGTTAAGACATCGCCCTTTCACGGCGGTAACACGAGTTCGATTCTCGTCGGAGTCATTTATGCCGATGTGGCTCAATTGGCAGAGCAGCTGATTTGTAATCAGCAGGTTAACGGTTCGAGTCCGTTCATCGGCTTTTTCCCTTTTTAGGGAGTGTACCCGTAAGGGGTGCGGACCTTTAGCTCAGTTGGTTAGAGCAACCGGCTCATAACCGGTCGGTCCTGGGTTCGAGTCCCCGAAGGTCCATTATTCTGGCCTAGTGGCTCAGTTGGTTAGAGCGCCGCCCTGTCACGGCGGAGGTCGTCGGTTCGAGTCCGATCTGGGTCGTTAAGTATTAAACATACCGATACATGGGGTCTTAGCTCAGCTGGGAGAGCATCTGCCTTACAAGCAGAGGGTCACAGGTTCGAGCCCTGTAGGCCCCATTTATTTATAAAAATAACATGCCGGCGTGGCGGAACTGGCAGACGCACAGGACTTAAAATCCTGCGGGACTAACCTCCCGTACCGGTTCGATTCCGGTCGCCGGCAGAAAAGGAAACTGTAAATCATTAATTTGATTTGCAGTTTTTTTATTTTATTTAAAAATTTACTGTTGACAAACCTGGTTTATTGCGATAAACTAAATTTGGTTTACAGGAATAGACCAAAGGAGAAACTAAAATGATAGACATGGAACTTGGAGTAGTACAGGAACGTTTTGCTGATCTGGTATGGGCTAATGAACCCGTAGCAAGCGGCGAACTTGTTAAGATTTGTGAGAAGGAGCTGGAGTGGAAAAAGTCCACTACATATACCGTGCTTCGTAAGCTTTGCGAAAAGGGTTTATTTCAGAATGAAGACGGAATAGTTACTTCTCTTATTTCGAAGGAAGAATTTTATTCTGCCAAGAGTAAACAGATAGTGGAAGATTCATATTCAGGATCTTTGCCTGCATTTGTTGCCGCTTTTATTTCTAATAAAAAGCTGACGGCCAAGGAAGCGGATGAAATTCAAAAGATGATTGATGAATTCAAGAAGAATTGATGAGATTTCTTAAGATGAGTTTTTTGGCTTGAGTTAAAAGAAGGGAAGAAAGATGAGTACGATATTTCTTAAGATTTTGAATATAAGTTTTACTGCAGGATGGTTAATCCTTGCGGTAGTTGCATTAAGACTGTTGCTTAGCAAAGCACCCAAATGGATTGCGTGTCTTTTATGGGGATTAGTTGCCTTAAGGCTTTTAATTCCGTTTTCTATAGAGAGTGCGATGAGTCTGATTCCAAGCAGTGAAGTGGTATCACAAAGCATCGTTTCAAATCAGTCACCGGCTATTAACACAGGATTTACGATTGTTAACGAGGCTGTAAATCCTATCATTACAGAGACTTTCGCACCGCAGCCTGAAGCAAGCATTAATCCGATGCAAATAATCGTATCGATTGCTACAGTTATCTGGATTGTCGGTATGGTTGCAATGTTCATATATGCGATTGTAAGCTACATAAAAATAAAAAAACAGGTTAGTACAGCGACTCCTGTCAGCGTAAGGACCAGGGAAGTCCGTCGTCGCATAATGGTTTGTGACGATATAAAATCACCGTTTATCCTCGGTATATTTAAACCTGTGATATATATTCCTTCGAACCTTGACTGGGATACGATTGAATATGTATGCGCACATGAAAATGCGCATATCAAAAGACATGATAACTGGTGGAAACCTTTAGGATTCATTCTTTTATCAATTTACTGGTTTAATCCGCTCTGCTGGCTAGCATACGTTCTTCTTAGCAAAGACATCGAGGCGGCATGCGACGAAAAGGTAATTAAAGATAAAGACAAAAACTATCTCGCATTATATTCACAAGCGCTCCTTGACTGCGCTGTTCAAAGACGAAGGATTTCAGCTTGTCCCCTTGCCTTCGGAGAGAACAATGTCAAGGGCAGAGTAAAAGGAGTTCTTAATTATAAGAAACCTGCATTCTGGATTATTATAATCGCGCTTGTTGCGATAGTTGTAGTAGCGGTTTGTTTCCTTACAAATCCTCCGGGCAAAAAACTAAAAAAGAACCCTCCGGAAGTGTATTTTGGATTTGACAATGATGAGATGCTTACTGCAGATTGTGTAGGATTTGCAGATCCCGAAACGGTAAAAAACGCAACGGTAATTAATTCAGATACCCCCGGGATAAAAAAGTCAAACGAAGAATTGGAGCAAATAGTAGTTACTTTACATGGTGATGATAGTCAAAACCTTCTTTATTTAGGCTTTTCGGACAAGCCTACCAATGTTAAAGTGGAATATTTTGATGAAATAAATCCCTCGGATAATACTGCATTTGATGTCGCTGAGTACGATATGAAAACGAACACATTGGCTGTTTCCCCGGATTCGAACTATACCTATATTGTTACTGCAGAGTGGGGCAAGACAGGAATAGGAAACTATATGTTTAGGATAGCCAGGGATGGAATAGAAGAACCCGGAGATATTAATGAGGAGGATATCCAGACAATACATTTCTCGGTTGAAATACCCCCGTCGGCTATGGATTCGAATGGGGAAATAGACTTAGACTTTCCGGCATTAGTAGAATTTGAATGTGTTGACGGACAGTACGTTGTAGAAGGAGATCAGACCTACAAATACAAAATGACACTGGTAGGTAAGGATCCCGGCGCAGCCTGTATAGGAAAGTTTGTCGTTCTTACAAACAACCCTGATATTGCATACGAAACAGTATCAAGGAGCCTCTTTAGCAGTAATTCGGATGACTGGCTTACAGATACAGCCATTGTCAGTATGGAAGTAATAACCGATGAGTTTGAAGGCTTCTCAGTATGGCCGACAACAAGTACTGTCATTTCCAGGGGATATGATGAAAACGATCATCCGGAAACAGACATACCGGGAGAAACAGGCGATCCTGTATATGCGATTGCGGATGGTACGGTGTTCTATACAGGCTTTGACCAGAAAAAAGGAAATACGATAAAGCTTCTTTCGTCAGATGCAGTAATAGAATACACACATTTGAACAGCATATCGGTTGAAGAAGGTGTTGAGGTTAAAGCCGGAGACACCATTGGAGAATTGGGTAATACCGGATTATCAACAGGCCCGCATCTTGGTTTGGCACTTACAGTTAATGGCCTATCGAAAGATATGAAGGATTATTATAAAAACTAAAGATTAGTTTTTAAAGTGGTGGAGCAATCCACCATTTTTTTTATGTAAAAAATATATTAACCACATACAAATAAGCGATATAATAAAAGAGGCGACAAAAATACCGTTTACCTTTAAAAAATTACCGAATACCGAAATCTTAAGACAAAACGATTTTTCGATAGTATTATGCAATCAAGAAAGGAAAATCACCAGGCTAGGTGATTAAGGGAAAGCATAATGAGAAAGAAATATTTGGATAATATAAGATGGATGACAGTGGTTGTGGTTTTGTTTTACCATGTGTTTTACATGTACAATGCGGAAGGCATTCAAGGCGTTGTAGGTAAAATCACAAACCTTGATGTGCAGTATTACGATGTATTCCAGTATGCGGTTTATCCCTGGATTATGCCGATACTGTTTATCGTATCAGGTATATGTTCAAGACTGTATCTTGAAAAACACACGGGTAAGGAATTTGCGAGATCAAGAACACGCAAACTTTTGGTTCCCTCTACAATCGGTCTTTTCGCATTTCAGTTTATTCAGGGTTATCTTAATACGAGAAACAGCGATGCAGTCAATTTGATGAAGACGGTTCCTGCACCCATCGCGTATATTATAATGGTTTTAAGCGGTATAGGAGTGCTCTGGTATATTCAGATATTGTGGCTTTTCTCAATGTTACTCTTGTTAGTCAGACTTATTGACAAAGACCGTCTTTGGAAACTTTGCGGCAAAACAAATCTGGTAGTAATAATACTCTTGTTAATCCCTGTATGGGCTTTGGGACTTATACTAAACACACCTATTATCGTCGTATACAGATTTGGATTTTACGGAATACTTTTCTTCCTCGGCTACTTCGTATTCTCACATGATGAAGTAATTGAGAAACTTAAAAAATATTTCCCGTTATTCTTGGGACTAGCACTTGCTACAGGCATTGCTTTCTGCATCATTAACTTTGGCGCAAACTATGCAGAGAAACCTGTTAACCGCACACCTTTATTTGCAGGCTTCGCGTATTTTATGAGCCTGGCAATACTTGGCGGAATGGCAAAGTTCGGAGATTTCGAAAATGCATTTACAAAATGGATGAGCAAAAGAAGCTTCGGCCTCTACGTATTCCATTATCTTGGAATATGTGTGGTAGCAATTTATCTTGCAAAGCCCGGATTGATTCATCCTGTACTTGCATATATATTAAGTGCGGTTGCATCCTTTGTAATTGCATATCTTTTATACGAAATAATATCAAGAATTCCCGTATACAGATGGATGGTTCTGGGAATTAAAAAAGATAAAAAAGAGGAAACAAAATGATTTTCAGATTAAATATTGATCCGAAATGTAAAGAAGAAGTCGTGGCCAATGTACACGAGCGCACTTCCATGATTGATGAAATTGAAAAAATAGTCACAAGAGAGAATTCACCTGACCATATCACGGGCTATCTTGAGGACGAAATAAAGATTTTAACTCTGGAAGAAATAGAATGCTTCTTCGTTGAAGATGAAAAGACATATGCGCTTGATACGGCGGGTAAAAGATATATTGTAAAAAAGCGTCTGTATGAACTTGAGAGCGTGCTACCTAACGACTTTATTAAGATAAATAAATCCGCCATCGCGAACGGCAAAAAGATTGCGAGATTTAAAGTACTTTTATCGGGTGCCGTGGATGCAGAGTTTGCAAGCGGTTACACTGAATGCATTTCGAGAAGATGTTTTGCTGAGATAAAAAGGAGATTTGGGTTATGAAAAAATATATAAGGGAATTTGTAAAGAGAGGATTTATGTTTGCCTGGGCCGGCCCTGCCATCACAGTTATAATCTGGTATATTCTCTGGAGAGCAGGTAAAATTGAAAGCCTGACTCCGTCGGAAGTCTTAATCGGTGTTTTATCTACATCGGCTCTTGCTTTTATAGCAGCGGGTGTATCGATAGTACATCAGATAGAAGAACTCCCCAAAGGCTTCGCAGCACTTATCCAGGGCTCGGTGCTTTATATCGATTATCTCGGCTTCTATCTTTTAAACGGATGGGTTAGTTTCAATAAGGTATGGATTTTTACGGTAATTTTTGTGGTTGCGTTTGTTTTAATCTGGGCAGCGGTATATATTCCTATCCGCGTAAAGGTTTCAAAAATGAATAAGAAATTAAGCTAGTTTTTTATCATAAAAGAAGCACAAAACTGCAGGTTTTAATATGACCTGCAGTTTTTTTATTTAATATAATTTTGTCGCAATACAAAATAAATTTATCGAAATTCGATAAAAATATATTGACAAATATCTTTTATGAGAGTATATTTCATCTTGTAAGATTAAAGAAAAGGCGCGGAGGTGCTTTATGAAGCAGAAAGAACTGGCATTTTGGTTGAAATTCATTATTATCGGAACAGCGGTATGCGGAGGAATTATTTATGCAGGTATTATTCCACATTTTCTTAAATACCTGATTGAGGCGAATTCTTTTGCAGAGAAAAATACTTGGCCTTGGTTAATCTCAATCTGGGTATCCGCAATTCCCTGCTACATGGTTTTGCTTTTAGGATGGTTCGTTTCGACGAACATCGGAAAAGACAATTCGTTTTCAAAGGAAAATGCAAAACATCTTAAGTGGGTATCTTTTATGGCATTAATAGACGTTGTTTATTACTTTGTCATCAACGTAATCTTTCTTTTACTTGATATGTCGCATCCTTTTGTGATGGGCATTGCACTTATCATATGCTTCTGCGGAACGGCATTTTCGGTTTGTGCGGCAGCGCTTTCGCATTTAGTTGATAAAGCGTCTGTAATGAAAGAAGAGAACGACCTTACGATTTAATGGGTGGTGTGATATATGGGAAGAAATAAAAACGATCTTGAAAATATAGAAGAGGTTGAAGTTAACGGACGTCTTGTGTTTAACATCGATGTAATGCTTGCGAAACGTAAGATGAGTGTCGGGGAACTTGCGGCCAAAGTCGGAATAACTCAGGCGAATATGTCGATTTTAAAAACCGGCAAGGCAAAAGCTATCAAGGTTAACACGATTATAAAAATGTGCGAAATTCTTGAGTGCCAGCCCGGTGATTTGTTCGAATATGTCAGGGAGGACTAATTATGGAAAACGAGAATTTTAATGACAATCATATGGAAGAGTCTGTGGCCAAAGTTGCGGCAGAGCCCATAAAAGAAACGATAATCGAAGACGGTTTCTTACAGAAAGCAAAAGAATTAATCGACAACAAAAATGAATATTTAAAAAGAATTATCCTTTGCGCCATATACGCCATCTTTTATACATTCTGCCTTTATAAAAACACCAACGGAATTACATTTCCGCTTTTCGCAATTGCAACAATAGTTGTTTACTGCCTGTTCTTAAAAGCAACGGGAGAGAAGATAAAAACATTTTCATATGTACTGATCGGACTGATTACACTTCTGGCTGTAAACGTCTGTACGACTACGAGTGTTCCGCTTCTTGTGTTTGACAAATTGTTTATGTGCGGTCTGTTCTTCGTTCTGTTTTTATACAACCTTTATGATGAAAAGACCTGGGACGCGACAAGATATTTTCTGGCAATAGGATCTGTGATTTTTTCATCGATTGCATTTGCTTTAGACCCCATCCTCGATATGGTTCGTATAGCCAAGGACAGAGGTGACAAAGAAGAAAAGGTCAGAAAAAAGAACACCACAATCCTTTATGTACTGCTTGGCCTTGCAATATCCGTTCCGCTTTTATGTGTAATACTTCCGCTTCTTTTATCATCGGATGTTGTATTCTTTGAAGCATTCAGAAAGATCTTTTCTTTTAGGATTGATAAAGACTTTATATCGATTGCACTGCTTACGGTATTAATATTCTTCACAGGATATGCACTTATTAAAAGACTCTGCGCAAGACAGGGCTGGCTTGAAAATCCGGTTAAAGATAAGAGAAACAGCAACCCCGTTGTTTCAATCACGATAAGCGCCGTACTGCTGGTATTCTATGCACTGTACTCGGGCATCCAGATAATATATCTTTTCCTGGGCTTCGGAACACTGCCCAAAGGATATACATATGCTGATTACGCACACGAAGGATTCTTCCAGCTTGTGTTTGTCTGCCTGATAAACCTTGTGCTTGTACTTATCTGCAGAAAGTTTTCAAAAGACAACAAAGTTCTCAAGTTAATGCTTACATTCATCTGCTCATGCACATACATAATGCTTTTCTCGAGTGCGTACAGAATGATTCTTTACATCGGTGCATATGGACTTACATTCTTAAGAGTATACGTACTCTGGGCACTCTTATTAATTCTCCTTGCAATTACCGGTGCAGTAATCCTCATCTTCTGGGAGAAGATGCCCTTCGTAAAATACTCAATGGTTGTAATCGCAGCAACATGGGTTGTATTCAGTATGAGCCATCCTGATACATACATTGCAGAATACAATCTCAGCATGCAGACAGGAGAACGTTATGTTCTTGAAAATCTCTCGGAAGATGCGATTCCTGTAATAATGGATTACGAGGCTGGACTCTATTCATCTGAACACACCGTAGATTACATGAGACAGTTTAAATACCGTTACGCAAATTACGAACTGCCCAAAGATTTTCGTAAGTTTAATTTTGCAAAGTATAACGCAGTAATTGCATTAAAAAAGGCTAATGATTAAAAAGAAAATTGTATTAATTATTATTTGTATATTGGTATTAGGTATTATTCCTGCTTATTCATACGCACATATTCTTTGGCTTGGAGAACGTATAGAGGATTTTATTTACGGGTATGTTGGAAATTTAGACCTCTATGATTCTATAAACAATGGGATTTGGATTATTGCAACTGTTTATTCGTTTGTAATACTTCCGGCAGTATTATCTGTCTGGAACATCGTAAATTGTTTTATTAATAAAGATGTATCAGAAAGATTGTCTTCAAGTTTAACACTGATAATGGGTTTTATCCTTTATTTGCTATACTTTGCATTTCGATTTGAGATTGCCGGAGACTGGTATGTTCAGATTAATACGATGCAATATCATAAACCTCTTTCATCGGAATATCTTATATGTATTATTTTAGTGATGATTGTAGGAACTGCAGGATTCGGAGTTTTGCTTTTCTCAAACGCCAAAAAGCTTCCGCCTTTAATCTCGGCTTCTGCTATAGGTGCGGTAATACTGTTAAATGTATTCCAGATTCTTTATGCAGTACAGATATATAAAAATGCAGACATAAAATTGCCACCCAAGGATTTGGATGATATTTGGACACCGGATCTTTATCTATACCTCTATCATTTCAATGTCCTGCTTATTTCGGCACTGGCTGTAAAAAGACATCTGATACAACAGTTAAAGGTTTTAAAAGAAGAGGGCATTGAGAATTATAAAAATACATTTGTAAAAAACCTATATCATTTTATGAGTAATATTGCAGGATACTCGACCATTATATTTGTTGCATTGTTTTTTATAATAGCGGTGTTAGAGATTGTCTTTGTAATATTAGGGAAAGGATTTAACGGTTCGGTAAAAGCTTTTACAGATACTGCAGACTGGACTTTTTCTAAACAGATTCCTCCGCCTCCCATAGAATATAGTGGACATTATCTTTGTACGGTTGCTGCGGGAGGACACAAGAAAATCGTCAAACCACTTCGCTTAGGTACGAGAAGAAATGCGACTATAGTAGTTAACAGGCAGCTTTGTATTGCGAATGCTTTTGAAGAAAAGATACAGGAGATATCTCCGAAGTTTCATAAGTTTATCCGCGGGGTATACGATAATTACGGATTTCCCCTTTCAACGATAATTACAACACCCCTTAAAGCGGATATCGTATATATAGTAATGAAACCGCTTGAATGGATCTTTTTAATCTTTCTTTATATGACGGATGTAAATCCCGAGAAAAGAATAGGTAGGCAGTACGCATACAAACAATAAACCAATTACTTGGTTTTATAAAATTATCCTTTAATCTCCTCTAAAAAAACTGCAAGCTTTTCGGCTTGCAGTTTTTTCATTTAGCTAAATAATTATTATTCCATAATCACAGGTCTGATGTAATTTACATTTCCTTCGGAATCAAATCCGATGTGGCACATAAATGAGTTGAACTGTTCAAATGAATAATCGCCGGGAGCGAATACGAGATATCCTTCATAATCGTATTCCGCTGCTTTAAGATTATTGCCGTTATAATCATCTGCGGTCCAGGAATATACTTCTTTGGTAAACTCATCGAGATTTGTTACTATCATAAAATCATCGTCTTCCATATTTTTGCTCCAGTCGGGATATTCATAATAGAAATCCTCGGCGATGTCTGCGATATAGTAGAACATGCTTTCTTCGATAGGTCCTTCGGGTCCGGAAATTTCAATGGGCTCGTAATATACGCCTACAAGTTTTTTGTTTTCATCATAAAAGAAACCTGCGTAAACATACAGTGTAGGCATTGTTTCGTCGTAATCATACTGTGAAAGATTTCCTCTTTCTCCGAGGTAATCATACATTTTGTCTATAACAACATATTCTTTTGAACCTGCGGGAACAAAGCAGTATTCCATGTTAATGAACATATAGCATTCTCTCCAGCCCACGTCTTCCTGAGGATAGCGGTGGCTGTCGGCTAATGCAAAGAATGTTCCTTCATCAAAGGTTTTATAATACTGAATTACTTTTGCGAAACCGCGGCCTGATTCATATCCGGGCCATTTCTCGAAGCCGTCAATCGCTGCAGGAAATCCTACGTTAGGATCGTCATCTTTGGTGGAATCAGTCATGTTTGCTTTATAAATCGGTGTAGTGGAAGGTGCTTCGTCTTTTGCAATCGAAACATTAACATCAATACTTGCAAAGTAGAAATGACCTGTTCCTTCATAAAAATCTGCAGTAAATGAAATACTGTCGGAAGTACCTGCAAATGTATCGTAATATTCGGGATAGGAGTAACTCATTTCATCTCCGAGAATATCGGCGAAGTTGCATTCGGCAAGATAGTATTCACTGCCATCAAATCCGACCTGAATTACATAGTATCCTTCGGAAGAATCTGTAGCATTTAACAGATACATATTTTCATTATCCATTCCAAGATAAATTGTATCCTGGCCTGATACGAAATGAGCGGTTTCCTTGCCTGTATTGGATGTATCATAAACCCAGTAATGCATCATATAAGGATCAAGTGAGTAATCATAAACGGTAAAATGAGTTCCGTCGGGAGAGAATCCACAAATCTCACCTGAACAGATGTCTTCAGACTTAAGAGTATTAAGGTCGAGTTTGTATACGCTCTGATTAAGTCTTGAATAATCTTCACCCTCGCAGGCTGCCTGTGAATATAAAGTATTTCCGTTTACAAGATACATATCTCCGTAACCCGTATCTTCGCAGAGAACTGTCGGTTCCTTATCGGGATTTTTGGGATCAAAGGTACAAAGATTACCTGTTGAACTCCATGTAAGAGAGTTTCTGGTGAATTTTCCGAAAAGTCCCGTGGAGTACATCTGGTAAGGATGATATTCTCTGAAAAGAATATTACCGTTGTAAACAACTGCTTCGCCTGACTGAACTGCTACGGTTTCCGCCTGAACTTCAGGGCTGTCGGGTACAGTAACTTCTGTGTCGGGTTCAGTAGTGGTATTATCTTTATCCGGTAAGGTTGCGTTCTGTGTGGTGTTTGTTTTCGGATCCGGATTTGAAAGATCGATTTTCGTTTCGGGGGTGTTTCCCAGGCATCCCGAAAGTGAGAGTGTCAGTACTGCTGCTAAAAGAAGCGCTGACATTTTTTTAAACTTATACATGAATTCTCCTCCTACAAAGAATAATAAGTACACTTTATATAATCGGATAATCCGAACGGTATTCCTTTATTAAAAAAGGATGACTGTTCGCATAATCTATTATATCTTTTTTAAGATTCGTATCAACGAATTCTTTGACGGTCTCAAAATCGAGACGGTTAATCGAAGGGCAGGTCGGCGTGAGAGCAACAACGATTTCGCCGTCTTTATTCATTACTCTCAAAGGCCAGATTTTACAGTCCCAGGGCTTTTCCCTTTCGGATAAAGTACAGCCTTTTTCACCAAGGTACGGGCAGGGAACTTCTTCGTTCGGATCGTCGGTTTTATATTTATCACTTAAATCATATTTGGCATAGGTGTAATCCTCTAAGTAAACCGTTAAGTCGCTTCCGTCAAAATCCGAATCGTCTTTTAAGGCAAGCATGTTTTCATAAGTAAAAATCGGCGCTTCCCAAAGAGAAGTTCTCCTAAAAGAACAGCAGAATCTGCAGGCTGCGCAAGTATCTTTTTTTAAAATTCCACCTAACATTATTTTTCCTCAACAATGTATTTCTTTAACATATAGAGCGGTTCATATGAAGTCTTAGCACGTCTTAATCCATCGACGCCCAGGTCTTCCTCACGATTTAAATATTTGTAGCCCTTGCAGACAAGCAGGGCAAATTCATTGCAGAGAAGCTGGTATATACCGACTATATCTTTTCTGCCTTTTTCAATGACCTCGTCCATGCATTCGTCATTTAAGGATACGCCCGCCGCATAGCCGACAACGGTTCCTTTTATATATACAACGATTCCTTTAAATTCGAGTTCGTCATAATTTGAAAGATAAAACTTGATGGCTTCGTTTTCTCTGGCAAGCATTTCGTCATATCCTTCAGAAAGTCTCTGTGTAATCCATTCTTTCTGGAAAAGAAAAACATCGGTAATATTGTCGTTTGTGATGTTTTCGATTCTTATCTGACCTTCATAGGAAGAATAGAATGCGCGGACCCTGTTTCTTTTAGGAGCAAGAGCACGACCCGGGAGAACAGAGAGGTTTTCTACCGAATAAATATATTCATCGTAATCTCTGGATTCTTCATATTTAAAAACATCCTGATAATTCTCGCCAAGCAGAAGTTTGAACCTTTCCGTCACCGTAAAAAATGAAAGCTTCGCATTATAACTTTTGGCATCTTCAAAAAGAATATCCACATACTTTTTGAAATTTTTTTCTATATTTCCGAGCGGAGCCAGATAGACTCTTTTATCCGGTGTATCTAAGTTTTTTCTGTGAATAAAAAGAACATCTTCGATAATTGCATACTCATCACCGTATTTCATTGAAAGTCCGGTTAAAAGATACAGAGAATGCTGACACGAAGATGAACCGAATTCACGAAGAAAACGGTTAATTAATGGCTTGTCTTGTATTGTTACACTTTTAAAATCAATCATTTATTAAAATTTTAAGAGGAATATCCCTTTCCGAATTCCTTTTAATTATATCACAGATGGTACTATTGACAAAAAACTTTCTGTCTATTATATTGATAATGTTTAAAGGCTGTGAAAAAGAGAGTAGTGTCAGGGAAAGTTCACAGAGAGGGCAACATTTTGCTGAGAGGTGCCTGTACGGACTGATATGAAGACCACTTTGGAGCCGAACGCCGAAATTAGTAAGCGTCTCCGTGTTGTTACGTTAAAGACTTAATGAGTGAAAAATTAAGGTGGAACCGTGCTACGTAGCACCCTTAGTATCCGATGACGGATATCAGGGTGTTTTTTTATATTTGATTTAAAGGAGAAAAATCATGGTCAATTTCAAAGAAGACGAAAATTTGCATGTACTCAACCATTCATGTGCACATCTTATGGCACAGGCTGTAAAGCATCTTTACCCTAATGCAAAATTCTGGGTAGGTCCTGTTGTAGATGAAGGATTCTATTACGACATGGATCTTGGCGATGCTGTGCTTAATGACGAGGATATCGACAAGATCGAAAAAGAAATGAAGAAGGTTGCAAAGACCGGTATCAAGATTTACAGAAGAGAAATCACAAAGGCCGAGGCACTTGAACTCTTTAAGGACGATCCTTACAAGATGGACCTTCTTTCAAATATGGAAGACGGCAATATTACCTGCTACGATCAGGGAGATTACACAGATCTCTGCAGGGGACCTCACGTAGACAACGTTAAGCTTTGCCGTAACTTCAAACTTGTAAAGCACTCCGGTGTTTACTGGAAGGGCGATGCAGAGAATCAGGTACTTCAGCGTGTATATGGTGTTTGTTTCCCTACACCCGAAGAACTTGAAGAACATCTTCAGTTACTTGAAGAAGCAAAAGAAAGAGACCATCGTAAAATCGGTAAGGATATGGGTCTTTTCATGTCAGACGATTTAGTCGGCAGAGGACTTCCTATGTTCCTTCCTAACGGTTATCTTGTATGGCAGGAGCTTGAAAACTACATCAGAACAAAAGAGCAGAAGCTTGGTTATCAGCATGTTCTTACTCCCTGTGTAGGTACGGTAGATCTTTACAAGACATCAGGTCACTGGGATCACTACAAAGAGAATATGTTCCCTCCTATGGAGGTTGAAGGCGAAAACTTTGTACTTCGTCCCATGAACTGCCCTCATCATATGAGAATATATGCAAACAAGCCTCATTCATACAAGGAACTTCCTATAAGACTTGCAGAAATCGCACATGACTTCAGATTTGAGTCTTCGGGAACACTTAAGGGTATTGAGAGAGGAAGACATTTCTGCCAGAACGACTCTCATATTTTCGTAACTCCCGATCAGATTAAAGATGAAGTTAAAGGCGTTTGCGATCTTATCTTCTCGACATATGAAGATTTCGGTATTACGGATTACAGATGCGTGCTTTCTTTAAGAGACCCGGCAGATACAAAGAAGTATCATCCCGATGATGAAATGTGGAACAAAGCTGAACAGGCTCTTCGTGAGACATTAAACGAGATCGGTATCGAATATACGGAAGAAATCGGTGAAGCAGCATTCTACGGACCGAAGCTTGACGTAAATGTTAAACCTGCTATCGGTAACGAAATCACACTTTCAACATGCCAGCTTGACTTCTGCTTACCTGCAAAGTTTGAGCTTACGTATATTGATGCGGACAGCGAAAAGAAGACACCCGTTGTTTTACACAGAGCAATCCTTGGTTCAATCGACAGATTTATGGCTTACATTCTCGAAGAGACAAAGGGCAACCTTCCTACGTGGCTTGCTCCCGTTCAGGTCAAGATTCTGCCTATAAAGAATGACGATGATGAACTTAACGAGTACGTAAAGAAACTTAAATATGCTCTTTACGACGCAAATGTAAGAGTTGAATCAGACGATCGAAGCGAGAAATTCGGTTACAAGATGAGAGAAGCTCAGATTCAGAAGGTTCCTTACATTGCCGTTATCGGTAAGAAAGAAGCTGAGGAAGGCAACGTATCATTCAGACTTCACGGCGAACAGGAGACCGTAACGGTTAAATTCGACGAATTCGTTGAAATGATCAAGGAAGACATAGCAACAAAGAAACATTAATGTATTTTAAGAGGGGTTATTATGCAGGAGTTGGAAAAACAGTTTCATATTCATTGTGTTGAAGGAGATATAGGAAGATACTGCATTCTCGCAGGAGATCCGGGAAGAATTCCCGCTATTGCGGAATTGTTTGATGACGCAAAGCAGGTAGCATATAACAGAGAGTTTAATGTTTACACCGGATATCTTGAGGGTGTTAAGGTGACAGCCTGTTCCACCGGAATAGGCGGACCTTCCACATCGATTGCGGTTGAAGAACTGCATAATCTGGGTGCGGATACTTTTATAAGAACCGGAACATGCGGTGGCATTGATCTGGATGTTATGTCCGGAGATATAGTCGTGGCTACGGGCGCAATCAGATATGAACATACTTCCGTTGAATATGCTCCGATAGAGTTTCCTGCGGTAGCGGATCTGGATATTACCAATGCGCTTCGTGAGGCTTCTTTAGAAATGGGCAAAAGAACGCATGTCGGAGTGGTGCAGTGCAAGGATTCTTTTTATGGTCAGCATTCACCCGAAAAAATGCCGGTAGCGTATGAACTTCTGCAAAAGTGGGAAGCATGGAAGAGACTCGGAGTTAAGGCTTCCGAGATGGAATCATCGACTCTTTTTGTGGTATCAAGTGCATTAAAATGCAGAAGCGGTTCCTGTTTCCACGTTATATGGAATCAGGAGAGAGAAAAAGCAGGACTTGACCAGACTATGAGCGAGGATACCTCCGCTTCCGTAAAGATAGCTGTAGAGGCTATGAGAAAGATCATTCTTTCAGATAAAAAATCAAAATAACGAAAAACCAAAGACAAATATAGGACTAATTGTAAGATTTTCACACTATACTTTTCGTGCATATTGTTATATAATTAACAAAGTATGAGAAAGGAGACTAGAATAATGAGACTTAAAAAGCTTATGTCGGTGTCTTTATGCATGGCAATGGTTCTTTCCCTTGCCGGATGTACCTTTAATCCTAAAGACGCCATATCCAATATATTAAACGGAAAAGGACAGAACGGCGGTAACGCAAATATTGTAGCTTCGGCAGAAAAGGTAAATAAAGAAGCTGTATTTAGAGAAGCAAAGACTTTTTCTATTGAAGGATTTGAGTATATCGACGGATTCAAAACTGCAAACGGAAAATACTATGCAGCACAGGTTATTTATGATTATCCGGAGTATGATGATACATTTTATCCCGATGATGAAGTGATTTTATTCGATGAAGAAGAAATTCCCGAAGAAGTTACAACTGAAGAAGTCACAACCGAAGAAGAGCCTGCAGAAGTGACAGATGAAGAAACTCAGGAAGATGTTTCGGAAGATGGCGATTTGGAAGATTTTGAATTCGAAGACTTTGAAGATGATTATTATGAGGATGATTATTACAGTGAAGTAAACACAAAACTTCACATTGCATCATTTACAAATGAGAATGATATCAAGTATTACGATATCGATCTTAACGGTGGCAACGAGTATTTCAACGGTTCAAACTGGGGCCTGGATTCCGCTGAGAATCTTTATGCAATTATTTCATCATATAACGATACGACATATGAAGAGAATTTTGTAATAAGAAAGTATTCTCTTGACGGAAATGTTTTAAAAGAAGCTTCCATTAAAAACAACAATGAAGAATATTTCTATGTAAGATATCTTTTTGTAGATAAGGACGGAAACTGTTATGTTGTTTCAGAACAGTCAGTTACCGTGTTTGACAAGGATTTAAACGAGAAATATCATTATGCTTCCGATATCAAGGGTGCTTATGTTTCAAATGCAAACCTTGATAAAAATGATGAACTTATCTTTACGGTAGTTTCCTGGGAAGGTGAAGATTATATAAGCAAAACCTTCAAAATGGATAAGCAGGGAAATACCACAGAAGATTCCGAGCTTGATAAGCTTATTTCCGGCAAAGACATTGTTACCGGAAACGGATATGATTTCTATTACTCGACATCTTCTTCGATAATGGGTATTAATGTCGGCGATAAGGCAGCAACCGAGGTTGTTAACTTCTATGATTCCGATATAAATCCGAGTGATTTTTACGGTTCACTCTGCTTCGCAAGTGCAGAGCAGTTCCTTACAACCAAAGAGAGCGAAGAAGGAACTTTCGTAGTGGTATACGAAAAAGTTCCTGCAGAAGAAGTCAAGGATAAAGAAATTATTACTTTGGGAACAGTATACGGTTCCTACACTCTTGCTAGCCAGATTATTGAATTCAATAAGAATAATGATACATACAGAGTTAAACTTATAGATTATTCCGAATTTGATACAGCAGATGACTGGTCTGCCGGCAGAAAGAGATTCTATTCGGATCTTACAGGCGGAAATGCTCCCGACATCATTGCTCCCGAAGCATCCGATGCGGCAAATCTCATCGATAAGGGTGTATTTACCGACTTAACTCCTTTAATGGAGAACAGTGACGGTGTTAAAAAGAGTGATCTTGTTCATAATGCCCAGACAGTATTTGCAAGAGATGACAAGCTTTTCTGTGTATTCCCTACATTTACCGTTGAGGCAATTCAGATAAAGAAAGAGTTTTACAAAGAAGGCATGAACCTTGATGATGTTATCGCATGGGAGAAATCAACAGGAAAGAAAGCTCTTTCGGACGATATGACAAGAAGCTCTGTTATGAGCTGGTTTATGAGTATGAGCATGGATGAATTCCTTGATCCCAAGACAGGAAAGTGCTCATTTGACTCACCTGAATTTGCAAAACTTCTTGAATATGCAAACACATATCCGAAGGAAATTAATGAGGATTACTGGAATAACTACGATTACACTGCATACATTTACGAATTCAGAAATAACAACTCACTGCTCAACTTTGCATACGTTGACGATTTTTCAAGCTACAACTGGAATGCAAAATACAGATTCGGAGAAATCCCCGAGCTTATAGGTGTTCCTCTTTCAGGTAAAGATACTGCTGTATTAAATATTGATACGGTTATCGGTATTTCAAACAAGAGTAAGCACAAAGAAGCTGCATGGGAATTCGTTAAAACCTGCTTTGAGCATGAGTATTATGAGAAGAACGGCTGGGGAATCCCTTCAGTTGAAAAAGAACTTGATGCCAAGGCTGAAAAGGCTACCGAACATCAGTATATTGAAGATGAAGAAGGCAACAAAATCATATCGGATGAAACATACTGGCTTGTAGACCATGAAGAAACAATCGAGCCTCTTACAAAGGAAGAAGTTGCAAAACTTAAAGACTTTGTAGTAAATGTTGAAGGTCTTTACTCATGGGACGAAGAGTTAAACAGCATTGTTGATGAAGAAACTCAGCCTTATTTCGAAGGCCAGAAGAGTGCAAGCGAAGTAGCTGCAATCATCCAGTCCAGACTTCAGATTTACATCAACGAGAAAAAGTAAACACATAAAACTCATAAAACTGTCGCAGGAAATCCTGCGGCAGTTTTTTCATGGGTATTATTTTCTTGATTATGACATGAAAGACAAGTAAAATATTATTGCGGTTTGGAATGAACAATAATGATTAAAAACGGAGGGACATATATGAAAACAGCACTTTTCCTTGCAGACGGACTGGAAGAAATCGAAGGCCTTACGGTAGTTGATGTTTTAAGAAGAGCAAAGCTTGTATGCGATATGATTTCAACCGAGGACGACCTTGAAATCACAGGCAGCCACGGTATTAAGATTAAGGCCGATTACATGATTTCGGACATTAATTTCGATGAATATGACTGTATGGTTTTACCGGGCGGAAAAATCGGTACTCAGAGACTTGAAGCAAATCAGTATCTTATGAAGAGACTTGATGAATATATTAATGCGGGAAAACTTGTCTGTGCCATCTGTGCGGCACCTTCAATACTCGGACACAAGGGCTATCTAAACGGCAAAGTGGCTGTATGCTATCCGACATTTGAAAGCCATTTAACGGGTGCAACCATCCCTGCTGCAGAAGTTGCTCATGACGGAAATATTATTACATCCAGAGGCATGGGAACTGCCATTGCTTTTGCGGGTGAGATCGTAAAAACCATTATTGACGAAGAGACGGCTGACGATTTACTGAAACAGCTGATTTATAAACAGTTTTAAGCAACTTTTCTTTTACAAAAACCTACGATTATGTTATAATAATCAATTGACTGTGATAGAATCACGCTTTTGAAAGGAGATTTATTTAAAATGGGCTATAAGGTTGAAAAGCTTGAAGGTAGTATGGCAAAGCTGATCATTGATGTTTCTGCAGAAGAATTCGATGCTGCTTGCGAA
>JAEEOJ010000130.1 GCA_016284175.1 Lachnospiraceae bacterium | reverse complement strand
CCTATTCCTGAATTAAAGGCTTCCCAGTTTATGCAGAGAGAATTCGGCAAACGTGTTGCCATGAATGCACCTATTCAGGGTACTGCAGCTGACATCATGAAAATTGCGATGATTAATGTACGAGATGTTCTCAAAAAGAACAATCTTACTTCGGAAATACTTATCCAGGTTCATGATGAACTTTTGCTTGAAATAAAAACGTCCGAAAAAGAAGAAGTTGTAAAGATTCTTCAGACTGAAATGGAAAACGCTTATAAGCTTTCTGTTCCTTTAAGCGTGGATTTAAATGTCGGAGAAAACTGGTATGAAGCAAAATAAATATTTCGTGCTCGGGATTACGGGCGGAATCGGTTCCGGTAAATCCCTGGCTCTTTCATATCTTCAAAATAAATATAACTGTTTCGTGATTAAGGCTGACGATATCGGGAACGAAGTTAAGCTTAAAGGCAATGCCTGTTATAAGGATATTATTAAGCTTTTAGGAAAAGAGATTGTAGGCGAAGACGGCGAGATTGATAAAAATCTTATGGCTGAAAAGATTTTTGCCGATTCCAAACTCGTTGAGAAAGTTAACGATATAATTCATCCTGCAGTCAGAAAAGAAATCGAGAGCCGTATTAAGGTTAATTCCAAAGATCATAAAATCTTCGTAATCGAAGCTGCTTTGCTTTGTGAGGCGGATTATTTTTCTTTGTTAAACGAACTTTGGGAAATCAATGCTTCCAAGGAAACACGTATCGAAAGACTTATGTCTTCAAGAGGCTATACTCTTGAAAAGTGTGAATCGATTATAGGTCTGCAGCATTGTTCTGAGTTTTATGAGAAAGCGAATGAAGAGTATTTAAAAAAGACTAAAAGAAAAGATTATTACGGTCTGAAAATCATCAATAATGATTCGACACCCGAAGATCTTTATGAGCAGATTGACAAAGCGATGGAGGAAATCAATGGACGATTTTAAAAGCAAAGAAAGCCCTGTATTCGGTTTAAATATCGGCAGCAATGCTGTGACCGGTATTGTCGGATATATGGATAATGACAAGTTCATAGTTAAAGCCGTTGAATCCTCAGAGCATGAAAAGCCTTCGATGATTGACGGTAAGGAAGATGATATCGAAAGAATCGCTGCAACCATTAAGACCGTAAAAGAAAGACTCGAAGAGAAATGCGGATTTCATTTAAAAGATGTCTGCATAGCAACTTCCGGTCGTTATTTAAAGACTATTATTACTAATGTTGATATTACTTTTAGTGACGAACATATTGTTGAGTCTGAAGATATTGTAATACTCAAGCAGAAGAGTCTTGAAAAAGCATTTAAAACTCTTGAAGAAAGATTTGAATTCGGCAAAAAGCATTACTGTGTAGGAAAAAGAGTCGACTCCTTTTATCGCAATGATGCAGCTGATACCGATATTCTTGATAAAGAAGCATATAAAATAGCCGCAGACATGACTTTTATATTCCTTCCGTATGCAGTTGTGGACGGACTTTTTTCTGCGGTTGATTTGGCAGGATTATCTGTTTTAAATCTTACACTCGAGCCTTTTGCGGCAATTGAAACTGCAGTTCCCGAGAAATTCAAATCACAGAATATTGCATTAGTTGATGTCGGTGCATCAGCAAGTAATATCTGTATTTTAAACGAAGGCTCGGTATATGCTTTCGGTTCTGTTTCTGACGCAGGAGATTCACTTACAGAAGTAATTGAGAATTTCTGCATGGTTGAATTTGACGAAGCTGAGAAGATTAAGAAAGCAATAGATAATGCCGAAGAAGTCGAATACGAAGATATCTTAGGAATGAGTAAGTCTATCTCAAGAAGCGAAGTTCTTGAAATGCTTGAAACTCCTGTAAAGAATATTACCAAACAGGTATCAGAGACAATCATAAAACTAAACGACGGATTTAATGTTGCTGCTGTATTTGTTTTCGGCGGCGGAGTTATTACCGAAGGCTATACCAACGGCCTTTTTGAAGAGCTTCAGACTACAGTTAAAAATGTTCATCTTCGCGGTGAAGAAGTGATGGAAAAGACTTATTTCCTTGATAAATCTTTTGCCAAAGAAGCACTTCTTGTAATACCTTTAGGAATCTGTCTTCAGTACTTTAAAAACAATAATTCTTTTATAAACGTTTCTCTTAACGACGACAGCGTTAAGCTTTTTGATCACGGACATCTTACGATATTTGATGCGGTTATGCAGATAGGACTTGATAATCATGCATTGCTTCCAAGACACGGAGCTGCCCTTGAATTTACGTTAAACGGTGAATTAATGTCTGTTAAAGGCGGACTTGGTGAAGCCTGCATCGTTTATCTTAACAACGAGATTTCAAATCTTGGTGCTGTATTAAAAGCCGGTGATGAGATTAAGCTTATTCCGTCCACTAAAGGTGAAAGAGGAACTGCAACAATTTCGAAGATTAACAAAGGTGATGCTAAAATCAGTATTTCCGTTAACAACATGAATGTTAATCTGCCTTGTTCTTTTGCGGTAAACGGAAAAACTGTTACAGAATCCTATAAAATACAACAGAATGATAATATTGAAATACTTGACTATATAACAGTTGAACGCGCTTTGGAACTTTTGGATAAGACCTTAAAAGAAGGTCAGACCGTGAAGGTGAATGATATGCTTGCAGAGGCTGACACAAAAGTTTACTCGGGCGACAGAGTAGAAGTTATATAGTTTTTAACCGGAAGGATTTATATAAATGAGAATTGCTCCTATAGCAAGCGGATCAAGCGGTAACTGCATATACGTCGGTGACGACAACACTCATATTCTGATTGATGTCGGAATTTCAGCCAGAAATGTGGAAGACGGTTTACACGCACTCGATTTATCGCTTGATGATATAGATGCAATACTTATAACTCACGAACATTCCGATCATATAAAAGGCCTTGGCGTACTGGAACGTAAAAGAGAAATACCTATTTACGCTTCACAAGGCACGATTGAAGGCATTTATTCAACAAAATCTATAGGCGATTTTAATCGTGACTGCATCAAATCTCTAAGGGATTTGTCTTCTTTTAAGATAAATGATTTTACATTTAATCCTCATCCTGTAAGTCATGATGCAAATGAGCCTGTCTGTTTTTCTTTTAAAAACAATAATAAAAGAGCAGCGATTGTTACCGACCTTGGATGTTATAACGATGAACTGATTGAGTCTCTTGGAAAGCTTGATTTTATCTTTGCGGAAGCTAACCATGATGTCAGAATGCTTCAGTTAGGGCCGTATTCTTATCCTTTAAAGCGAAGAATATTATCAGACATCGGTCATTTATCCAATGAAGCGAGCGGAAGATTTATTTCAAGGCTCTTAAATGACGATATAAACAGCATTATGATCGGGCATTTAAGCGATAAAAACAACCTTCCTGACCTTGCTTATGAGGCTGTAAAAGTAGAAATTACCATGTCAGATACAAAATATGACGGGCTGGATTTTCCGATTTATGTTGCAAAAAGAAATGAATTGTCTAAAATAGTATATTGTTAAATATATATCAAAGGAGTCAAAACTATGAAAAAAACAATTATCACTGTTGTGGGTAAGGACGGCGTAGGCATCATTGCAAAGATCTGTACTTATCTTGCAAACAACAACATCAATATAGAGGATATTTCACAGACTATCACAGGCGGGTTCTTTAACATGATGATGATTACCGATATGAACGCTGCGTCAAAGCCCATCGGAGATATTTCCGACGAACTTGCTCAGATTGGAGAGGAAATCGGCGTTGTAATCAAATGTCAGAGAGAAGAAATCTTTGATTCCATGCACAGAATTTAATTTATCCTAAAAGAAACTAAGGAGACGATAGTCTATGATTAATATAAACGAAGTATCCGAAACCAATGAAATGATAGAAAAAGAAAACCTAGACGTAAGAACAATTACGATGGGTATTTCGCTTCTTGACTGTATTGATTCGGATTTGGAAAAAGTTAAAAAGAATATTTACGAGAAGATTTACAAATATGCAAAAGATCTTGTTAAAACCGGTAAGGATATCGAAAAAGAATTCGGTATTCCTATCGTTAACAAAAGAATTTCTGTTACTCCGATAGCTTTAGTCGGAGCCGCAGCCTGCAAAACACCTTCGGATTTTTCCGAACTTGCTGTAGTTTTGGACGAAGTTGCCAAAGCTGTAGGCGTTAACTTTATCGGCGGTTTCTCGGCACTCGTATCAAAAGGTATGACACCTGCTGATGAAATGCTTATTAAATCAATCCCCGAAGCTCTTTCTAAAACTGACAGAGTCTGCTCATCGATTAACTTGGGTTCAACCAAGACCGGTATTAATATGGATGCGGTTAAATTAATGGGCAAAATCATAAAAGAAACAGCAGAATATACCAAAGAAAGAGATTCATTGGGATGCGCAAAACTCGTTGTATTCTGTAATGCTCCTGATGACAATCCTTTTATGGCAGGTGCTTTCCACGGAGTTACAGAAGCTGACTGCATTATCAATGTCGGTGTATCAGGTCCCGGCGTTGTAAAAACTGCACTTGAAAAGGTAAGAGGAAAGAATTTTGAAATTCTTTGTGAAACAATAAAGAAGACTGCATTTAAGGTTACAAGAGTCGGTCAGCTGGTTGCAAAGGAAGCTTCAGAAAGGCTTGGAGTACCTTTCGGTATTGTTGACTTATCGCTTGCTCCCACACCTGCAATCGGTGATTCTGTAGCAGATATTCTCTGTGAAATAGGACTTGAATATGCAGGCGCTCCCGGAACTACAGCTGCGCTTGCACTCCTTAACGATCAGGTTAAGAAGGGCGGTGTAATGGCATCATCCTATGTAGGCGGATTAAGCGGTGCATTTATTCCGGTATCCGAAGATCAGGGTATGATTAATGCTGTTGAAGCAGGTGCATTAACATTAGAGAAGCTTGAAGCAATGACCTGTGTCTGCTCTGTAGGCCTTGATATGATTGCAATTCCCGGCTCCACAAAGGCAACTACAATTTCAGGTATCATCGCCGATGAACTTGCAATCGGTATGGTTAACCAGAAGACTACAGCAGTAAGAATTATTCCGGTAATCGGTAAAGAAGTCGGAGAGAATGTGGAATTCGGTGGACTTTTAGGACATGCGCCTATAATGCCTGTCAATAATTTCTCCTGTGATGACTTCATTAACAGAGGCGGACGAATTCCCGCACCGATTCACTCATTTAAGAACTAGTAAAGAAAAAGCGAAGGTTTTAAACCTTCGCTTTTTTATTCTATGATAACAATTTCTCTTGAGAACTCTGATACAGTTGGTGTTCCAAACTTCTCCGAAACGATAGTATCGTAAATATGAGCAGCCTGGATATCGGTTTCAAGCATTTCCATTCCTACGGGGCTTAACTGATGTCTTGCATCAGCAAGCTTTGATATGATTGGAATAGTAGCCTGTGATTTAAGTGCCGATAAAAGCTCATTTGATGTTTTTTTGAATCCAAGCATTCTTGCATAGAAGATATAACCTTCTTCTTTGTATTTTTTCATGGATTCTTTTTTAATGTTAAGAAGTATGTGGAGAAGATTTCTGGCAACTCTTACATACGTGATGTCTTTACTCTTAAGCAAATCGCAGAACTGAGAGTATGATTCGTATTTGTTTAGGTTCTTGATAATCTTGGCCGAGAAATCAGGCGAAATATCAAGATATTCTTCATAACCCTTTCCTTCATCTAAAAGAAGTTTGTACTTAAGGATGGAAGAAATGTCCTTATTAAGAACAGGGAAAGATTTATCATACTGTTCTTCGAGTATTTTATACACATGGAAAGGTATCTGTGACCTTATGTGTTCAAGTTCGTTTGTTTCTTCAAGTGAAGAACGGATAGCAAGAGACGAGCAGATAGGATTATCCATCATTCTGTCGTGATATCCTGCACCGATACGAAGATTGGTTACAGGGATAATGGATGATTCAAACTGCTTTAAAGCTCTTATATATTCAAATCCAAGAATATTATTCGGGAAATTCATTGCTTCTACATGTTCGTAGGAATTAGGAATTGCTTCTTCAACGGCTCTGACTCTAGCAATGGGATAGGAGATTCCTTCTTTTACGAGCCCGTGAATAACTCCTGAGATTTCCTGTTTATGATTGATTAAAACATCTGCGATATCGGTTAAAATCTTAATATCGCCACATTCTGAACCGAATACAAGATAATCAACTACACCAAGACCTTTTAAAAGATTGATGGCGCCGGATGCAAAATACTCGGCAGAAGAACATGAATAATAAAGCGGCATCTCTATTACAAGATCCGCGCCTGCATTTAAAGCCATTCTGGTACGCTGATATTTATCGATTACGGCAGGAACACCTCTCTGGGTGAAATCACCGCTCATTACAACGATAATAAAATCGGCACCGGTTAACTGTTTGGCTCTTTTAATCTGAAATTCATGTCCGTTATGCAGAGGGTTGTATTCTGCAATGATGGCAGCGACTTTCATTAACTAGTCCTCGATAATCTCATCAAACTCCTGGGTATCAAGATATTCGTCAAAAGCGTCTGCAACGGCTTCATATTCGTCATCATCCAAGATGGAAATGAGTTCAGGCTCTTCGTTAGGGTCATCAGGATTTTCACTGTAACCGTAAAGCCATACATCGCCGTACAAATCATCTTCTTCGTCAACCATGGGAAGAAGAGCAATATAATCTTTTCCATTAACCTCGAAAATTGTAACGACTGCACAAGTAACCTGTCTGCCGTCTTCAAGATCGAGATCGACTGTCATTTCCTCTTCGGGAATTTCATTTAAGTTTGACATATAATACCTCCGTGCAAACAAATATATTTTAACATACTTTAAAAAAATTACAATTATGTTTATAATAATAAGGTCTGATAAGGATTGGAGCAGCCTATGAACGAAATGGAAATCAGAAAATTTATGAAAAAGATAACTACGCTTATGTATTTTTCTTTTGCGCTCTGGATTTTCATTGTTGTAATTCAGCTTGTTATCGGACTGGTTACTCTTGTCGTAGGTTACGGAGTTGCCACACTTTGTCTGATGGTCTATAACCTGATCGGTTGTATCAGATACATGAAAATAATCAATACTTTCAAACATTTCAGCACCAAACCCGATGCCGCAGTTGTTGTGTCTTATTTCGAGAATTCTATCGGTGTGTGCTGGTTATTTATGTTTATCAACCTGATTCTCGGCGGTGTTATCGGATTTGTAGGAAATCTTTATGATCTTATACTTGCTTATTACGTCAAAAGCAAGAAGATGGATTTACTCAGACCTTCCGGTGTTCCCGGTGAAATCGAAGTACCAAACCCGAGGGATTACGAATGATTAATTACAAGCTTGAAAAAGGATATCCTCATCAGTGCGGAGCAACACCCATAAAAGACGGTGTTTTATTTGTGTTTGAAAGCGATTCCGAAAATACCGGTATTATTTTAAAGAACAGGAAATCGAAAACAGTCACAAAAATACCGCTTACCGCAGAATACAGAAACGGTAATATTTTTTCTGTTCTCATAAAAGACATAGAATACGACAAATATCTTTACAGATTTTACAAAGACGATAAAGAATTTGCGGATCCTTATTCTTTTACGATTGCAGGAAATGAAAAGTTCGGTTTAAAGAAAGATAATTACGAGATTTATTCATCAATAGTTAAACTTGATGAAGATAATTTTGACGATATAAAGCCCGGAATTTCATTTGAGAATTCAATTTTTTATCTTTTACATGTAAGAGGTTTTACAGCTCATTCATCCAGTAAAGTTGAAAGCAAAGGAACTTTTAAAGGGATCCTTGAAAAGATTGATTATCTTAAGGATTTGGGTATTACAACTCTCGAACTTATGCCTGCGTACGAGTTTGAAGAGTATGAAAAGCCTGCTCCTAAAACCGAGCTTGCCATAGATAATTTAGATTATAAAGCCGACAATAAAGTCAATTACTGGGGCTATAAAGAGGGCTTTTATTTTGCGCCCAAGGCTTCATACTGTGCAACTTCAAATCCCGTAAAAGAGTTTAAGGAATTCGTTTGGGAGCTTCATAAAAACGGAATTGAAGTTGTAATGCAGTTTTATTTCCCTGATAAAGTTAAGCAGCATAAGATTTATGAAGTACTTAAATTCTGGCTTATCAATTACAATGTTGACGGTTTCCATTTAAAAGGCAATAAGATTCCGTTTGCATTTATTGCAAACGATCCTTTATTTGCGGATACGAAGCTTTTATACGATTATATTCCCGAGAATGAGATTTATGAGGCTGCATTTGTACCCAACAAACGAAATTTATGTTCTTATTCCGATTCTTTTATGTACCAGATGAGAAAAGTTTTAAAGGGCGACGAAGGTACGCTTAAAGAGCTTGTTTACTACACCAAGAATTATCCTGAAAAGAGTGCGTGCGTTAACTTTATTACGAACTATTACGGCTTTACATTAAACGATCTTGTTTCTTACGACAGAAAACACAACGAAGACAACGGCGAAAAGAACGTTGACGGATGTGATTATAATTTCTCATGGAACTGCGGCATAGAAGGCAAAACAAAGAAGAGTTCCGTTATTAAACTTCGTAAAAAAATGATGAAGGATGCTTTATTCCTTGTATTTTCTTCGAAGGGAACTCCGCTTATTTTAGCCGGTGATGAGATTTGCAATACCCAGAACGGTAACAACAACCCTTACTGTCAGGACAATGCCGTTAGTTATATAAATTGGAATTTAACTGCCGAAGCAACAGAGATGCTTGAATATACCAAGAAGCTTATCGCATTAAGAAAGAGCGATTTAAATGCTATTCTTAACCGTGAATTCTCAATGCTTGACAGAGCGCATATCGGATATCCGGATTTATCCTATCATTCGGATGAAGCGTGGAAGGCCGATCTTGCTACATATAACAGACATCTTGGCATTATGTATTCTAGCCTTGATGAAAAAGATGAAGTAACTCTTTATTACCTTGCATACAATTTCTATTGGAAAGAAATTACATTCTCGCTTCCTTACCTTCCTTTATCAGCCAAGTGGGACGTTGTTTTCTCGACAGGCGATGTTAAGGAAAAAGGTGAGGAGACCGAAGAGACCAAACAGGGCATGAAATTTGAACTTGAATCAAGATCCTGCGCGGTATTTAAAGTTTCTTTCAATAAATCTGTTCTAAATAACAAATAACTGATATAATAAATCGGTTTAAAAAATACGAAAGATGGTAACTAAAAATGATTGACAACAAAAAAGTGTTATTTTCCGGAATGCAGGCTACAGGCTGCTTAACCTTAGGCAACTATCTCGGAGCATTACAGAACTGGGTTAAATTATCCGATGAGTACGAGTGCTTCTATTCGGTAGTAGACCTTCATTCGATTACTGTAAGACAGGATCCCGCGGAATTCAGACAGAAAGCAAAAAATCTTCTGGCATTATATATTGCAGCAGGACTTGATCCCGAAAAGAACTGTATTTATTATCAGTCACATGTATCGGGACATGCAGAGCTTGCTTGGATTTTAAACTGCTTTACTTATATGGGCGAACTTAACAGAATGACTCAGTTCAAAGATAAGTCCGCTAAACATGCAGACAATATTAACGCTGGTTTGTTTACATATCCCGTTCTTATGGCTGCAGACATTCTTTTATATCAGACCGATGTTGTTCCTGTTGGTATCGACCAGCTTCAGCATCTTGAACTTACAAGAGACATTGCACAGAGATTTAACTCAATTTACGGAGATGTATTTACAATTCCCGAGCCTTTCATCGGAAAGACCGGTGCAAAAATTATGTCTCTTCAGGATCCTTTAAAGAAGATGTCCAAATCTGATGAAAATCCCAATGCTTCGATTTACTTAACAGATGACAGGGACACCATCATAAGAAAATTCAAGAGAGCCGTTACAGACTCTGAAGCAATGATTAAGCACAGAGAAGAGCAACCCGGCGTTTCAAACTTAATCGAGATTTACTCAGCCTGTACGGGCAAATCTTTCGAGGAAGTTGAAAAAGAATTCGACGGCAAAGGTTACGGCGACTTCAAACTTGCTGTAGGCGAGACAGTAGCAGATATGCTTACTCCTCTTCAGACCCGCCATGCTGAGATCCTTAAAGACAAGGCATATCTTGACGGTATTGTTAAGAACAACGCCGAGAAAGCCCAGTATTTCGCGGGCAAGACCTTAAGAAAGGTTCAGAAGAAGGTAGGATTCAACGAAAAAGTAAGATAATTTATAAAAATGACCATTTGGGGACGTGTGCGGAGCACTTGGCGAGGTTTTATCGAGCCTAGTGCGTGCCATGGAATTCCACTTGATAAGGTTTTTTCGAATCTAGTGGAATTCCAGTTCTTTTTTTTATTTAAAAATAATTCTTGATATATGACAAATATATGATATATTAGACATTGATGTTTTCATACGGAACGTATGAAACATCCGACATTACTAACAATTTGTTTTGTCCAAAGGAGGAAAAGAAAAAGAATTGAAAAAAGTGTTTTTGTTTGGTTTACTTGCAACTTTAACAATGCTTCCTATTTTTGGTTGCAGCAAGGCTTATGAAAACGGCGAAGTCTATGTTTACAACTGGGGTGAATATATCGATCCCGAAGTAATCGAGATGTTCGAGAAAGATACTCAGATTAAGGTTATTTATGATGAGTACGAAACAAATGAAATGATGTATCCCAAGGTAGAAGCTGGCGCAGTTAATTACGACGTTGTATGCCCTTCGGATTACATGATTAAGAAAATGATTGATAACGATATGCTTGCAGAACTTGACTGGAATAACATTCCCAATGCTAAGAATATCGGACAGCAGTATTTCGATACAAGTAAGGAATTCGATCCCGAAAACAAGTATTCCGTACCTTACTGCTGGGGAACTGTAGGCATTCTTTACAATAAAACCATGGTTGACGAGCCCATTACAAAATGGGAACAGCTCTGGGATCCTAAGTATAAGAATCAGATTTTAATGCAGAATTCCGTTAGAGATGCTTTTATGGTAGCTCTTAAATTAAACGGATATTCAATGAACACAATCAATATTGACGAGCTTCAGATAGCAAAGCAGTCCTTACTTGACCAGAAGCCCCTTGTTCAGGCTTATGTAGTAGACCAGGTAAGAGATAAGATGATCGGTAACGAAGCTGCAATCGGCGTTATTTATTCCGGCGAAGCAATTTATACACAAAGAGAAAACGAAAACCTCGTATATGTTATTCCTGAAGAAGGTACAAACGTATGGATTGATTCATGGGTAGTTCTTAAGAACGCTAAGAATAAAGAGAACGCTGAAAAGTTCATCAACTATATGTGCAAACCGGAAATCGCTTTAATGAACTTCGATTTCATCACATATTCAACACCAAACGATGCTGCAAGAGAATTAATCGAGGATGAAGATATCAGAAATTCCGAAATCGCATTCCCTGATTTAACTCAGTACGATAATCTTGAGACATATAAGTATCTTGGTGAAGACGGAGACGAGCTTTACAACTCACTTTGGAAAGAAGTTAAGTCTGAATAAGTTAAAATCATAAAAGATATAAAAAACCGGCAAACTGTATATCAGCCTGCCGGTTTATTTTTTATTTCTCTTTTGTTTTCTTTCCGGAGCCCGGAAGGATGTTTATTAAGATCAGTAATACAAGTACAGTTACGAATATTAATGATGAAAGAGCGTACATTTTAGGATCGATACCTTTTCTAACCTGTGAGTAAATCTTGGTTGAAAGTGTATCAACGCCTGCACCCTTGGTGAAGTGTGTAATGATAAAATCATCAATACTCATTGTAAAGGCCATAAGCAGACCTGAGAATACGCCCGGAAGGATATCGGGAAATACTACCTTAAAGAAAGCTTTAAAAGGTGATGCACCGAGGTCCATGGCTGCTTCGTATGCTGAAGGATTAAGCTGCTTGATACGAGGCATAACGCTTAAGATTACGTACGGTATATTAAACGTTATGTGCGCAAGCAGGATAGTTGTAAATCCGAACTTCACATTAAAGAAGATGAAAAGAAGCATTAAAGAAATACCTGTAACAATCTCGGCATTTAACATAGGGATGTTTGTGATACCCATCATTAATGTTCTGGTACCTTTTTTAAGGCTTGTGATAGCAATTGCTGCAATTGTCCCGATAAATGTCGAAATAAGAGCTGATAAAACTGCAAGCATAAGTGTAGTAACCAGTGCTTCCATGATTGAAGAATCGGAGAGAAGCTTTGTGTACCACTGGAATGTGAAACCGCCCCATTTTGCTCTTGATTTCGATTTATTAAATGATAAAACAATTAATACAACCATCGGAGCATAAAGGAAAATGAAGATGAGAGCTATATAAATTCTTTTTAAAACATTAGCCATTATAATGCGCTCCCTTCTCCGTCTTTATCGAATATGGCGGTGATTATCATGGATATGATAATGAACAGCATAAGTACAATCGAAAGTCCCGAACCTAAGTGCCAGTTCGAATTGAGTGTGAATTCCTGTTCGATAACATTACCGATAAGAAGGATTTTACTTCCTCCTAAAAGATCGGAAATAACGAAGGTTGTAAGCGCAGGTACAAATACCATTGTGATACCGGAGATAATTCCCGGAACACTTAACGGAAGAGTAACCTTTAAAAATGTCTGTATTTCGTTAGCACCCAAATCCCTTGCTGCATTTAAAAGATTCTTGTCGATTTTGCAAAGTACATTGTAAATAGGCAGAACCATAAAAGGCAGGAAGTTGTAAATCATACCGAATACAATCGCATACGGTGTATTGATTATTTTAAGAGCAGGCAGATGAACTGTACGAAGAATTGTATTGATTACACCTTCGTTTTCCAGAAGTGTCTGCCATGCAAGTGTTCTTAAAAGGAAGTTCATCCACATGGGAAGGACGAAAATAAGAATCATAAGTTTGTTGTTCTTCGAATTGAGGCTTGAAAGAATCATAGCCAGAGGATAGGAGAGCAACAGACATATGACTGTACTTATAAATGATAAAAGAAGCGCAATCAAAAGTGATTTGAAATGCACGGGCAGAGATATCGATAAGATATTTGCGAATGTGAATTTACCGGTCTTATCAGTTAATCCAAAATAGAAAACCATGATAAGAGGTATGATGATAAAGGCAATCGACCAGAATGCATAAGGAAGCGAAAGCCATTTGACGAACTTATTCTTCAATTTGTACAGCCTCCTCATCTTCGCTGGCAGGTTTGTTCATAATCTGGATGTTGAAAGGATCAACCTTGATGCCTACCTGTTCGCCTACAGGGAACATCTTTGTGGAATGAACAAGCCATTCATAACCGTTTGCCATAACGTCCATTTCATAATGAACGCCTTTGAATATTAATGATGTAACCACACCTGTGATTGTTCCTTCTTCGGGACTTACAAGTTCAATGTCTTCAGGTCTTATAACAACGTCTACATGAACGTTTTCACCGAAACCAGTATCTACGCATGCAAATTTAGCGCCGAGGATTTCTACAAGCTCGTCACGAATCATAATAGAGTCGATAATATTAGAATCACCGATAAAGTCTGCTACGAAAGCGTTTTCGGGTTCGTTGTAAATCATTTCGGGAGTACCGATCTGCTGGATATAACCCTGGTTCATAACAACGATGGTATCAGACATTGTAAGTGCTTCTTCCTGATCGTGTGTTACATATATAAAGGTAATGCCGAGTTCGTTTTTGAGTCTTATAAGCTCATACTGCATGTCCTGACGAAGCTTTAAGTCAAGCGCACCTAAAGGCTCGTCTAAAAGAAGAACCTTGGGTTCGTTTACGATAGCTCTTGCGATGGCAATACGCTGCTGCTGACCGCCTGAGAGTGAATCGGGCATTCTGTTCTCGTAACCTTCGAGGTTAACAAGCTTAAGAGCGTATTTAATCTTATCGTCAATATATGACTTGGATTTATTCTTAATCTTAAGACCAAAAGCAATATTCTCGGCGATATTCATATGCGTAAAAAGAGCATATTTCTGGAAAACAGTATTAAGCTGTCTTTTATATGCGGGAAGTTTGGTGATATCTTTTCCGTCAAAAACAACACGTCCTGTATCGGGATTTTCGAATCCGCCGATGATACGAAGAGTGGTTGTTTTGCCACAGCCTGAAGGGCCGAGAAGAGTTACAAATTCATTCTCTCTTATGTAAAGATTCATCTCGTCAAGAACGAGGTGATTGTCATAAGATTTTGAAATGTTTTCAAGAGTAATAAGTTTGTTGCTCATTTTTGCTCCAATCATAAAATAAATAGTTCGTAAAAAACATTTTTATTTTATACGATTTGTGTTATTATGTAAATTGATTTTATATGGATTTTTGCGGATTTTTAATATATTTAATCAGTTGGGGGTTAGCATGAGATTCGAAAAATATGTTGCCTATGTTTCAAGTTATACAAAAAGAAATAAAATGGGCATTACAATATTTGATGTAGATTTGGAAAAAGGGAATTTTATTTACAGAAATTCGATTGAAATTTCCAATTCGTCATATTTAACCAGTTCGCATAACGATCAGTTCCTTTACTCAATCACCGATATGGGTGTTAAGAGTTATGAAATCGATTCTGACGGTAATCTGGATGAAATCAATTTTGCGTCCGTAAACGGTATGAGAGGATGCTATCTTTCTACCGATTACACAGACAGATATCTTTTTGTCGCAGGTTATCATGACGGAAAAATTACTGTTTTAAGAGTAGGCGAAGACGGTGCAGTAGGTGAGATTACGGATGAAATTTATGTTCAGGGTATGGGCGAGGTTTCTGACCGTTCTTATGTGCCTCATGTCAGTTGCGTTAAGATGTCCAGAGACAATAAGTTTCTCTTGGCATCGGATACCGGAATGGATCATGTAAACGTATATGCTCTTAATTATGAGACGGGCAAGCTTAAACCTGTAGACATTATCCGTTCGGATGTAAATTCCGGTCCGAGACATATGATTTTCTCGGTAGACAACAAATTCGTATACGTCCTTAACGAAATGCAGAATTCCGTTGACGTATTCACATATACGGCTCTTGATTCGGGCTATCCCGAATTTGAAAAGATTCAGACAATTCAGACTGTTGATAATTATCATGCTTCAATGTCTGTATCCAGAGCTCTTAAATTCAGCGAAGACAGAGATTATATTGTCACTTCTTCTGCGGGAGACAATTCCGTTGAAATTTTTAAAAGAGATGAAGCAACAGGCCTTTTGACAAAGATTCTCTGGCTTCCCATAAGCGGTTCGTATCCCAAGGATGCTGCATTATTCCCTGACAAAAAGCATTTGGTATCCTTAAATCATGAATCGAGCACACTTACATTCTTTAATGTAGATCTCGAAAAGGGACTCCTTTCCATGTGTGCAAAAGAAGTAAAAATCGATTATCCAAACTGTGTGATTTTCCACGGTATTAAGTAAGCAGGTTTATGAGTTTTAAAAAGATTTTGTTTTCAAAAAAAATTAAGTTTTCCGTAGCAACGGTACTGGTTTTGTTCGTGCTTCTTTTTACGGACATTCCCGTAGGCTTTTCAAATCTTATTTTTGCAAGCCAGATGTCGGGTGTGGACGAGGAAGGAAGACCTCTTTACATGCATGAGCTTGAAGAAGAAAGCGTGGATGTATCCGAGGATTACTCGATAAATACCAATGATGAGCCTGAGGATTTTGAAACTGTTATTTCTAAAAGAATCTCCATTTTTAATCTTGAAGACTGGAATTTAATCCTTGTCAACAAGGACAATCCTCTTGAAGCGGATATTGAGTGTAAACTTCGAAATTATAACGGTTTTGATGTTGACGACCGTATTTATGAAGAGCTTGATGCGATGTTTAAAGCTGCAAAAGAAGACGGCATTAATCTGTTGATGGCTTCAGGATACAGGAATTTCAACACTCAGACGTATCTTTATGAAAAGAAGATTTCATATTTTAAGAGACTTGGTTATTCACAGGCAGAAGCTACAGAAATAGCATCTATGAAAGTAACTCCGCCTTTGACCAGCGAGCATGAAACAGGGCTTGCGGTTGATATTGTAAGTTACAATCACAACTGTACTGATTCCGATTTTGGTAACTGTGATGCCGGAATATGGCTTAAGGAGCATTCTTTTGAATACGGATTTATTTTAAGATATCCCGAGGGTAAGGAAGATATTACAAAGATTCAGTACGAGCCGTGGCATTTCAGATATGTAGGCAAAGAAGCTGCTGAATTCATCTATATCAACGATCTTACATTTGAAGAATTTGTTAATATGGTCAATGAATATAACGGAGTATCTGCCGAAGAATAATTGTTTTACGAGAGTTTTATGAGCGAAAGATTTACTATATTAAAAAAAGAAGGTTCGGCTAAAAGAGGGCGCTTCGAGACCGTACACGGTGTTATCGAAACGCCTGTATTTATGAATGTCGGTACGGTTGCTGCAATTAAAGGCGCCGTATCAACAGAAGACCTTGAAAGAATAGGCACGCAGGTCGAACTGTCAAATACATATCATCTTCATGTAAGACCGGGCGATGATAAGATAAAAGCGCTTGGTGGTTTACATAAGTTTATGTCATGGAATAAACCGATTCTTACCGATTCAGGCGGATTTCAGGTTTTCTCCCTTGCTTCTTTAAGAAAGATAAAAGAAGAGGGCGTTTACTTTGCATCACATATTGACGGCCGTAAAATCTTTATGGGTCCTGAAGAAAGCATGAGAATTCAGTCAAATCTTGCCTCCACGATTGCAATGGCATTTGACGAATGTCCGAATTCCAAGGCCGACAGAAAATATGTTGAGGATTCGGTTGCAAGAACGACAAGATGGCTTGAGAGATGCAAGGCTGAAATGACAAGACTTAATTCTCTCGAAGATACTATTAATAAAGAACAGCTTTTATTCGGTATCAATCAGGGTGCGATTTTCCCCGACATTCGTATAGAACATGCTAAAAGAATCTCAGAACTTAATCTTCCGGGATACGCAATCGGCGGTCTTGCTGTGGGCGAAAGCCATGAAGAGATGTATGAAATCATTGAAAAGACGGTTCCGTACCTTCCTTCGGACAAGCCTGTTTACCTGATGGGTGTCGGTACGCCTGCCAATATTCTCGAAGCTGTTGAGCGTGGAGTTGATTTCTTTGACTGCGTTTATCCTACAAGAAACGGAAGACATGCACATCTTTATACCAGCCACGGTAAGATAAACCTGATGAATGCAAAATACGAGCTTGATGATTCTCCGATAGAAGAAGGCTGTCAGTGTCCGACTTGTCAGAGATATTCAAGAGCTTACATCAGACATTTATTGAAAGCCAAAGAAATGCTTGGTATGCGCCTTTGCGTTCTGCATAATCTCTATTTCTACAATAATTTGATGGCGGAAATAAGAGATGCTCTCGATAAAGGATGCTTTGCCGAGTATAAAAAGGCTAAAATTTCATCCATGATGAATGAGGAATGATAATTTCCACTTGTATTATTATTCGAAATAAATTATTGTATTAGTTGTTTAATTCTAGAAATAAAGGAGTTTTAAAATGTTCAATCTTTTACTTGACGCAGCTGCAAATACTTCCGGTGGCGGACTTTTAGGAGGCTTCGGAATCTGGGGAACAGTCGCATATATTGCGATTTTTGGTGTATTTATTTACTTTGTAATCGTCAGACCTCAGAAAAAAGAACAGAAAAAGATTCAGTCCATGCTTTCAAATATGGAAGTTGGTGATGCTGTTGTTACAACAAGCGGCTTTTATGGTGTTCTCATTGATATTACGGATGAAGATGTTATTGTTGAATTCGGCAACAATAAGAACTGCCGAATCCCTATGAAGAAATCGGCTATAGCTCAGATTGAAAAAGCCGAATAAGGAGTTTTTGTGAAAAGAATCGGTATTATTTTAATTACAATTTTATCGTTTCTTCTTATTACGTTTGCGGGGTTATACTTTTTCGGAGTTTTTTATTTCAGACACTGGTTCTGTCCGAATACTTACATTAACGGTGTAAATGTTTCCAACAAGAACTTTAATGTCTGCGATACTTTGATTGCCGACAGCGTGGTAAATCATAATCTCGTCATTGAAGACAGTGACGGGTCTCAGATTTTTGTTGACGGCTCCGAAATCTACAGCTATAACAATAACGAAATCGCAAATGCAATTCAATATATAAAAGACTCACAGAATCCATATCTGTGGGTTAAATGTCTGTTTGAAAAGCATGAATATGTTTATTATCCCAAGAGATATCTTGACGATAAGAAACTTATGCAGATTGTTACAAATTCAAAGCTCGGCAAAAAGGACAGATTTGATCCTAAAAGACGCGCTGAGATTAAGTACACTGATGAGCGCGGTTATGAGCTTATTGACGATACGCAGAATCTTCTTGACTGGGAACTTTTAAAAGAACTTGTAATGCAGGCTTCGGTTGAAGATACAGGTTATATCAATTTAAAAGAAGCCGGTGTTTATAAAGACATTGCAAGATCCGAAGAAGAAAAGAAGCTTTTATCCGACTGGGACAAGCTTGAAAAAACTCTTGATTTTAATATGACTTACAAACTGGCAACAGGCGAGGATATTGTTGTTGACGGTTCGGTTATCTCAAAAATGCTTTTACTTGACGAAAACGGTGATTTTGTTTTCGAAGACGGAGAAGCTGTTATTGATTCCGAAAAGGTTCTTGCGTTTGTTCAGGACTTATCGGATAAGTATGACAATTTATATAAGGACAAATATTTCGATACCACAAGCGGCGGAACGGTTACAATTCCTTATACCAGATATACCACATACGGCAGTCTTATGAATGTAAGAGCCGAAGCCGAGGAACTTGAGGCTATTATTAAATCTCATAAAAGTCCCGGTGAGAGAGAACCTATCTATATCAGAAAAGAAGACCGTGGTACATACGCTAATAATTACGGCGGTACTTATGTTGAAGTTGATATTACAAACCAGCATATGTATTACTATGTAAATAACGCTCTGGTGTTTGATACGGATGTTGTTACAGGTTGCAAGGCTAACGGCAATATGACGCCCGACTGCGTATGCTTTATCCTAAACAAGGCAAGGAATGTAACGCTTATCGGACCCGGATACGAATCCTTTGTTTATTACTGGATGTGTATCACAGGCCAGATCGGTATCCATGATGCTACATGGAGAAGAACCTTCGGCGGAGAGATTTATCTCTGGGGCGGTTCACACGGATGTATCAATACACCTCTTAATAAGATGAGCGAGCTCTATGACATGATGGAAATCGGAACACCCGTTATCGTGCATCATTATGAGCCTCCCAAAGTGGAAGAGCCTGAAGAAGCAGAGGAGTTGGAAGATTTTGAAGAACCTGATGAATCAGAAGATACCGAAGCAGAAGAGGCCGATACAGAAGATGCAGCCGGTGAAGAAACTACCGAAACAGAAACTTCAGAAGAAACTGAATAAGATATTTAACCGGACACAAAAAATGTCCGGTTTTTTTATGTCTTTTATGAGTTATGTAACCTTCTGCAAACCCTTTATTTATGGACAAAATTAACAAAGATTTTTATATTGTTAAATTTTTATCATTTTTTGCATTTTTTGTATTGACTTAATATTTTTATAAAAGTAAAATATTGAACGTGAATTTATTTACCCAAAGGGTATTTATTTAAATTTTATTATAAAATTTGGAGGCTATATCATGGCAAGAGTTTACAATTTCTCTGCAGGTCCCGCTGTTTTACCTGAAGAAGTTTTAAAAGAAGCAGCAGAAGAAATGATGGATTATCAGGGCTCAGGACAGTCCGTAATGGAAATGTCCCACCGTTCAAAAGTTTATGACAAAATCATTAAAGATGCTGAGGCAGATTTAAGAGAACTTATGAACATTCCCGACAATTACAAAGTTTTATTCCTTCAGGGCGGCGCTTCACAGTTTTTCGCAGAAGTTCCCATGAACATGATGAAGAATAAAAAAGCCGGATATATCCTTACCGGTCAGTGGGCTAAGAAGGCATTTGCAGAAGCTAAGATTTACGGCGAAGCTGTTGAACTTGCTTCAAGTGCAGACAAGACTTTCTCTTACATCCCTGACTGTTCAGATCTTCCTATTACGGATGATATGGATTATGTATATATTTGTGAGAACAATACCATTTACGGTACAAAGTTCAAAACTCTTCCCAACACAAAGGGCAAAGACCTCGTTGCAGACGTATCTTCATGCTTCCTTTCAGAGCCAGTAGATGTTTCTAAGTATGCTGTAATTTACGGCGGTGTTCAGAAGAACGTAGGTCCTGCAGGTTGCGTTATCGCAATTATCAGAGAAGACCTCATTACAGACGAGTGCTTACCCGGAACACCTACCATGCTTAAGTGGAAAACTCAGGCCGACAATGATTCTTTATACAACACACCTCCCTGCTACACAATTTACATCTGTGGCAAGGTATTTAAATGGTTAAAGAAGATGGGCGGACTTGAGGCTATGAAGGAACTCAACGAAAAGAAGGCTAAAATCCTTTATGATTTCCTTGACGAGTCCAAGCTTTTCGTAGGTACAGTTGTTAAGGAAGACAGATCTTTAATGAACGTTCCTTTTGTGTGCAACATTGAAGATGCCGAGAAGAAGGCTGAAATCGAAGCTAAGTTCATAAAAGAAGCAACAGAAGCAGGCTTTGTTAACCTTAAAGGCCACAGATCTGTTGGCGGTATGAGAGCATCTATCTACAATGCTATGCCTATTGAAGGTGTTGAGAAATTAGTTGAATTTATGAAGAAATTCGAGAAGGAGAACGCATAATGTTTAAATATAATTGCCTTAACCCTATCGCTCAGGTAGGTCTTGATAATTTTGATTCTAATTATGTAGCAACAGATGATTTTGCTGATGCAGACGGCGTACTCGTCAGAAGTGCCGTAATGCATGATATGGAACTTTCTGACAAGCTTCTTTGCGTAGCAAGAGCAGGTGCGGGTGTAAACAACATCCCTCTTGATAAGTGCGCAGAAAAAGGTATCGTTGTATTCAATACACCCGGTGCAAATGCTAACGGTGTTAAGGAACTCGTTATCGCAGGTATGCTTCTTGCAAGCCGTGATATCGTAGGCGGTATCGAATGGGTTAAAGAGAATAAAGCTGACGAGAATATCGCTAAGACTGCAGAGAAGGCTAAAAAGGCTTTCGCAGGTACAGAAATCGAAGGCAAGAAGCTCGGTGTTATCGGTCTTGGTGCCATCGGTGTTAAAGTTGCTAACGCAGCTAAGAGCCTTCACATGGAAGTTTACGGATACGATCCTTACCTTTCCATTAATGCAGCATGGAGCTTAAGCAGAGACATCAAGCATGTTAACAGCCTTGATGAAATCTATGAGAACTGTGACTTTATCACAATTCATGTTCCCGCTATGGATTCTACAAAGAACTACATCAACGCAGAAGCATTTGCAAAGATGAAAGACGGAGTTATCCTTCTTAACTTTGCACGTGACATCCTTGTTGACGAAGATGCTTTACTTGAAGCAATAAAGTCCGGAAAGGTTCGTAAGTACGTTTCCGATTTTGCTAATCCCAAGACAGCAGGTCAGGACGGATGTATCGTTATTCCTCACCTTGGAGCATCTACAGAAGAGTCTGAAGACAACTGTGCAAAGATGGCTGTTAAGGAAATGAAGGATTACCTTGAAAACGGTAATATTATTAACTCGGTTAACTATCCTGCGTGTGATATGGGTATCTGTACACAGGCAGCCAGAGTTGCTATTTTCCACAAGAACATTGCCAACATGATTACCAAGTTCACAGGACTCTTCGGTGAGCTTAATATCAACATCACAGACATGACCAACAAGTCTAAAGGTGATTATGCTTACACAATGATCGATTCCGAAAGCTCGGATCTTGACGATATTATCAAGAAACTTGAAGCTATGGACGGCGTATTCAGAGTAAGAAGAGTTAAGTAATTTAAATTTAACGGGCGACAAAGCTTTATTTCTTGTCGCCCTTTTTTCGCTAGATATAAATTAAGGGGTTGGAGATGCAGGAGAAAAACATATCGCAGGTAGTTATCTCAAGACTTCCGAGATATTTCAGATACCTGGGCGATTTAAAAGACGAGGGGATGGAAAGAATTTCCTCAGGCGAACTTTCTAAAAGAATGAATGTAACCGCGTCCCAGATAAGACAGGATTTCAATCATTTCGGAGGTTTCGGTCAGCAGGGTTACGGTTACAACGTTAATTATCTTTATGAAGAAATAGGCAAGATTTTAGGACTTGATAAAAGACATAATCTTATTATCATCGGCGCCGGCAACTTAGGCCAGGCTCTTGCCAATTATATGAATTTTGAAAAAAGAGGCTTTTTCGTAAAAGGCATATTTGACCGCAAGGAAAGCCTTATAGGAACTGATATCAGAGGAATGAAGGTAATGCATACCGATGATATCGCAGAGTTTATCAAAAACAACAATATCGATATTGCTGTTTTAACACTTCCCAAGCAGGGTGCCACGGAGATTTGCAAGACTCTTGTAAACTGTGATATTTCTGGTATCTGGAACTTCGCACATGTAGACCTTGATGTTCCTGACAGAATTAATGTTGAAAACGTTCATCTTTCAGACAGTCTGATGAAACTTTCATTCAAGATTCATGAAAATGAGAACTAATTAAATAATGCTTTTAAAACCGGAGAAAATTATCTCCGGTTTTTTCTTTTATGAGCCCGTATTTATAAAAAATTCATTTAAGAATGCCTTAAAATGTGGTATTATTATAAAAAATAAAAGGGTGTACGGGAATTCTATGAATTATAATCCACATTTAAACAAAAGAAACGAAAAAGGAAACAAGGGAACGTTCGGTCAGGTGCTTGTTATTGCAGGCAACGAAAGTATGTCCGGATGTGTTTATTTTTGCGCCATGGCTGCTTTAAGAAGCGGCTGCGGAATGGTAAATATTTTTACCGACAAAAACAATATTGAATCATTAAAGGTGCTTATGCCTGAAGCCATATTTGACTGGTTTGATAACATCAAGCATCCTGTTTTTGATGAAAAGGATACTTTCTTTAAAGACAAACTTGACCGGCTTTTAAAGAAGGCTGATTCGGTTGTAATCGGACCCGGTCTTGGCATAAGGGAAGATACTCTTAAAATAACCGAATATGTTTTAAAGAACTATGACGGAAATATCATAATTGATGCCGATGCGCTTAATTCGATTTCCGTAAAATACAAATTTGCTAATGTCTTAAGCGAAGATTTCAAGGCTGATACAAATCATCCTTTGTATAACAAAGATAAGAACAGAACTGTCATTATCACTCCGCATATTCTTGAACTTGCAAGATTAAGTTCACTTAAAACCGAAGAGGTTAAACAGAACCTCGACGATCTTGCTTTAAAGATTGCAAAAGAGTATGGAATTATAACTGTATTCAAAGATGCTTCCACGAGAGTCAGCGACGGTACAGACATTTATGTCAATAAATCAGGTAATTCATCATTGTCGACTGCAGGCTCAGGCGATATTCTTGCAGGTATGATTGCATCTTTGGTTATAAACGAAGAATATCCTTTCAGAGGTGTAAATACGGCAGTTTATCTTCACGGAAGAGCAGGCGAATTTGCAGGCAAGGATCTTACCGCATTCTGTGTTACAGCCAGAAATATTCTTGATTATATGCCTAATGCATTTTCTGCGCTTAAGATTAATGACAGAATATACAATAATTGTGTAATTTTAGAGGTTATGAATGCTAGTAAGTAATTATCTCGGATTTGAATTTTATTATTTTGAGGATGCATGGCCTTTTTATATAATTCTTGTATTCCTGTTTATCGTTGAAACACTTCTTTCCGTGAGTCTTTATGTAGTCGAAGATTTCAATGAGGCAAATCTTATTTCCATCAAGGAGAGACTGTCTTCATCTGACGAAAAGAGTCTTCAGAAATTTCTTAAACACAAAAACAGATACGTAAACAGATTTCATGCAGCGCTTATTACGGTGCATATGTTTGTTATTCTGCTTGCGGCTAATATTATAATCGACGTTACGGACCACTTTATGCTTCTTGCGGACTGGAGCGTTATTCTTTATATTCTGTTTATAATATTTATTCTGATTATATTTTTGTTTTTCAATTTCCTGTTTTTCTTTTTACTTCCGAGAAGATTATTCAGACATTCATCGGAATATGTTAAAGCAATTTTTACGCTGTTTTCTTTGAAAATATCCGTAATTATGGCTCCTATTTCAGATTTTTCCGATTTCCTTATTACAGGATTCTTTAATATAATCGGCAAATCCAAATTTAACAGGGAAGAGGAAGTTACCGAAGACGATATTTTATCAATGGTTCAGGAATCTAACGACCAGGGAATTATAGAAGACGATGAAGTTGAAATGATTAATAATATCTTTGAACTTAACGACAAGGAAGCACAGGATATTATGACCAACAGAAAGAATATTGTCGGAATTGACGGTGATACAAAGCTTTCCGATGCCATTAAGATAATGCTTGACGGTTCAAACAGCCGTTATCCCGTGTATATCGACAACCTTGACCATATTATCGGTATCATTCACTTAAAAGATGCGTTAAGATACCAGTCAAACTTTAAAGACAGAGACGGCGCTATCAGAAGATATCCTAAACTTTTAAGAGAAGCCAGATTTGTATCCGAGACCAGAAAAATAGATGATCTTTTCAAGAAAATGAAAGACGACAAACTGCAGATGGTTATCGTAATCGACGAATACGGTCAGACCAGTGGACTTGTAGCGATGGAAGATATTCTGGAAGAAATTGTTGGAAATATTCTTGACGAATACGATAAAGAAGAGACTTTTGTCGAGTCAAAAGGTGAGAAAAGTTATGAAATCGACGGACTGACTCCGCTCGAGGAATTAAGTGATATTCTGGGC
>JAEEOJ010000129.1 GCA_016284175.1 Lachnospiraceae bacterium | reverse complement strand
TAAGATTTTTGCTGTGGATACAAAGCCATCCTCCTTTCGAAAAATCACATAGTATCCGCTTCTCTCCTTGGATTCAAGATACCCCTCATCGCATAGCAGCTCATAGGCATGCTTTATGGTTATTACACTAACATGCATTTCATCTGCCATTGTTTTTCTGGATGGGATCCTGGTTCCGTATGGATAATCTCCAGAAATTATATTCTTTTTTAATATATCGTAAATACGTATGTATTGGGGCATTTTATTATCGTTTGAGGCTTTATTTGAATTTTGCATATATATTTTTTCTCCAAACTGAGTATTTAATATATGCAATTATAATCTATAATTTTCTCAACAATCAAGGAGGAACAATAAAATGTTGAATAATCGTTATGAATTAAACAAGAATCTCGCACAGATGTTAAAGGGTGGAGTCATCATGGATGTAACTACTCCGGAACAGGCCAAAATTGCCGAAGCTGCTGGTGCCTGCGCTGTAATGGCACTAGAAAGAATCCCTGCTGATATTCGCGCAGCCGGTGGCGTTTCCCGTATGAGTGATCCAAAAATGATAAAAGGTATTCAGGATGCAGTTTCAATTCCTGTAATGGCAAAATGCCGTATCGGACATTTCGCAGAAGCCCAAATTCTTCAGGCTATTGAAATAGATTACATCGATGAATCAGAAGTTTTGTCTCCTGCCGACGATAAATATCACATTGATAAAACAAAATTTGATGTACCATTCGTATGCGGTGCCAAGGATTTAGGTGAGGCCCTTCGCAGAATAAATGAAGGTGCATCAATGATTCGCACAAAAGGTGAACCGGGAACAGGTGACATCGTTCAAGCTGTCAGGCATATGCGCTTAATGCAATCTGAAATCAGACGTATCAGTTCAATGTCAAAGGATGAGCTTTTCAATACTGCAAAAGAATTGGCAGTCCCTTACGAGCTTGTTCAATACGTTCATGAAAATGGCAAACTTCCTGTTGTAAATTTTGCAGCCGGTGGCGTAGCTACTCCTGCAGATGCAGCACTTATGATGCAGCTTGGTGCCGAAGGAGTCTTTGTAGGCTCTGGTATTTTCAAATCAGGAGATCCTGCAAAACGAGCAGCCGCAATTGTTAAAGCAGTCACCAATTTTACAGATGCAAAAATGCTTGCAGAACTATCAGAAGATTTAGGTGAAGCAATGGTGGGAATTAACGAACAGGAAATTGATTTGCTTATGGCTGAAAGGGGTAAATAAGATGAACATCGCTGTACTTGCTCTACAGGGAGCCTTTATAGAACACGAAAAAATACTTTCAAAGCTTGGTGTGTCCACTATAGAAATCCGACAACAAAAAGATTTGGAAAAAGATTTTGATGGCTTAATTATTCCCGGCGGAGAAAGTACCGTGCAGGGAAAGCTCCTTAAGGAACTAGGACTTTTTGAGCCATTAAAGAAAATGATTGAAAACGGACTACCTGTATTTGGCACCTGCGCAGGATTGCTACTTTTAGCAGATAAAATAAATAATGATGACCGCAGTTACTTACAGACTATGGATATCGTAGCTGAAAGAAATGCCTATGGCAGACAGCTTGGAAGCTTTTACACTGAGGCTGATTTTGAGAGAATTGGTACTGTTCCTATGACATTTATCAGAGCTCCTTACATCAAAGCTGTTTCAGAAAAAGCAAGACCACTTGCTACAGTTGATGGTCACATAGTTGCCGCAAGACAAGGAAATCAACTAGTAACTGCATTTCATCCTGAGCTTAATGACTCTCTACATATTCATAAATATTTTTGTGATATGGTTGCCAACCAATAACTACTTTGCCACCCAAGAATAACAAAAGCCATCGTCCAGGCTCACTACAGCACTATAACAGTGAAGTGTGAACCTGACAATGGCAGTAAATTTATAGTTATCCTCCCATGTATCCGGCGAAATATAGATTCCTTTTGATACTTTCTCCAGTCCTCTTTCCTTAACAGTGTATTATGCTGGAATAAAAAACTATGTCGTGCATTCAATAACCGGCAAAACTTTTTTCTCTATGAATTCCACACGATCAAATATCCTTACCTTAAATGAGCCAGTTATTCCAACAGATACATTTTTCTCTTTGTTTACATAGATTATATTTCCGCTATCACCAATCGCAGCATAAACCTCTTTATCATCGTAGGGCTTGTACCATAAGTAGCCATAGTTCATGAAGCCAAAACGCTCACCAAGCTTAATGTGCGGTACCAGCATATCGTATAAGTATTCCTCTGAGATGATTCTCTTCCCATTGTACAAGCCACCGCCCAGCATCATCGCACCGATTACAGCCATATCTTTAGCCGACATGCACAATCCCCAGCCAGCCGTAACACAACCCTGTGGATCAGTAAACCACTCGTGTTTTCTGGGATTCTTATTCATAAAAAAATCAAACTGGTCCTCTTTAGAGCTGTCTCCGTGAGGTATACGATTTGGAAGTCCCAACGGTTTAAACAGATTCTCGTTGGCAAAATCAATACACTTCGTACCGGTTGCTCTCTCGATTATCCCAGCTATAATCTGAATACCAAGTGTTGCATACCGGAACTCACCTGTGATTCCATTACGGCCACCAAGCGAATCAAGTATCGCAAGCGTAAAGTCTGGCGAAGTACATACCTTCTTCCATGGTTCTGACTTACCTTTATAAGGGGCTGTCATAGTAAGAAGATGCCTGATTGTAACATCATATATGGTCTTCTCCCCGCGTTTTACAGTGTAATCTGGAAAAAAATCCATTACCTTCTGATCTACACTTTTGATAAACCCTTTGTCTAATGCAATTCCAGCAAGCAGTCCCATTACACCTTTTGTTACGGAATTGACATTCATAGCATCCTCAGTCTTAAAACCATGCCAACAATCATCAAGTGCCATCTCTCCATCTTTGATAACATAAATCTGGCAGATGTTGCTCTCATTTCCGGTGCTTTCAGAAATGTACCTGTGTAATTGTTCTTTATTCATAATAATAGCCTCCTCTTAGGTAAGATTCGGACGTCCTAAGAAAAGGCTAATGTAATTAAAAATTGTTTTCAAGTAAAATCTTAAAAACTTTTATGTTCAGATATATCGATTATAATCCTGATCTTCTTTTTCAAACAAATCACTCCTCTAATATCCCAGTCCCGTCACCCATTCGCTGACTTTTTTCCTGACGCTGTCCTGATCATTCTGACAGTCGTTTCCTCTTATGGCAAGTCCGTCTAAAACCGTTGCATCCGGACAGGCTGAAGAAAGCTTCTTATCAAAACCTGAAAGACCCGATCCTTCATGTGTGGAAAAAGGGATCAGAGTTTTACCCGACAAACCTTCTACGTTATTCTCAAAGAATGTGTACATGATCATCGGCCA